>NZ_JASDDJ010000030.1 GCF_030407455.1 Psychrobacter sp. 5A.1
AATGAATTGTTTTTTTAAAAATATAAATAAAATATTTTTTCTTTTTTTATTTAATACGATTGTTTTTTATCAAAAAATAATCAGTCCCATCATACCTGCTCGCTGTCGTTACTATCCCACTTGTTCAAATTATGGCAAACAAGCTTTGGTATGGCATGGGATTCGTACAGGTAGTTGGTTACTATTAAGACGTCTTAGTAGGTGTCACCCTCTAGGTGGGCACGGTATAGACTTTGTGCCTCTTCCTTTATCTTCTTATCATTATCTACCTATTATGAAAGCCTCTGATGTGGGCTTTTTAGGATTGGGTGTGTATCGAGACGCTAGCAGCTATGTTGCTCGACTTAACTATCTGATGAAACCAGAATAAAGATTGCTCTCTTATAGCCCTCTAGTAATGTCGCTATTACCTCTGGTGAGTTACCCACAAGTTATCCACACTCTTGGTATCATTTGAGACGGATTTTTAGTAAAATGATGCACATTTTATGTAAATGACGACCAATGCAGTTGCCGTGTATGAGGATAACTGCGTAGTACCGTCATGACACATGCCCTAATTTTTCATTCCCTAATTTTTTAATCTAGGAAAGGTTTATGCAAAAGATATTTCGGGTGATGATCATCATTGCGATGCTAATTACCGCTTATCTGCTGATTTTGGCATGGCGAGATGATTATGCCGATGCGCCAGCTGTAGATGCGGTGCCAGAAACTACAAATTCAGTAGGTGCTGACATTCCTTCTACCACTGGTGCAGCAGGCGATATTCCGGTACAAACGCTACCTACGAATAACGATACTGTGACAGCTGCCCCTGCGAAGAACGCAGGTCTAATCACGGTAACAACTGATCGCTATGATATAAAAATCAATCCAGAAGGCGGTGATATTGTCTATGCTGCACTCAAGCAGTATGACGCAACGCTCGATAGCGATAAGCCTTTCGTATTGTTAGAAAATAACAGCAATCGTGTATACGTGGCTCAGTCTGGACTCATCGGTCAAAATGGTATTGATACGGCAGAGGGTCGAGCGACTTACAACCATACGGCTAATAATTATGTGATGGAAGACGGGCAACAAACATTGTCAGTCCCGCTTACTTATAAAAAAGATGGCGTGACAATCACCAAAACGTTCACTTTTACTGAAAATAAATATCCGATTGATATTAGCTATCAGATCCAAAACGCGTCTACCAACGCTTGGCAAGGTCAGATGTTTGCGCAGCTAAAGCGTGATGATAGTAAAGATCCTGGTATGTCTGATAAAGGCGCGCTGAGCATGGCGACTTACTTGGGCGGTGCTTGGGGTACGCCAGACGATCCTTATAATAAGCTGAAATTTGGTGATTTTAGCGATGGTGAGTTGACGACGACCAGTGATAAAGGCTGGGTTGGCATCGTGCAGCATTATTTTGTTTCTGCATGGACGCCTGAAAACTTTACAGGTACATTCTTTAGCCGCGAAACGGGTGATGATTACTTTATTGGTTTTAACAGTCATCTGGTGAATGTAGCACCTAACAAGCAAGTCACTTTGAATGCGACGCTGTATGCAGGTCCAAAAGTACAGTCTGAGCTAAAAGATGTCGCAGTAGGCCTAAATAAAACGGTTGATTATGGTCTACTATGGCCAATATCGAAAATCTTGTTTGCTATCTTGGAAGGCGTGCACAAAGTGGTTGGCAACTGGGGTTGGTCAATCATCATGCTAACGGTCTTGGTTAAAATTGCCTTGATGTGGTTCTCTAATAAGAGCTACTACTCAATGGCGAAGATGCGTGCCATTGCACCGAGACTCAAAGTACTCAAAGAAGAGCATGGCGATGATCGTATGAAGATGTCGCAAGAAATGATGGCGATATACAAAGAAGAAAAAGTTAATCCAATGGCTGGTTGTCTGCCAATCTTGATGCAGATGCCGATTTTCTTAGCCTTGTACTGGGTATTAGTAGAAAGCGTTGAACTGCGTCATGCGCCATGGGTTTTGTGGATTCATGATCTTTCAGCGATGGATCCATGGTTCATTTTGCCGCTACTAATGGGCGCGTCGATGTTTATTCAGCAGCAGTTGAACCCGCAGCCAGCTGATCCAATGCAAGCAAAGGTTATGAAGTTCTTGCCGATTATCTTTACGGCATTCATGCTGTTCTTCCCAGCAGGTTTGGTTTTATACTGGACAGTGAACAACTTGTTTAGTATGACTCAGCAATATATCGTCAATAGAAAAGTTGACGAAGAGCAAAAACGTCGTACGGTTAAAGTACTAGACTAACTAGCTCTAGCTTATGAACTGATAGAAAACCATCGCTACGGCGGTGGTTTTTTATGTGTGATGGATAAGTGATAGCTTTTTTATCCACAGTTTATCAACATCAAAATGAAAACACGTCCAATGGGATCTCCTTTCAAAGTTTGTTTTGTCTGTATGAGTACAGAGGTTTATAATGGGGTTTTTAGCTACTGAGAGTAATTGTGGATTCCTTAGAGATGACGTTAACTGTATCTAATTCATCTGAACCGCCTAAAGCCTCTGGATTGGCCACAATTGCTGCCATTGCCACACCGCTTGGGCGTGGTGGTGTCGGCGTCATACGTCTTTCAGGTGCGCGTGCTTATGATATTGCCTGCACGCTAACTGGTAAGTCTGCTTTCACCCCACGTATGGCCAGTTTTTGCCGATTTTATCAGGCTGATGGCACAGTGATTGATGAAGGTTTGGTGCTGTATTTTAAAGGGCCGCATTCTTTCACCGGTGAAGATGTGATTGAGCTGCAAGGACATGGCGGCATGATTTTGCAAAACCAGCTACTGGCACGCGTATTCGAGTTGGGTGCAAAACAAGCTAGTGCAGGGGAGTTCTCTTATAGAGCTTTTGATAATGACAAATTAGATTTGGTACAGGCAGAGGCGATTGCTGACGCCATTGATGCAACCAGTGCGGCGGCAGCTAGTAGTGCTATTCGCTCACTAAGCGGTGAGTTTTCACAAAAAATCAATCAACTGTTAGAGCAACTTATTCATCTGCGCTTGCATGTTGAAGCGGCCATTGATTTCCCTGATGAAGAAGATGTCGACTTTTTATCTGATGGCGTGATACAAAATAAGCTTGAGCAAACGCAAGATAAGATACAACAAGTATTGGCGACTGCAAAACAAGGCCAGCTGCTACGTGATGGTATTCATGTGGTGTTAGCAGGTCGGCCAAATGCAGGCAAATCCAGCCTACTTAATCGCCTAGCAGGGCAAGAGCGTGCTATCGTGACCGATGTGGCTGGCACCACGCGTGATACGCTCCAAGAGACGGTCGTACTCAATGGTCTGACATTACATCTTACTGATACGGCAGGGCTGCGTGAGACAGAAGATACTGTAGAGCGTATCGGGATCGAGCGTGCTCGTACCGCAATCACGCAGGCTGACATGCTTCTGATGGTCTACGATGTGACTCGTGACCTTGAAGAAGACAGTACACCATTGCAACTGGCAGAACAGTTATTTGGCGAGCTACCAGAGGCCAAACGCTTACTGATTATTGCCAATAAAAGTGATTTGTTAAGCGCTAATAATAGTGAATCAGTGGCTTCCTTGTCACAAATTGAAATAAAAAACAGAGGCTATGAACAAGTGAATGTTTCATGTGAAACAGGTATTGGTATCGATAATCTGGTCGAAACATTGTGTGCTAAAGTGGGTTTTCATCCACCAGAGAACAGCTTGATCGCTCGTACAAGACATTTGGATGCCCTCAGACGAACGGTTGACTGTTTGGCAGAGGCCCATGAGCAGCTGACCGTATTCCAAGCAGGAGAGTTAGTCGCTGAAAGCTTACGTCAAGCACAGCGCAGTCTGGGCGAAATTACGGGCGAATTTAGCGCTGATGACTTGTTGGGCAAGATATTTGGTAGCTTCTGTATTGGCAAATAATAAAGTATTACTATGATGTGCTTATCTAGCATGGGTCTCATAAATAAAGACTCTGACTCTCAATGTTAAAACAAGGAAAATGCGATGCACTGTCCGTATTGTAATGCGTCAGAGACTAAAGTTATTGACTCGCGTCTTGCTGCGGAAGGTGCGCAAGTTCGCCGCCGCCGCTCATGCAATAGCTGCCAAGAGCGTTTTACTACCTTTGAGATGGTCGAAGTCGTGATGCCAAGGATTATCAAATCAAGTGGCAAAATTGAGCCCTATGACAATGAAAAACTGCGTCGCTCTATTTTATTGCCTTTGCAAAAACGACCTATCACGATTGATGAACAAGAAGCGATGATTAGCCGAATTGAGAAGCGTGTCAGACAGATGGGTGAGCGTGAAATTAGCAGTAAAGTATTAGGTGAAATTATCATGAGTGAGCTCAAAACGTTGGATGATGTCGCTTATGTGCGCTTTGCTAGTGTCTATCGCGACTTCCAAGATATCGATGCTTTTCATCAAGAAATTGCCAATATCCGCCCAAATGAAAAACAATCGAACGAAACTGATAAATAAGTCATAGTTACTCTATTAATCAGGTCTCAAACACTTACTTTCTTATATAGAACCTTCAATTATTGATTAAGTCCACTGCTATGTCTATTCAAAACCATGCTCAAGATGCACAAGATCGCTACTTTATGATGCTTGCTATTGAGCAGGCGAAACAAGGTTTGTATACCACAAGGCCCAATCCTGCAGTGGGCTGTGTCATTGTCCAAGCAGGAGAAGTAGTCGGACAAGGCTTTCACCCGAAAGCGGGTGAGCCTCACGCAGAAGTATTTGCGCTGAAAGAAGCGGGCATACGAGCAGCAGGAGCAACTGCTTACGTAACATTAGAGCCATGTAGTCATACAGGACGTACGCCGCCGTGCGCGCTGGCGCTGGTTGCCGCGAATGTGAAACGTGTCGTGATTGCAGGTCTAGATCCGAATCCACAAGTCGCAGGTCGCGGTGTAAGGTTGTTAGAACAAGCTGGTATTGAGGTTATAGTTGGCGTACTGACAGAGCAGGCAGAAGCATTAAATCGTGGGTTCTTGAAAGCCATGCGTACTCAGATGCCTTATGTACGACTGAAAATAGCAACCAGTCTGGACGGTCGTACAGCGATGGCGTCTGGTGAGTCAAAATGGATTACCTCAGCCGCCGCCCGTGAAGACGTACAGAAACTACGCGCACAAAGTGGTGCGGTTATTACGGGTAGTGAAACGATAATTGCGGACGATCCACAGCTTAATGTACGTTCTAGCCAATTAGGTATTCCACCTGAGCAAGTGCCGCCACCTATCGTAGTAGTGCTAGATAGACGTCAACGGCTAGAGCATAATCCAGAGTCTAGTCATCAGTTATGTCGTCGTCCAAATACGCTATATTGGCGTGAAGACGACTTGACTGCATTACTGAAAAATTTGGTCAGTGAGTATCAATGTTATGACGTGTTAGTAGAGGCTGGTGCTAGCGTCGCTGGTAGCTTTTTAAGCCAACAGCTCGTAGATGAATTGATTGTCTATCAAGCGCCATGTCTGCTTGGTGCGCAAGCTCGTCCTATGGTTGATTTTGATCCTATATCGCTGGCACAACAGCTACGTTTTAGTGTTAGTAGCCATGAACGAGTAGGCTCTGATCTTAAGTTAACGCTGTTACCTCTATAAGCCATTGAGAGTAAAGGGTTTATCTATCATTTATATCTGGTGTGGGCTAAATGTGGATAAGTAATGTTATATAACTTAGGTTTCACATGAAACTGTGTATAACTTCGTTTCACATGAAACTTATATTATGCACCTCTACACAATAACGTTAATAAACACATGCAAATCAGTAGTTTACACTTAATTTATAAGAAACTTATCCTGTTTTCGAATTTAATTTTCCTGTGGATAACTTGTTATTATCGAGGGTTTTGGCTTGCTAAGGGTTGATTTATCATTACTTATCCACAAGTTATCCCATAATGAGCATAGAATTAGCTTAGGTTTCACTAAAAATATAGTTTGGACAAACACCACTAAAATACGAATGAATATAAAATATATTGTCGATAACGGCAATGTTACAAAGAGATGAGGCCAATATGTTTACTGGAATTATAGAGAGTGTGGGAAAAGTAAAATCTATGCAGCCTACGGGCGGTGATATACGTTTGACAGTAGAATCTAATGATTTAGATTTCAGTGATGTAAAGCTGGGAGATTCGATTGCCTCAAATGGCATTTGTTTGACGGTGGTAGAGTTCGGTAGCAATCATTATTCTGTTGATGTTTCACGTGAGACTATCGCTCGTACAGCATTAGAGACTTTAAAACCTGGTCATATTGTCAATCTAGAAAAAGCCATGTTACCAACAACACGTTTCGGTGGCCATATTGTGGCTGGTCACGTGGATGGCGTTGGGGTAGTAAGTAAGCTACAGCAAGATGCGCGCTCGATCTATATTGAGATTACGATACCACAGGAGTTGGCGCATTACACAGTGACGAAAGGCTCTATCACAGTAGATGGTATTAGCCTGACGACGAACCTTGTACGTGACAATATTGTTTCTTTAAATATTATTCCACATACGGCGCAAGTGACCAATATCGCTAAACATTGGCTGGTTGGAAACAAAGTGAATATCGAAGTGGATATCGTTGCACGCTATTTAGAACGTTTATTAAATAAATCACAATCTAGTGGTATGGATGCGCCAAGTCCACAAAGCCAAATCACAGAGGCATTTTTAGCAGATAATGGTTTTATGAAGTAATGGCTTAAACCCAAGCAGTGAGCTTTATAGATTTTTATGGTTTTATAAAGCTCTGCAAAACAGATTCCAATGCTTTTTTATTGATAGGCTTGGATAAAAATTCATCCATGCCTACTTGCATACAAGCCTCGCGATCTTCTTCCGTATTATTTGCCGTGAGCGCCACGATAGGGATGTCATCACCTTGGGCACGAATCGCCTGCGTGGCTTGTAGCCCATCCATAACTGGCATGCGGCAGTCCATCAAAATCAATGAAATCTCTGCACGCTGAGCCTGTAACTTATCTAACGCTTGTTGCCCATCTTCTGCGACGATACTGCGATAACCAAGCTTGCTTAGCATTTTGCAGGCGATTTTTTGGTTCGTAGAACTGTCTTCTACGACTAGAATAAGTGGGGCTACAGTCTGGCTGCTATTTGGTTGACTGGTAGATTCGCTAATATTTTCTTTAACAGTTTGTGTTTGCACCAGTGTTTGTCTCACAGGCAGCGTCAAGCGTAGCAATTCAGAAAGTAAGAGCGCGCTGTCTAACGGCTTTGTCAAAAATCCATCACACTGATCGAGCAATAAAGAAGGTATGCGGCGCTCAGACTTCATACTAAATAGTATTTTAGGTAATGAGGTATCAGCGAGTAAGCTATTCAACGCTTGCCGTCTATCAATACTTTCCGCTCTTTGACTGTTGCTAGCCGATGCTAAATTTGTTGAATCAAAGGGCATCTGTATGGCTTGATGATTTTCATCGGGCTCAGTAGATTTGGCTTCATGGCTTACTACATCATGGCCTATTAACAGGGCACTGGTGTCGTAGTACTCATAATCTAGCAATAGTAAGGGCGCTAAAGTCTGCTTATCTTGCCTGAGTTGCTCTGTTAGTTGGCATATGGTGGTTGGATCTACAGAAGTAAAGACAGTCGTCGATATAGACAGATGCTCGCACAGTCGCTGCAAGTGTTCTGCAACGAGTGGTTGATGAACGACTGCGATAAGATAAATTTGACTCAATTGCTGATTGGGATGGTATATCGGCTGATAATTGGGATTTTTGCAAGGCAAGTAAAGGTTGAAGGTACTGCCTTCATTGACCGCGGTTTTTAGTTCAATAAAGCCGCCCAGTAAGCGTGCAAAGCTATCGACGTTTTTTAGTCCTAGCCCCGTCTCCATAGCATTTTGCTCTACTAGATTGATATCTTGGCCACGAGATTTATTCAAAGAAGCCAGTAGTGCCTGTTGCTTGGCAGAGGTTATACCGACGCCTGTATCTTGCACACTAAAGCGTATCCAACGATCGCTTTCAACTGCTGCAAGGTTTTGATTGACAGAGAATAAAGTGTCTTTACTCACGGTTGCCACCTGCTCTTGATGAATAGCGTCCACAGTCAGTGCAATGTAGCCCGAATGGGTAAACTTGATGGCATTATGCAATAAATTGAGTAATATCTGTCTGAGGCGAATATCGTCAGTTGCAATTGAGCGTGGACAGTCTGGAGCAAAGCTGAATATTAGCTCAAGTGATTTTTGCTGTGCTTCTTTTATGATCGAATCATTGGCTTCTTGCCCCAGTTTATAAATATCGACCGGTTCATTACTGAGGCGAGTTTTCCTAACTTCGATATTGCCTATATGTAATGTGTCGTTGAGCACCGTCAACATACTTTGGCTGGTTTTAATCAAAATATTCAACGTTTTCTTTTGGTCGATAGACAATGTATGAGGGTCGATTGGTTCTAGCGTATCAATCATCGCCTCTAATGGAATACGTAGCTGATGACCGATAGCAAATTTAAGCTTGCTAAATTCATTGAATTTTTTTCTTAACTGCTCGTTTTGTCGCTGCAATTGCTCAGATTGGCGCATGATTTCATCGATGTTATTGAAAGTAACGGTAAAACCATGGACTTGCCCATGTTCACCGAACCATGGTGTCACATGCAATTGATAGGCTTGTTTATCTTCTAAACCATAAACGATAAGTGTACGGGTAACACGTAAATTAGACACCGTTTGTAAGAGTGTTTGTGTGGCCTCATCCTTGCCTTTGACAAAGTCGGTCAGCTCATAACCCTGTTCTCTCTGAGCCACAGGTGTGAATATTTGCTCAAAACGCTGATTGTAAAAGCTAATTTGACCATGGCGTATGCTCATCAACATCGGTAGAGGTGATTGGTTAACCAAGCGTTCTAAACGGTGTTTTAAGGTTTTTATACGACGATAGTCATTGTGTAATTGGTAGCTGACACGGCTCAAAGCATGACCTAAAAGCATAAACTCAGTGGTAGATGTTTTTTGCAAAAAGGGCGGCGGTGTATAAGCTTCTTTTGCGCCGTTACTCAAATTATCAGTATAAACCAGCAGTTGCGCCCAGTTGGTCTGACGACCAAGCATATAGAGTAACGCCATGAAAAAAAGTACGATGGCCACCATTATTGGTAGCCAGTAACGGTAGGATATCCAATCGATAACAAAAGGCTCGTGACGCAATACGATATAAACTTGATGACCGCTTTTGAGGTTAATGATTCCGGCCAGATCATGACTATTGACAGTGTAAGAGCTGTGGTCATTACTGTTAGTGGCAGTTGTGCCAAGTGTAGGAAAAGTAACGGTAGAAAAAGTAGACTCATTAGGACGAGTGTTCTGATGGATATAGGTTTGTCCAGAAGGGGTTATTAATATCAGCTGATAGCTGATGTGATCAAAAGTAGGCTGTTCTAGAATTCTTTTTATGTCACTATCGATAGGATTTGCATGCTCAATAATACTGTGCTGCAACGAGTGAAAAGTATCTATACTGTGCTGCTCAGTATGATTTTTCATCCCATCAAACAGTGTGACATAGTACAGCAATAACATGATCACCAAGGTCACAGTATAAAAAATCAATAAGCGCTGTAAGGACTGAAACTGTTGCATGAAAGCGTGGTCCTATCTCGACACAAAAAAATATAGTGAAATCATAATAAGTTTTCTATACGCATTAGGGTGCGCCATCAATTGGCCCATTTATACATCTAAATGATGATATGGCCTCGCTGTATGGCTCAACGTTTTTGGTACGTACATATTGTATCTTCTATTTATAGCAGAATAACCATGCACTGTTTACAGAGAGTGGCTATGAACACCGCATTGTTTTGTAAAAATAGTGTAGGTAGAACGCTTGATGCTCTTTATATTATAAAGGCAACCAACGTCATTGGTGATACTAAGACGAGGCAATGACAATCATGGCACTACGTCGTAAACTCACCTATAATGAACAGATAAACCTTATATAATGCATGATTATGACTACAACAGCTCCCACCTTTGATTCATCCCGTTCGCTTACCGACCATGATACCCCAACTACTAACCGGTTAAGGGTAGTATTTGCGGGCACGCCTGAGTTTGCAGCGATTAGCCTTGAGTCACTAATCAGTCAGCAAGAAGCGCTTAATATAGAGATAGTCGCGGTATACACACAGCCTGATCGTAAAGCAGGCCGTGGCCAAAAGCTGGCGGCTTCTGCGGTGAAAGAGGTTGCACTCGCAAACGATATCCCTGTAGAGCAACCACTCACTTTTAAAAAATCTAGTACAGAAGGTCTGGATGCGAGACAAACTTTGCGTACCTATCAACCAGATGTGATGATTGTTGCCGCTTACGGATTGATTCTACCTATTGGTGTATTAGAGACGCCTACTCATGGTTGCTTGAATATTCACGCTTCACTGTTGCCACGCTGGCGCGGTGCTGCACCTATCCATCGCGCACTTTTAGCCGGAGACGATGAGACCGGCATTACCATTATGCAGATGGACAAAGGTCTTGATACGGGCGACATGCTTTATAAAGTTAGCGAAAGTATTGCCTCTGATGATACCGCTGCTAGCCTACATGATAAGATGGCTGCACTTGGTGCGACAGCGATTAGTACCGTATTAAAGGACTTGTCTACTTATCAAGCGCAAGCTATCGCTCAAGATGACAGTCAAGCCAACTATGCTGAAAAGCTGGTCAAAACGGAAGGCGAAGTTGACTGGTTGCAGCCTGCTGCTGCTATTGAACGCCAAATCCGAGGGCTGACCCCATGGCCGGGTGCTTATACTTTTCTTGCAGGGCAGCGCGTTAAAGTGTTGGCTAGTTTGCCTGTGAATGCCTCTCAGCAAACCAATGAGCCTGCTGGCACAGTGGTGAGTGTCGGACGTAAAGCGATTTTAGTCGCTTGTGGTAAGGATAATGATACCGAGTCGTCAGCTACTACTTTAGCCATTACTCATTTACAGTTTGCGGGCGGGAAGCCGATGACTGCTGAACAAATTTGCCACGGCAACCAATTAGATGACGGCGATCAATTTACGACAGAATCAAAATAACTGAACCTAACTTAATGATAGTTAACCCTATCTGCACAAGACGCTATCGATCATACGTCAAGGAAATGAAATTTAATGAGACAAAACAGTACTGCGCCTAGAAACAATAAGCTCAAACCATCAAGCAACCTTATTATGAATGGTAGCGTACGCGTGCGTGTGATTCGCACCTTATTGGCTATTCAAAACGGTCAGTCGCTCTCAAGCGTCCTTGATCCGTTACTAAACAGTCTGCATGATGGTGACAAAGGCTTTGCCCATGCATTATTGCTCACGACATTGCGCCAGTGGCATGCGCTGGCACGTTTGCTCGATACGCTCGCAGACAACCCTATTGATGAAGTTGAGGTTCGTACCACTATTCAAGTAGGCTTAGTACAGTTGCTCTATTTAGAAGTGGCTGACCATGCTGCGATTCATGAAACCGTTGAAGCAGCCAAAGAAATTGAGTTCGCTCATTCTACTGGTTTGGTGAATGCTATTTTGCGTAAAGTTGCCAAAAATCCAAGTAAATTCCGTAAGAAGTGCGATAAAAAGCATAGTCTACCGAATTGGCTCGCTTATCAGCTTAAGCAAGATTGGAGCGAGGAGTATGATGATCTGACACAAGGCTTGCGCCAACCAGCCCCGATGTTTTTACGAGTGAATTCGGCGGTTACTTCGGTAGAGGATTATCAGCATGCATTGGATGGCGCAGAAATTGATGCAGATATCGTTGAGCTAACGACTGGTTTTAAGGTAGCTAATTCATCAGAGTCTGCCGCTGCTACTACGCTATCAACCAAAGGTCTTAGACTACATCAAAGCACTGCCGTTAACGCTTTGCCTGATTTCGCTTTAGGAACGGCTAGCGTCCAAGACATGCATGCGCAACTTGCCGCACCAATCATTAATAAAGCATTGATGGCTAAGCTCATTGCTGAAAGTGCGAATACTGACAGCGACAGTGATGAAAGTAATAATGAGATACACATTCTAGATGCTTGTGCGGCACCTGGTGGTAAGCTTGCTCACTGGTTAGAGCTCATAAGCGCTAATGACGAATCATCGTTGTTTCACGTGAAACAAGACGATGCTGAAACGTCACCTGCGATTACTGATATCAAGGTAACGGCTATCGATAATGAAGCACCACGTATCGAGCGTATTCGTGAGAATTTACAGCGCCTAAATCTGAGTCAGCATGATTTGCAGCAAGCAGATAACAGCATTGCATTGAACATTGTCTGTGCGGATGCGACCAGATGGCAGCATGGCAAGAATAAAAAAGCGGCGACAAATGAACCCGTATTTGATGCGATATTATTGGATTCTCCTTGTACCGCGACGGGCGTGATCCGTCGTCATCCTGATATCAGTATCTTGCGTACCGAAGAAGACATCGAGCAAACGGCACTGCTACAAGCAGACATCTTGCATAACTTATGGCCACAACTCAAAGCTGGTGGTTATCTGCTGTACGTGACATGTTCTATCTTAAAGCAAGAAAACGTCGAGCAAATGCAGGACTTTATCACTCATCATAATGATGCGGTAGCGATTGAGTTTACCGACGATTGCAGTTGGGGTATCGAACAAGTGATTGGTCGTCAGTGCTTGCCGATTGATAGCGCGAGTGGCGATGGTTTCTATTATGCGTTGTTGCACAAAACGGCTGAATAAACTGTTTTTAACTATTGAATAACATTATTGTAGACAGGACAATCCAATGAAATATATCAGTACTCGTGGTCAAACAGCACCGATGGATTTTAGTGATGTGCTTTTGATGGGTCTTGCCCCAGATGGTGGTTTGATGTTGCCTGAGCATTATCCGAACATCGATAGTGCAACGCTTGATGAATGGCGTACGCTCAGCTATCCACAGCTTGCGATGGCGATTATGCAGCGTTTTGCGACAGATATCCCTGCGGCTGATTTGCAAGACCTCATTGAGCGTACTTACACCGCTGAGGTGTTTGGCTCTGACGAGATTGTTCCTGTCCGCAAACTTGAAGACAATTTATATATTCTAGGATTATCAAACGGTCCAACATTGGCATTTAAAGATGTTGCCATGCAGTTTTTGGGTAATGCCTTTGAGTATGTGCTTAAGAAAAAAGACGCGCGTATTACGATCATTGGTGCGACCAGTGGTGACACAGGTAGTGCAGCGGAATATGCACTACGTGGTAAAGAAAATATCGAAGTGTTTATGCTGTCACCACATGGCAAGATGAGTGAGTTCCAGCGTGCGCAAATGTATAGTTTGACGGATGCTAATATTCACAATATCGCTATCGATGGTATGTTTGATGATTGTCAGGACATCGTTAAAGCACTACAGCAAGATGCTGAGTTTAAAGCCGCTTATAACCTAGGCACGGTAAACTCTATCAACTGGGGTCGTATCCTAGCGCAGATTGTTTATTACTTTAAAGCTTACTTTGCGGTCACGACGAGCAACGATGAAAAAGTCAGCTTTAGCGTACCATCAGGTAATTTCGGTAATATTTGTGCTGGTCACATCGCTCGCGAAATGGGACTGCCAATTGACCGTTTGATTGTCGCAACCAATGAAAATGACGTGTTAAATGATTTCTTTAATCAAGGGGCTTATCAGCCGCGTCCGACTGAAAAAACCTATATCACCTCAAGCCCATCGATGGATATCTCAAAAGCGTCTAACTTTGAGCGTTTTGTTTATCTGCTATTAGAAAAAGACAGCGCCAGAGTCCATGAGTTATTTGAAGGGGTGAAATCTGGTCAAGGTTTCGATCTATCTGAGTTGATGGAAGCGGTCAATACCCGTTATGGTTTTGCTGCTGGTAAATCTACTCACAGCGACCGTTTGCAGACCATTAAAGCACTGTACGAGCAACACGGTGAACTGGTTGATCCACACACTGCTGACGGTATTAAGGTCGCTAAAGAGCTACAGCTGAATGGCGAAATCATCGTTTGTGCGGAAACAGCGCTACCTGTTAAGTTTGCGGATACCATCGTTGAGGCTATCGGTCAGTTAGATATTGCTCGCCCAGCTCATACCGAAGGATTGGAGAGTTTGCCGCAGCATGTGATCGTGTTAGACAATAATGCTGAACTGGTCGCTGAGCAAATTCGTCAGCATGTCACGCCAAACCCTGCCTAAATGGCAGTAAGTTTTGAGCGTGTCTTTAAGAAAAAAAATTCGCATAAAGGTTACACCATTGTAATAAAGTGTTTATGATTGTGTTATGGTAGATATAATTGTAATATTAGAAACAGCGTCGGCGAGTCATTATTGTGCTAGACGCTTTTTTAGGAATTATCCTAGCCAATTATACTGAACAGCTGCCCTATGGCTGTCATAAGAATTATATTAATAAATTACTGATAAGATTGTATTTTTTACTGGGGTAAAAAATATTTGAAGTGATGAGTTGAGTACGATTCGGTGTGACAGAAACAGCGGCACATATTGTGGATATAACGATGAAGATGAGCTTAAAAAAGATAGCAAAAGCACTGTTAATCACGAGCTTTAGTAGTGCCATGCTGATGACCACGGCCCACGCAAACAATCCACCACCTACTATCAAAGCAGATGCGCCCAATCGCTACACTGTCAAAAAAGGTGATACGTTGTGGGACATCTCAGGTCGCTATCTAGATAGCCCGTGGCGCTGGAAAGACATTTGGGCAACCAATAAGCAAATTAAAAACCCCAATCTTATCTACCCCAATGACATCCTTATCCTATGCGTGATTCAAGGTAAAACATTGATCGGGGTCGATACAGGCGAGGGCTGTGCTGGTATTGAAAAGCAATTGACTGGAAAGGTAAGCACAAACGCTGTAGCGATTACATCAACGGCCAATAGTGTCCCTCCTATTCCATTATCTGCTATTCAACATTGGTTAGATAAGACGATCATTGTCAATCCACAAGATTTTAATACCACGCCTTATATTTTGGCATCCAAAACTCGCAACTTAATCACTGCGCGCGGTGATAAGGTTTATGCCAAAGGCGTACCACTTATCGTCGGTCAGCGTTATGGTATATACCGTGAGGGTGAGTTGTATGTTGATCCCAAAACACAGGATGTTATCGGTTTAGAAGTCACGCAAGTGGCGACAGGCTTGGTTACTTCTACTGAGACCAATGGTGTCAACAGCTTGCAGCTTACCGACAGCTATGGCAAAGAAGTACGTGAAGGGGATCGAGTATTCGTTGAGTTGGACAAGGCTATTGCCCCTGTCTTTTATCCGACACCTGCGACCGTTACTCGAGGTGGCATGATTGTCCGAGTCATGGACTCAATCAGCTCAGCGGCCAAGGGCAGTGTCGTTGCTATCAATTTGGGTAGTACACATGGCGCTAAACCTGGTGATGTATTGACGGTTTATCAAAAAGGACCTTTGATACGTGATACCAAAGACAACGATACGCCTGTACGTTTGCCAAATGAGCAAACTGGTATGGTGATGGTTTTTAACACCTTCGACCAAATCAGCTATGCTTATGTATTAGACTCTGAGTTACCACTCAATGTCGGCGACCAGTTACTACCGCCTCCTTATTTATAAGGAAGTAAACGGATTATAGTCTGGATAGACGTTCACATCCGCCTACAAGAGATAAATGACTATGACAGCAGTCACCTCTTCTTTAACAGACGATCAGCGTGCAGTTCTGGCGCTGTGGTACGAGGTGAATGCGTCATTATCGGCTTATCATAAACTCATAACCTCTTTTGGAAATGCAGAACTTGCTTGGCAAGCTAAGGTAGAAGCATGGCGGCAATTGGGTATTCATCATACTCATCTCAAACGTCATGAACAGCCAGAGCAAACACAAGCCAATATCGATAAAATTCAGCAAGCATTAATTGATAGCCGCTATGGTTTACTGTTTGCCGATCAGCCTGATTATCCTGCCCAACTCTTACAAATCTACGATCCACCGCCATTACTGTTTTATCGTGGTAATAGTGCGCGCCTGTATCAAGCCCAAATCGCTATCGTCGGTAGCCGAAAACCCACGGCACATGCACAAAAAATCACTTTTGATATTGCGCAATATCTAGCGCAAGCAGGTTATATCATTACCAGTGGTCTTGCTATGGGTGTGGATAAGCGTGCGCATCTGGGTGCACTGGCTCAGACAGATACTGACTATCATGGTCGAACGATTGGAGTGATGGGTACGGGCATTGATGTCAATTATCCCAACCATCATGATCAGTTGTTCGCTCAAATTATCGATCAAGGTGGTTGTATTATCAGTGAGCTGTTACCGCATACGCAGCCACACAAGCATACTTTTCCGCGCCGCAATCGGCTGGTAGCTGGATTGAGTCTAGCGACCATTGTGACGGAAGCCACGATTAAAAGTGGCTCGCTTATTACTGCACGTCTCACTTCAGAGCAGGGCAAACAAGTCTTCGCTATTCCAAGTCATATTGACAATACCAATGCTGAAGGCTGTCATCACTTGATACGTGAAGGCGCCACTTTGATTTATCATCCTCAGCAAGTCTTAGAAGATGTCAATGGTCAGTTGACCTATGACCGCCATTCTTATACGCCAGCAGACATACCTCAATCGAATAATAGTCCCTCTCAACAAAATATAGAGGCAGAGAAAGGCGCGGTAACCACAGATGGCCATGCTACCTCATCACCTTCTAATATTAAATCTCCTGCTAGTGCCATCGTAGTACCTGAGCATTTAACCCCTGTTTATGAACAGCTCGACTGGCATGGACAGGATTTAGATGCGCTTATCGTAGCAACTGCGCTTGCACCACCGCAATTGATTGGACAGTTAATGGAGCTTGAGTTATTGGGGGTCATCAGTGTACAGGGCGGTCGTTATTTACGCGTCTAATGTTACATTTGCCTACCTTCAAAAGTTTCTATTTTCCAGTCTCTAACTCATTTAACATAGGAAAAAATTGGCAGCTTTTGAAATTTGTTGTCTGAGCCAAACTTTCTCCTGTGTTATGATTAGCGCCTAATTTTCTATTATCCTAAACCATTTCAGCCATGAACCATCTCACACCTTTTATCACTGATTCTACTCTACAAGCAGCTCAGAGCCTCAAAGAAGGGCAGTTGCTCGCGTACCCGACTGAAAGCGTTTGGGGTATTGGCTGCGACCCTTATGATAAAGCAGCCGTTCAGCGCATTTTGGACATCAAACAACGTCCACAAGCCAAAGGCATGATTGTCATTACCGACAGTGTAGAGCGTTTGGCTCCTTTGCTATCGTCTTTAACGGATGAACAGCGTGACCCTATTTTAAAGAGTTGGCAGACAGATAGTGGCCATAATAACGATGATGGTTTGCACTATAAGCAAGCACATACTTGGTTATTGCCTATTCCTCAGGCACTGGCTACAGCTATACCCACTTGGATTACTGGCCAGCATCAGACGATAGCAGTAAGAGTTATTGCTCATCCTATTATTCGTCAGCTGTGCCAACAGATGGTCAGTGAGCAAAACCCATTTGGCTTGCTTGTTTCAACCAGTTGTAACCCGTCAACGCAATCACCTGCTAAGACTTTCGACGATGCTTATGCGTATTTTGGTGAGCACATCAGCTACTTACAAGCTGATACGCTAGGTTATACTTTGCCTAGTCAAATTCGCGATGCAACGACAGGCTTAATCATTCGTTAGATAGTAGCCGTCATTTAAGCGTAATGAGGCAAGTGACATCATATAAATAATAAGCATTGATTCTATATTTCACTATTGACAGAAATAAAAGAATGGCGCAAGATAAGTTAAGAAACAGCTCAATCAAGAAACAGCTCAATTAAGAAACAAGCCATATCGCATAAAAAATAAGTGAATAGCCATTATGAAACTAAATCCTGTGACCGAAAAATTTATCTTACATTGGGGTGAGATGGGCTCGCAGTGGGGCGTCAATCGCACTATGTCACAGATTCATGCATTGTTATTTATCATTGGTAAGCCGCTAAATGCTGAAGAAATTACCGAAACACTTGGTGTTGCTCGCTCTAACGTCTCAAACAGTATCAAAGAGTTGCAGCATTGGGGCTTGGTACAAAAAGTCTCCATATTGGGTGATCGTCGCGATCATTTCACGACCAATACCGACGTTTGGGAGTTAGCACGTATCATTGTGGTTGAACGACAAAAGCGCGAGCTAGAGCCTACGGTGCAATTCTTACAAGAGCTGATGGACAGTCCTGAATTCGAACACGAAAACAGCGACGTAAAGGCACGCATCCGTGACACCCAAGAGTTCGTTAGTACGCTCACCACTTGGTCTGCTGAGATGCTCAAGCTACCTACCAGTATTCTCAAAAAAGTCCTTAAACTGGGTGCGAGTATCAAAAAAATCCTACGTTGATAGTGATATGTGTTATCTAAAATAAAAAATTTGAGTAACCATTTCTGTTTAAACAGAAACTTATGTAATAAGTATAAAGAATAACTAAGTTTGAGTAATACGAGTTTCGGTAAAAATAGCAGCAAGAAACAGCAACGACAAATGGATGTGCAAAATGAATGCAAACAAAATACACGCTGGTAAAGAGAAGACCATTAAAAGAGCGATTGCTTCAGTCGAGTGGCAGGATTTGCGCCAACTAACGCGCGCTCAAATTTCTTATAACCTCATTTTGCCTTATCCATTTTTATTGCTGTCTTGGTGGTTCGCCAGTCAGTCTTTGTATGTGTTGGCCTGTAGCGCTTCTTATTTATTCTTTGCTGCCGCTTTTCGCCAAGCGCACGACGGTTATCACCATAGCTTGGGCGTGAGCAAGCGTACCGTTACCGGCATACTATTATTGCTCAGCGTACTATTAATGACCAGTTTGCATAGTATCCGAGCCACCCACATGGAACATCACCGCAATCCATTGGGTGACAGTGATATCGAAGGCCGTTTGGCAAAAGGTTCATGGTGGCAAGCGCTGCTTGGCGGGATAACGTATCGATTGGATATTTATCGCCAAGGACTGCTTCTTAGCAGCCGTCGTAACCAACGTATTGCTTGGTTAGAGTTTGGCTTGATTTTCCTTGTTATTATCACTGCGCTGGTACTGACTGTGCTTCCTGTGGCTGTTCCTGCTATTGCAATGTTGGCGCAAGTGTTGATATATCACCTACTGACGATGATGTTGGCCAATGCCAGTGTCGGCATTATCGCCGTGTGGGGCGTGCATCATGATTGTGATGAGACAATCGCCCGAACTGAGCGCAATCCTTTGGTCAACTTGCTGACTTTTAATTTGCTTTATCACGTAGAGCATCATCTATTCCCTGCTGTGCCATCCAACCATTTACCTGAGCTTGCTAAGCGTGTAGATGCCGCAGCGCCACATCTGACTAAGGCACATGTATTACCAAATATGACGACTGTGATGGAATTTATAAATCATTATGCGAGTAAGTTAAAAGATAAAGATCAAAATAATAATGATAGTGAATGTCCTATTCGTAAGCGTTTTGCTTAGTAGAATGGGCAGGTATGTCAGCATTACCTACGTTAGAAGAAAATGTTGAATGCTTGAGCTAATCGACTGAAAAAATAGCTAAAAAACTGTCTCTAAGGATATCGTCATGGGTTCAGATTCTAACAAAGGTCATGAAAATTATTCAAAAGCAAATATCATAGCATCCTATTTATTTTTTGGTGGAGCTATTGGTGGCAGCTTAATAGGATTAATAATAGCTATATTTGTGGTTTCAGAAGCTATCTTGCAAAATGATGTCTGGCAGAATATCGGTAGGTCAATAGTGCTAGCTATATTAGCAGTACCCATCTGTGCATTCTTTGGTTTCATGATAGGTCTGATTCCTGCAACACTGACTGGTTGTTTAGTCGCGAGTTTGAAACTATACCGCAATCATAAAGGTTTATCGTATTCAGCTATCATCGGTACAATATCGACGGTTATCTGTACTTTTCTACTCATGGTTTTTAACGATATCCCTTTTTCATTTGCTGCTTGTATCTTTGCTACCTTGATTGGAAGTTCTAGTGGATATTTCACAGGGTTATTTGTCTTACCAAAGGCATGATTCACAAAGATAAGTTACATAATTAATCATCAATTCTCCACAGTAATTTCATGGGCTTTGCCAACGCCGTATTTATACTAAATTAACGACGAATGTTAATAGGATAAATAGCATGAAAAAGAATAATGAGTTAGATGCGTACCCTTATCTACAAGTGGTTGTTCTGTTTGCAGGGGTTGGTAGCTTGGTGGGTGGGCTGGTAGCGCAGCTGTTCTTGTTATTCATATTTAGGGATGCTGATTTTGCTCAAATTGGTTATCAGCCATTACTATACGTCGGATTACTTGGTTTTATCCCTGCTTTATTAACGGGCATGATCGTCGCTAGTCAACATATATGGCGCGGTGATCATAAGAGTCTACGCACGACATTTTTGGTTGGGTTCGCAACATCCGCATGTTATATGGGTACAATCGTCTTATATTTAGGCATAAACTCATTGATAGAAATTGGCGTTCTATTCGCATTTATGATTGCCATAGGATTGTTTGGTGCGATCAATTCAGCGATCGCTAGCTGCATTGCTTTACCAAAAGTATGTAAAAGTCGTTTTGATATAAAAGCTAAAAAAGAAGACGATAACTATAACGGATTACGTTTTACTGAAAAATAATACACATCGGGAGTAGAGCATGAATATTCTAATCAGTGGCGGTTCAGGGTTTTTGGGTAGTGCGTTCAGTGAAGAGATTCAGAAGCGTTATCAACAGGCTGATAGAGACCTACATGTTACTTGGCTGACACGTGATGATAGCCAAGCACATCCCAGTAATATTGAAATGATGACTTATGACGAGCTATCAAAAACAGAAAATACTTTTGATGTTATTTTAAACCTAGCAGGCGCAGGTATTGCCGACTCGCGTTGGAGTGATGAGCGCAAAGAGCAACTGCTTGCCAGTCGTATTAAACCGACCGAATCCATACTGGCATTTATCGCCCGCACCAGTATCAAACCTAAGCTATTAGTTAGTGGCTCAGCGATTGGTTGGTATGGTACACAAGGTGATAAACCATTGACTGAAAGCAATGGTTTTGAGACCGATTTTTCACATCAATTATGTGAGCAATGGGAACAGCTGGCTTTGACAGCAACGGAATATGGCTTACCTGTGGCTATCGTGCGAACCGGTGTGGTGATTCATCCTGAGGGCGGAATGGTCGGCAAGCTTTTGACTCCATTCAAAATGGGTGTCGGTGGTCAGTTGGGTAATGGTCAGCAGATCATGAGTTGGATCAGCCGTGAGGATTGGGTAGGCGCAGCGCTATTTATCATTGAGCGGCATCTTGCTGGTAAGCACGTTAGTGATGCTGACATTACACATGATAATGCATTGCAGACTACCAATGATACACCAGCGTTTGTGTATAACCTAACGTCACCAAACCCAGTAAACAATCATACTTTTACTAAAACACTTGGGGCTTGGTTACATCGTCCAACCTTTTTCACCTTACCGAATTTTTTACTCAAACTGATGTTTGGTGAGATGTCGACTTTATTAATTGATGGTCAAAAAGTATTACCACAAGCTTTACAGGACGCCGGTTATGAGTTCCAGCAGCCAACGCTCAAGCAAGCGTTAGCAGGGCAGAAGCTTTGAATAGCTTAGGGTAGATTTCATGTGAAACATTTTTTTAGGTTCCTTAGTAGAAAATATCATGACAAGTCTAACGAACGGGATTAAAGAATCATCTTATCCATTTAATCGAGTGGGATGGGGCTATAGCCTACTAGGTGGCAGCACTGGTGGTCTAATGGTTGGTATGTTATTTATATTTGATTATCAAGGAATAGAGTTACTATTAATATTTATTGTTTCATCGATAGTACTTGGTGCTGTGTTTGGTCTAATACCTTCTATAATTACAGGAGTTTGGATAGTCAAAAATGAAATGAAAATACAAGGTGCTGAAAATTACTGTAAGTTATTTTTAATGGGCTTCTTAGTCAGTTCCACTTACGCTGTATCAGTTGTGCTGCTTAATTACTATATATTCGAATGGTTTCTGATGGACAGTTTTTCTTTACAGCTATTCTCATTCACAGGAGGAATGGGTCTACTGGGAGGATTGAGTAGTATGATTTTAGGTAAATTGCTACTACCGAAAGAAAAGACATTGCAAAAATCCTGATAATTTTTAGATAAATATAGATTCTAAGTTGAAAAATACCTAATAAGTTTCATGTGAAACAATAGTAGAGGTGTTTATGAGTGACATTGAGAGCAGCGCTACAGTTACTGTACCTAGCTCTAGCTATCCGAAGGGTAATGTAATAGGGCTATATGGGTTGTTAGGTGGTGCGATAGGCGGCTTGATTATTCCCTTATGTATTAGTGTGTTGTCTGTGATTGAAGGAAGCGCTTCTATACAAGATGTTCCAGATTTTATTAAAATGCTAGCAGCTGGTGCAGTTTTTGGTTTTTTTCTGGGTCTATTGCCTGCATTATTAACTGGCTATAGTGCATACAGATTTAAAATCTATTTTGATTCAGCTAAAAAAATATTACCTCTGTTTGCTATAGGTTTGTTTAGTACCTTTATATTTTCAGTTTGGATAATGCCACACGAGACTGTTTCAGAAAAAATCATATCTGCTTTGCTCATTAGTTTGATAGGTGGCGCAAGTGCCATAATCACGGGTCTGATCGCATTACCTAAACATAAATAAAATTTGCCTATTAATTTCACTTTTGACAGAAATAAAATAAATAAGACAAAGTAATTAAATTAAGTGGTTGCGCTAGTAAGACAGCTACTGCTTATCACTAAGTAAGGAGAACATCATGCGTCATCCTTCGTTAGCCAGTATTGAATGGCAAGATTTGCGTCAGCTTAGTCTGAGCGAGACTGTTTATAATATTTTTTTATCGTTACCTTTTTTATTGCTGTCATGGTGGAGCGCGTGGCAAGGGTGGTGGTTACTTGCGCTTGTGGCGACTTTTTTCTTTTTCACTGCTGCGCTCAGACAAGCGCATGATTGTTATCACCGAACATTGGGAGTAGGGAGGCTTGCCACTGAGCTCATGCTGTTTTTTCTCAGTATCACGATGCTCTGTAGCACACACGCTATTCGGCACACACATCTTAATCATCATCGAGATCCGCTTGGCGATAGCGATGTCGAGGGCAACTGGGCACGCTTGCCGTGGTATCAGGCAATATTGGGAGGCGGGATTTTTTCGATTGCGATTCAGTGGTTTGGCCTGACGCATGGTAGCCGTCGCAATCGTATTCTGGTTGCCTTTGATATGTTGCTCATTTTCGCAGTGATTGCCGCTGCTTTTATCACGATGCACCCAGTTTTGATCTATCACGTAGTGGTGATGATATTGGCCAATACGATGGTGGGGTTCTTTGCGGTATGGAGTGTACATCATGGTTGTGATGACGTGGTATATGCCCGTAGTGAGCGCCATCCGCTGATTAATCTACTGACTTTTAACTTGCTGTATCACATCGAGCACCATCTCTTCCCAGCAGTGCCGACTAATCACTTACCAGTACTAGCTAAGCGCTTAGATGCTGCTGCACCGCAGTGGACGCAGCAGCCCGTCATTCCTTTTTTAGCGCCAGTCAATAAGTACCAAGCAGTACACATGACCGAAAAATCTAATAGTCTTAATACTGAGGTATCACTCATAAAGGAGTCGTAACATGATTATCCAAAACCATATCAACAGTTACAGAGAGCAAGCGAATTTATCTATTACCATGTACTACGACGATGCGTGCGTGATATGCAGTACCGAGGCGCATAACATGAAAAAACGTCAACCAGAGAAAATATGCTTAGTTCCTGTAGAGGAGGGGCTAGATGAGCTGGCGGTCGCAGGATTTAGCCGTGAGGATGCGATGACGTATATGTGTATGAAAGACAGCTACGGCAATTGGTACACACACATGGATGCCGTACGGCTGCTCTACAAGACGGGCGGTGTTAAATGGTCACCGTTGTTGTTTTTGCCAGGGATCAAACAACTGGGTAACTTTACTTATCCGTATGTCGCTCGCAATCGCTATCGAATTCCAAACTGGGTGACCAAGCTGGTCTATGGCACAGCAGTCCTGCAAGCGTGCGAAAATGGTGTTTGCAAAATAGCACCAGATAAACGTTAAGGCAGTTCTATCAAAAACAATTAAGACGGGTCTACGGCAAGCAGCTTTACGACATGTCATTTGTCGTAATAGCATGTGCTTTCTTGTTTGATACCAAAAGAATAATAAGACTGATAACACCGACGCATAATGACAGTAAAGCACCTGCTGTTAACGTCATAATAAAGTTTGATAAGAAAGGTTGGTTATCACTTAACCCTAAAAAATCATAGACATAAAAGGCTCCCATGCCCGCCAAAATCTCTGGTGATATAAAAGGAGAAATAGGAATAGCAATAGCAAAATTTAGAATCTGTAACCCTGCCTTTATATAGACGCCTTTCTGTAATGCTGCTATAAAACGATGCCATTGATTTTTACGTGCAAAATCATCAAGCAACGTATAAAAGACAATAAAGCAGCCGATTCCTGATGCCATACCAGCTATAGATAACCAAGAATTATTGGTTAATGCAACTCCCCATACAAAACCTGCTACTGCACTAATACAAACCCAAAGCGTCCAAAAACCCCAACGTTTATTCATCTCTTTACCTTTGTTGTCTGTACGATTCTTACGATAAATCATACGATTTTATCTTATAAAGCTTTGTGTAAAAAATATGGAATATAGTCTCAGTGGCAATAATAAGCTGTTTTTAAAGTAAGATAATCTCATTTTTATCTGAGTAGATTTTACTATGTGGCTTTTTATTGGTTTCACGCAACTGCTCTCTATCATGACTTGTCTGTTGCTTTGGTGGTTTATCAAACCAAAACGCCAGAGTGTGAAGGTGCGTTTGGTACTCAGTGTTTTTATCGTTAATAATGGCTTTTTACTTTACGGTCTAAGCGATTTTTGGGGTGAGCGTTTTAACGTTTATCTGGTCAGCGGTATCTTACAAGGCTTTATGTTCTATGCTGGTGTGGTAGTTGCTGTCATAGCGCTTATTTTTTATAAGGTTTTGAGGTGGCAGCCGCGCCCTAAATTGTTACGCGTGTTTGCCTTGACTACTTATGCATTTATTGTCAGCTTAGCTGTATTTAATGCGTATTCGCCTGTGGTACACCGTTTAACGGTTACGACAGATAAGCCGCTGAATAAGCCTATGAGCATAGCATTAGTGTCTGATACTCATTGGGGGAGATGGTTCGGTAATCATCAGATAGATAAGTTGGTAGCTTTAGTGGATGCACAACACCCTGATGTCGTCGTCATAGCAGGAGATATCATGCATGACACGACGATTGCTTATGACAATACCAATATGCATGAGCATTTATCAAAGCTGAAGGCGCCACTTGGGGTCTATGCTACTTTAGGCAATCATGACTATCGAGGTTACGATGAAGAGATCGCTGAGGCCGTTGAAGCAGCGGGAATTAAAGCGCTTGATAATGAGAGTGTGCTGCTCAATGATTCAGTATGGTTGGTTGGGCGTTCAGATGATGTCGACCAGACTAGGTTGTCAGCGGATGAGTTATTGACTCAAGTTGATACTGATAAGCCTGTGGTGTTTTTAGAGCATCGTCCTTCTATGATGGAAGAGATAAAAGCGTTGCCCGTGAATTTGCATCTGTCAGGCCATACTCATGGTGGGCAAATTTTTCCATTGACGATGCTGATGAATTGGTTCTCACCGCTAAACTATGGCACTAAGCAATTAGCGAATACGCAGTTTTTGGTGACGTCAGGTTATGGTATCGGTGCAGTGCCTTTTAGATTAGGCACACGTTCGGAGGTTTGGATGATCAATCTGACAGGTAATACCCCTTAATAATACTGAGTAACATCTACATAGTCAGTGTTCATATCGATGCAAGATTAGGGTCTGTTGAACATTCAAATGTGGTGCTAGCAGCCCTAATATTTGAATGTTCAACAGACCCTAATCATTATCGCGCCCTAACAAATCGCATTTTTGAACGAATAGTTGTGTCTGATAAAAGCGCATGAAACCCCTTCACGAGCACTTTGGCTGATATTTAGATAGAATTTGTGGTAAATGAGAAAAATTCCTTCATCTTAGGCTTGAAATTTGTCCTCATCACCTTTATCAAGCAGCTATTGACGCGTATTAAAAAAACAATGAGTTAGAACCATCAAGTATTTAATAATGGCATAGCGTAACCAACAATTAGCTGGTTTACTGTGTCGTCTCTTAATCTTCATTATTGAAATTTCAAGGAGCTATCATGAGCGAGCAAAACCCGAACCAAGAAACTCTTGACCAAAATGTGGCACATGAGAATATTGATCACAATGACAGTATCTTAGAAGAAACCATGAAAGAGTTTGATCCACAGAATAACTCAGGTGAAGAAACAACCATCGAAAACGACATCAATCTTGATACTTTTATCGCACGTATTTCTGAGCTAGAAGGCGAAGTAAAACAAGCCAAAGAAGGCACTGCCCGCGCTAATGCTGAAGCTTACAATGCACAGAAACGCATGGAGCAAGAAGCCGATAAGAGCAAAAAATTCGCGCTACAGAAATTTGCCAAAGAGCTGTTGGACATCGTCGATAACTTAGAACGTGCCATGGAAAGTGCAGATGCCAATGACCCAGTCGCTGAAGGGGTTCAATTAACGCACAAAGCATTGGTGGCGGTATTGACCAAAAACGGCGTAGAAGTCGTCGATCCACAAGGTGAAAAGTTCAACGCTGATTTCCATGAAGCGGTTGGTATCGACCCAGACGCTGCCGCTGATACCGTTGGCACTGTCTTACAAAAAGGTTATAGCCTAAACGGTCGCTTGCTACGTCCAGCCATGGTTCGTGTTGGTCAGTAGTATTTTTAAGTTTTAAACCTTACTTATATGAAGGTTTTTCACAAAAAATCACATGAAAGACAGTTTTTGCGTGATTGTCGCCTTGAAAAATGCGACCAGTAAACCGATATATAGCAACAAGTGACCGACTACGGTCTGGATAAATAAGTATTTATAGTTAAAATAAATTAGGAGCAATTGATTATGGGTAAAGTAATTGGTATTGATTTAGGTACTACTAACTCGTGTGTGGCAGTGATGGAAGGTGACAAAGTTAAAGTCATCGAAAATGCTGAAGGTACTCGTACCACACCATCAATCGTCGCTTACAAAGATGATGAAACACTTGTTGGTCAGTCAGCCAAGCGTCAAGCAGTCACCAACCCAAGCAATACCTTGTTTGCGATCAAGCGTTTGATCGGTCGTCGTTTTGATGACAAAGTCGTGCAAAAAGACATCGGCATGGTACCTTACAAAATCGCTAAAGCCGACAACGGCGATGCATGGGTAGAAATCAACGGTAAGAAATTAGCGCCACCACAGGTTTCTGCTGAAATTTTGAAAAAAATGAAAAAAACAGCAGAAGACTATCTTGGTGAAAGCGTAACTGAAGCCGTTGTTACTGTACCTGCTTACTTCAATGACTCACAGCGTCAAGCCACGAAAGATGCGGGTAAAATCGCTGGTCTTGATGTAAAACGTATCATCAATGAGCCAACGGCTGCTGCACTTGCTTATGGTATGGATAAGAAGCAAGGCGATAGTACCGTTGCTGTATATGACTTGGGTGGTGGTACTTTCGATATCTCAATCATCGAAATCGCAGATGTAGACGGCGAGCAGCAGTTTGAAGTACTAGCGACCAACGGTGATACTTTCCTTGGTGGTGAAGATTTTGATTCAGCATTGATCGAATTCTTAGTAGCTGAATTCAAAAAAGACCAAGACGTTAACCTAAAAGGTGACTCTCTTGCGATGCAGCGTCTAAAAGAAGCGGCAGAGAAGGCAAAAATTGAGCTATCAAGTGCCCAAAGCACTGAAGTAAACTTGCCATATATCACTGCTGATAGCAGTGGTCCTAAGCATTTGGTTGTTACTATCAGCCGCTCAAAACTAGAAAGCTTAACGGAAGAGCTGGTACAGCGCACCATGGGTCCTTGTAAAATTGCCCTTGAAGATGCTGGCCTAAAAATTGGCGATATCGACGACGTTATCCTAGTTGGTGGTCAGACTCGTATGCCACTAGTACAGCAAAAAGTACAAGATTTCTTCGGTCAAGAGCCACGTAAAGATGTGAACCCTGATGAAGCGGTAGCAGCTGGTGCAGCCATTCAAGGTGCGGTATTGTCTGGTGAAAAAACTGACGTATTGCTACTTGATGTGACGCCATTGACCCTAGGTATCGAAACGATGGGCGGTGTCATGACGCCAGTTATCGAGAAAAATACCATGATTCCTACCAAGAAATCACAGGTATTCTCAACGGCTGAAGACAACCAGCCAGCAGTAACGATTCAGGTATATCAAGGTGAGCGTAAAATTGCTAACCAAAACAAACAGCTTGGTCGTTTTGATTTGACGGACATTCCACCAGCACCACGTGGCCTACCGCAAATCGAAGTATCTTTTGACATCAACGCTGATGGCATCATGAACATCTCTGCAACTGATAAAGGTACTGGTAAAGCACAAAGTATCCAGATCAAAGCGGATTCTGGTTTGTCGGACGAAGAAGTCGAACAAATGGTTCGTGATGCAGAAGCCAATGCTGCTGAAGATGAGAAATTTGCTAACCTAGCGCAAGTTCGTAACGAAGCAGATGGTCGTATTCATGCCGTACAAAAAGCCCTAAAAGAAGCAGCTGATAAAGTAACTGATGATGAAAAATCAACAGTAGAGACTGCTATCACTGAGCTTGAAGCGGCAGCGAAAGAAGACGATCATGACGAAATCAAAGCCAAGCTTGAAGCGTTAGACAATGCTTTCCTACCAGTTAGCCAGAAGATTTATGCTGATGCAGGCGCTGGTGCAGAAGGCATGGATCCAAGCCAGTTCCAACAAGGTGCTGACGATGCTGGTAGCAACAAAGCTGATGACGACGTCGTTGATGCTGAGTTCACTGAAGTAGACGAAGACAAAAAATAATACCAAATCCAAAAACGCGATTAGCTGCGTCAAACTCGCTTAGTCTACTCAATGTAGTACTTACGCTTGTTTCCTTGCTACTCAAGTTTTTGAAAATGGTATAGTCGATACAAATCGATAACTAGTTAAATTAAAAAACGCATCCTTCGGGGTGCGTTTTTTTGTGGCTAATATTTCTACGAGTTGTCATTACTTCTACTATAGTCAAAGAACTCTAAAATGGGTACAAGGCAGCCGACTGCAGATTGTACAAGTAGTACATCTAAGGAGGGTAACGCCGTAGCGGTTTAGTATTTCACCGACTATATAAGTTGCGTGATTAAGGTTTAAAGGAGCTCACTGTCAGCACCTCATACGTTAAATTCACATAAGGTTGTCCTTCCTCATCTTGTGCTGAGAAATGCTGCCAATAGTCTGATTCAAATTGCCGTAAACGTGACCTTGTCCACATAAAGGTCTGGGTATTATCTGATTGTACTTGTGTCTGATTGGTTGATACGCCAGTCAGCTTCATATGTTTTAGAATAGCGTAGGGGGTAGGGAACGGTAAATCAAAGCGCTGAGTTGAGAGTTCAATATTCTCAAAACCTGCATCAATCAGTGCGCATTGCCATTCGTCGATATCTGGATAGTGAAGCCCTTGACCAGTGAGAGTCTTGATTTGCAAAAAGTTATTTGGGGTAAAGGTACTAAAGACCAGTTGGCCTCCAGCTTGTAGACGGCGTGTAGACTGCGTGACAAAACTCAATGGATTATCAAACCATTGCACGGCATTGGCACTAACTATCAAGCTATGATTTGCCTCCAAATCTATGGTCTCAGCATCACCAATGACGATGTCAGCAGTTGGCAATATGGATTGCAATGTAGCAGCTTGCTCACTACATAATTCATTAATGACCCAGTGCTCGCTCTGTATATGCTCAGCGAGCAGTCGTGTCATTTGACCTGTACCTGCGCCAACTTCTAATATACTGCTTTGTTTGGTTTGAGCAATATTGGCGATTAAGTGCTGACAGACCTGCTGCTGAATATTGGCATGTTGGTCATAGTCACTAGCACTCGCAAAATGACGAGCGATGATTTGCTTTCTAGCACTGAGGACATCAGGTGTGTCGAGTTTTTTCATAGAGTGTATTACATCCAATTGAGCCAGTTATCAATCGATATAGTCATTCCACTATAAAAATATTACTGCGTTAACCTCGCTTGAAGTATTAAATATACATCTACGTTCGGTTGCCTTGTACTACTTTTAAATTGAATCGACTATAGTGGGACCATTGTCCCTGCTAGAGAGTAGAATTATAACTGTTGTATTAGCCGTTCGCAGTCTTCGTGGGTTAATTTGGCATTCATGACTAAGCGAATACGAGCAGTGTTTTCAGGAACAGTGGGTGGTCTAATAGGCAGCGCGTAAAATCCTGCTGCCTGTAACTGGTTCGCTTTAGCAAGCGCACGTGCATTATCGCCCAATATATAAGGAATGATAGGAGAGTCATAACTGATATGTTGAGCAGTAGGTGATACACGGTGTTGTGGGTCGATGGCTTGGCTCAGTGTGATAGACAATTGCGCTAAATGCATACGTTGATCAGTTAACTGCGGCATTTTGGTTAAGATAAAGCGTGTCCAAGCATGATTGATCGGGGGTAAGGCAGTGCTAAAAATCAGTGGACGCATCGTATTAATCAGCCATTGCTTGACCACTTCATCACACATTATATAAGCGCCAACTGACGCAAAGGCTTTCCCAAACATCCCCACCAAATAATCGATATCGGGCAAAGTATTTGTTTCTTCTGCCAGTCCTAACCCGGTATTACCCAATATTCCGACAGCATGTGCCTCATCGACATACAGCTCGATACGGGCATCTTTGGCTTTTAACTGCACCAGCCGAGGTAAATCAGCGCGGTCGCCATCCATACTAAAAATACTTTCGGTGACAACAATGATGCGCTCAACCGTTTCATCTGCTTGCTCAATGAATCTGGCCAAATGCTCGTAATCGTTGTGACGGTAACGACGATAGGTGACCAGTTTGCTTTGGCTCAAACGCATCCCATCGATAATACTGGCATGTACCAGCTTGTCAGCCAAAATAAGTGTCTTGACTGGCAAAGATGTTAATGCTGGCAAGATACCCAGATTGGCATGATAGCCGCTGTTCAATACCAGCACCGATTTTGAGGTAGATATATTTTGCTTGTCGGTGGCATTCTTATACCAGTCTTGCAGTTCATCTTCTAGAGCTTGTAATTGTATATCATTGCCGGTGAGTAGCCGTGAGGAAGTGGCACTCATTTTAGGTATTTGTGCAGTGGGTAGCTGTTCTATTTGATTGAGAAACTCAGTTTGTAGCTCGATATCACCGCCCAAGCCAAGATAGTCGTTACTCGCAATATTGAGTAACGCTTTACCTTCGCTAATGACATGTCGCCCATTATGTTGTAGATTTGGTAATTGACGATATTGCTGCTTTACTTTGAGGTCTTCGAGCGCTGCTTGCAAATGGTCAGCGATAGGATTTGTCATTTTCTCTCTTCAGTTTTTGTCATTTAGGTCGTGTTAAGCTGAGTTTCTTGGTAAAAAATCTGTGAAATGAGTAGGGATTATTGCATAAACTGAGTGGTTGTAACAAAAGATTTCATATCTTAGCTTTTGTTACTCATGCACTGATAAACACTTGCAAATCTTAACCCTCATACTATTAAACACTGACAGAGTGTCTGAAATAGTTTGTTACTATGTACTCATCGTTAGCAGACAAGGCGATAGGGCCAAAAGGTCCATATAAATAAATAACTTGTTTGTCCCAATTTATTTCTAGGAGCTAATAATGAAAACTCTACAAAAAACAATACTTGCACTAGTAACTGGTTCTTTACTTACTGTAGGTGCACAAGCCGCTGGATCTTATGGCAATGGTTACACAGGCCAGCCATACGTTGGTGCTAAAATTGGTCAATTCGACAATGATGTAAACGGCGACGATCCAACTGCTTATGGTGTGTATGCTGGTTACAACTTCGATCCTAATTTTGGTGCAGAGGTTGAGTATGTTGGTTCAGACGATGCAGATCTAGATGGTCGTTCTGGAGATTATGATACCAAAACATACGGTGCATACGGAACTTACCGTTATACATTCCCGAATACCGCTCTATATGCCAAAGGTAAACTCGGTATTGCTAAAACAGAGCTAGAAGCTGATTTTGATAATGGTGGTAGTGATTCAGTCAGTGACACTGGTATAGCTGGTGGCGTAGGTCTTGGTTATGCGGTAAACCCTAATTTTAATGTTGAAACAGAATATGCCATGATGGATAGCGATGCAGATACTAAGCTGCTTACTGTAGGCGCTAACTTGAAATTCTAGATTTTGACTAGCAGTGTAATGAATAAAAAACGCATCCTTTTGGGTGCGTTTTTTTTGCCTAGTATTTATGACAATAGAGTGTCTGTGACCATAAATTATAGTCGAAACTGAATAAAGTGAAGAGACGAAATTATGATGTTTGGCTGCTATAAACTTTTATGGCTTGCTGTGCCTACACAGGGAGAGGCTACAAAAAATTTACATCAGCCCCACTGTGTCTTTTTGATATTGATCTGATTATATGATTAGGACGTGTTGCACCTTCACAAATCGGTATTGTTGGTCGCTACAGTTTATCAAAGCGATACGAGAATTGGCTGAGTCTGACCACTCAAAAATGGTGGTATTACCTGCTGACATCTTATGGAACGTAAAAGGCATGGTGGGTGATAAGTTAAAAGTATGGTCAATCAACGATATAACGATATAACGGTATCGCCTTCAAACGCCTAAATATTCAAACTATCCCTATCCGCTGTATTCAGTGGCTGGGGTTTTTATAAAATCAACTATTAAATCAATAGCTTAGTAATTAATTTTGTAAATATCTCATTTATTTGTAAGAAAACAACCCTTTGCACCGTCTAACTTATAACAGGTTAATAACTTGTTAGCGATCGACTGATCGGACGCTATGATTTACAGGCAAATATAGTCAATGTCATATAAATCGGATACGGTGTCAGGCTTGCTTAGTCTACTATTTAGCGTACTACCATTCGCCTTTTGTGTATCCAAATTATTTTGAACCAACTATATCTTTTAATTATGTTGTTTTTCTAATTTTATAAATGGAGTTTATTATGAACAAGACATCAGTGATAACAGGTTTGGCTTTAGGTTCTTTGCTTGCTATGGGCAGCGCTCATGCTGTTACTGACAGCAATCCTTTCAATGCGAAGGTTATGCAAAATGCTCACGATAGTGCCACTAAGGATAAAGAAGGCAAGTGCGGTGAAGGTAAGTGCGGCGATGCTAAAAAAATAGACAAGAAAGCGGATGGCAAGTGTGGTGAAGGTAAATGTGGCGGTTAATAGCGCAGGTGACATCACCACTATTCTTGCTCATGCATGCAGCTTTACGCGAAAACCTTTAAAAACAGTGGCATAAAGTTGCATTTAGTCGCATCCCAATCATTCAATATATAGTCAAATTCATTATAAAGGCATTACAGCGTAAACGTCACTTGAAGTATTTCAGATACCTCTGTTCGGTTGCCTCGTACCACTTTTGAATTGAATTAACTGTATATAAGGCGTGTCCTCAATCTGATTTATCACCATTTTCAAAATGAGGACAGCCCCTAATAAACATAGGAAAACCGTTATGAATAAAACATCGATTGTCACCTCATTGGCACTAGGATCTTTGCTGACCTTGAGCGGCTGTGCCACCAACAACCCATTTGCCAGTGACGCTATGCAAGATGGTTATCAAAATACGGCCAAAGCCAAAGAAGGCTCTTGCTCTCATAGCAATATGGAAAAAAAGGCGGATGGCTCTTGTTCTGCTCATAATGGTATGGACAAAAAAGCCGACGGCTCTTGCTCAGCGGTTGATATGAATAAAAAAGCTGACGGTAAGTGTAGCGATGGTAAATGCGGCGGTAGTAAGTAACTGCTTGACTGTTTAATTGTTTAGCCGATTTGAGAGTTTGCCATCTACGGTTGGCTCTCCCATATATATTGACTCTGATAGTAGCCCAAGGATGACCATGACCACACTAACGCCAGCCCGTTCAGCCGCCAGCCCCACTACGTTTGGTCACAAACGAGCCAGTGGCGCAGGCCTTGGGCTACGTCGAGAGTTGTTGCCAGCCATGCAAAAGGCTGATTTGTCTGCTATCGACTTTTTTGAGCTGTCTCCTGAGAACTGGTTGAATTCTGAGGGTCAGGTGGGCGGCTCCTACGCCAAGCGGTTACGTGCGTATACTGAACGCTATCCCTTTGTCTGTCATGGGCTGTCTTTATCGATAGGCAGCACCGCCGACATAGACACCAAATTGCTAAAAAATATCAAAGCCTTTATGAGTACGCATGGCATCGACTTATACACTGAGCATTTATCTTGGTGTAGTGATGAGTCTGGCCATTTGTATGATTTGTTACCCATTCCTTGTACGAGCGAGGCGGTACATTGGGTCGCGGATCGCATCAAACGCGCCCAAGACATTATGGGTCGGCAAATAGGTTTTGAAAATGCGTCCTATTATTTTACGCCGCCGCATGCTGAGATGAGTGATGCTGAATTTATCACAGCTGTGGCCGACGAGGCAGATTGTTTGCTGCATTTAGACGTCAATAATATCTATGTTAATAGCCAAAACTTTGGCTTTGATCCCCATGCATACCTGCGCCAACTGCCTCTTGAGCGCACATGTTATATGCATGTTGCGGGGCATCATATTGATGAAGATGGGCTGATTATTGATACTCATGGCATGAGCGTGGTGGACCCTGTTTGGGCATTACTTGCTGATGCTTATGCGTTGATTGAACACCGAACAGGCCGTGCTGCTAGCACCATACCGACCTGTCTTGAGCGTGACTTTAACTTTCCCACGCTATCAGAGCTAACGGCTGAAGTGGATGGTATTCGAAGGATTCAAAGCGGTGCGTATGGCATCTATGGTGACGACGTCAAACCGCTTGCAGAGGTTAATCAGTTGACTGTGTTGGACTTGGATACGCATCAAGGGGGTCGTGATGTCAAAAGCTAAACCTTCTAATCTAATCGGCAGTCATCAAGATTGCACTAGGCAAGAAAGCCTTGATAGTGCCTCAATAGGTGCGTTGATTGATGCCCCAAATCTGGCTGCGTTCCAGCAGCAGTTTGGTCAATATTTGCGTGCACAAAGTCAGGGTGATTTACATAAAGTGATGAGTCTTAAACCCTCTCAGCCGACAGTGAGCAGTACGCCAAAGCCGTCAGAAGTGATTTCTACTCGGGTGGCGACACTGTATCAATCTTTGGTATTTAATAATATTTGCAGTTTTTTAAATCAATGTTTCCCTGTCTGCCAGACCCTTGTCAGCACTGAGCATTGGCTCACCATTTGTGAGCAGTTTTTTTTGCATCATGGCTGCCACAGCCCTTACTTTACCGAAATCAATCAGAGCTTTGTCGGTTTTTTGGCAGAGCCAAACCAGTCACAAGCGTTGCAGGTGCCGCTTTATTTTGCTGAGCTTGCGCATTATGAATGGGTTGAGCTGCTGGTAGAGACACACGTGGATATGGCGTTGGATGCTGACGATGCTATGACTACTCAATTGCGATTGAATTCGACGCTACAAAACTTGCATTACCAATGGCCAGTCCATGCCATCGGGGTCGAGAGTAGGCCTGATACCCATGAGGACAGTTTTTTTCTGGTCTACCGTAATCATGAGGATCGCGTAGAGTTTATGAAAACCAATGCGCTTACTTACGCGTTGATAGATTTTATAAAAACGCAGGATTCGATAGCAGCCACCATGCCTGCGATGACAGATTTGCTGACACGTTTTGCAGCCATGTTAGGGCAGGACAATACTGATAATAATACCGATGTTTTAGTGTCGTTTGGACTGCCGTTACTCGTGCAGCTGTCAGAAAAACAAGTGTTGTTTCCGTCGCTAAAAGTATAAAAACCCCTTTTTTATTACCAAAATTGATTATTAATAAGGTTCTTTTATGAAACCATTGTCCTTTTTGTTCAGCCCTTTTCAGGCTCTCATTGCGCGTCTTGAATCGATGGATTTTTTAGCGCCTTTACTGATACGACTCTACCTTGCGCCTATATTTATCAGTGCAGGTTGGAACAAAGTGACGGGGTTTGAAGATATTGTCCAGTGGTTTGGTAATAGTGAATGGGGTCTGGGTTTGCCTTTTCCGTTTCTAATGACGGTGTTGGTGATAGTGGCGGAGCTGGTTGGCGGTTTTGCGCTATTATTGGGCATTGGTACACGTGGGTTTTCTCTGATGTTGATCATCACCATGTTGGTGGCTATGGTCAGTGTACATGGATCACAGGGATGGTTTGCCATTACGCCGACCAACCCTGATACCAGTATTGCAACCGTGATGAATGGTTTTGGGTTTTGGGGCAGCGAGGCAAGTTTGGCAAATTCGCAAGAAGCAGGCGTACGTCTAGAGCGCGCTCGTGAGATTTTGCAAACACATGGAAATTACGAATGGCTCACAGAGACGGGAAATTTTGTTATATTGAACAACGGCATTGAGTTTGCAGCCACGTATACGTTGATGCTACTGGTGACGTTGTTTTATGGTGGTGGCCGTTATGTGAGTGTGGATTATTGGCTGAATCCTTCAAAAACTCAGCGTCACTATCCTAATTAATACTAATTAATGACACGCCCTAAATCTTTTTACTCAATCATCAATACTTTTGAAACAGCAGTTTTGGGCATTGAAGTATCATAAAAGAGCAAAAGTTTATGACTGATTCAAATCAGCGACCTGTATCAAAATTTGGGACAGTCACACCTGAGTTTGTGACTTCAGTACGTCAGCAAATGCTGGCTTTTGCTTGTTGCCAACTCGCGGATAATCACTTGGCAGAAGATGTGGTACAGGATGCGCTCATGGCGGCGTTACAGTACGGAGATCAGTTCAAAGGTGAAGCGGCATTTAAAACATGGGTATTTGCCATATTAAAAAATAAAATCGTCGATTGTATTCGAAAAAACAGCAAATACACCAACATGTCGAGCATGCAAAATCATGAAGAGGGTAACGAAGAAACCTTGATTGATGCGTTGTTTAATGATGCAGGGTCTTGGCACAAAAGCTGTCGGCCCAGTCAGTTCGATAACAGTTGGAGCAATCCTGATGTACAGGTACAGTCAGCAGGCTTTTGGAAAGTTTTGGAAGCGTGTTTGACCAACTTGCCAAGTGAGCAAGCTCGTGCCTTCTTGATGCGCGAATATATTGAGCTGGACACTCATGAAATATGTCGGACACTGGAAATCAGCACCAGCAACTATTATGTGCTCATGCATCGAGCGAGACTTGGATTGCAGACTTGTTTGACGATACGTTGGTTTGACTCAGAGCCTGATGCGTCTCATCAGAACCAATCAAGCATCATGTAGATCAACCGTATTATCTGTTAGCGTTCATACGGACATTTATCTTCTATCAATTCATCTATTTATCAATTACAGGCATCTATAGAGGTTATTACTGTTATGAAAAACTGCTTAAAAATAACTCAGATCGCAAGTGATGCGCAAGAACGAAAGCTAAGCATGGGCGAAAAAATGCAAATGCATACACATTTGATGATGTGCCCAGGCTGTCGAGCGTTTGTAAAAAACACCGATACTTTAAGCCAAATGATGAAGGCCTATAAAGCCTCAGATGACAAAAATGCAGACAAAAAATAGTCACGCTGCCAAGATATATTTAGGTCAATATAAAAAATAGACAGCGTGGCTGATATGAATTTTTTGACGCCTCTGTCTGCGTAGGTACAGTAAGTAAGAAAAATTGGTGGTGTTCTAAAAAGTATGCTGTCATCAGACATAACCATAGTTAATATAAAAGAATACCAGATCGAATACT
>NZ_JASDDJ010000031.1 GCF_030407455.1 Psychrobacter sp. 5A.1
TGGATGGAAAACGACTTATCTAAACTGTTTTATGATATTTGTCCAAAACATAACTCTTTTGTAGTGCATTGACTATACTAAAAATAAATCCAAAAGACGTTCGCAGACGGTCATAAGTTTGCTATACTAGCGCGCTTGGTAGACTAGACAATCGCCGCTGCACACTGGTAACAGACATGCAGGGGAGGAAAGTCCGGGCTACATAGGGCAGCGTGCCAGCTAACGGCTGGGCAGGGTAACTTGACGACCAGTGCAGCAGAGAGTAGACCGCCTTTGACTTATATGAGTATCGCAAGATATTCATGTCATCGGTAAGGGTGAAAGGGTGCGGTAAGAGCGCACCGCGTGGCTGGCAACAGTTCACGGCATGGTAAACTCCACGCGTAGCAAGACCAAATAGGCATCGGCATGGCGCGGCCCGCGTTCGATGCGGGTAGGTTGCTTGAGCGTACGAGCGATTGTACGCCTAGAGGAATGATTGTCCACGACAGAACCCGGCTTATCGGTTTACCAAACCTTTTTTATTGTTTGTTGTAGTAATAATTGCAGTTAATGTAAATTAACTTCATGTTTTTTGCAAAAAATGCCCTTTAGGGGTTGACGACAGTCAGCAGCTTGGGTAAAATATGCATCCTAAAATGGCGATGTAGCTCAGCTGGTTAGAGCGCATGACTCATAATCGTGAGGTCAAGAGTTCAAGTCTCTTCATCGCCACCATATATAGATACTTTATTAGTATCAACTAAAAAACCAATCTATCGAGATTGGTTTTTTTTTGCCTTGGATAAATGGTTTTCTGAATGGTTTCCAAGTGTTATCAGTACGTCAAATATTCTTTGCTCACAGTAAGTCGTCCTCACTTCGTTGATAAATCATATCTCTGCTAATAAAATCGACTTACTTTGCAGTGGAAAACTGCTAGAATACTCTTTTACATCTGCACGTAAGTAATAGCCTATTCGGCTCTTGATTTGAGATAGCAGTTTTAGTGTATAAGCTGATTTGAGCTATTTTCAGTAATGCGCAATTATGATATCGCTTGCGTCTGACAGCATTGATTCTTTTAGTTTTATTATTCTATCACCCTTAATTTAGTAGGCGCTTTGTGACTGCATTAGCCAATATTCGTAACTTTTCAATCATTGCCCACATTGATCATGGTAAGTCGACGCTTGCCGATCGTTTTATTCAAATGTGCGGTGCCTTGCAAGATCGCGAGATGCAGGCGCAGGTGCTCGACTCGATGGATATTGAGCGTGAGCGCGGTATCACCATCAAAGCACAATCGGTAACGCTGTTTTATGACCATCCTAATGGCGAGCGTTATCAGCTCAACTTTATTGATACCCCAGGCCATGTGGACTTCTCCTATGAAGTATCGCGTTCATTGGCAGCTTGCGAAGGTGCGCTTTTGGTCGTTGATGCCGCGCAAGGGGTAGAAGCTCAGTCAGTAGCCAACTGCTATACGGCAGTTGATCAAGGCCTAGAAGTAATGGCTGTACTGAATAAAATTGATTTGCCACAAGTTGAGCCTGAACGCGTTATTCAAGAGATTGAAGATATCATTGGTATTGATGCAGTTGATGCACCGCGTGTATCAGCCAAGTCAGGTTTAGGCGTCGATAAGCTGCTCGAAGCTTTGGTTGCATTTATTCCAGCACCGACGGGTGACCGTGAAGCACCGCTACAAGCGCTGATTATTGACTCTTGGTTTGATAACTATCTGGGTGTGGTGTCATTGGTTCGTGTGCGTGAAGGAACCATACGTAAAGGTGACAAGCTTTATATTAAATCAACTAAAGAAGCTCACCTGGTCAGTTCTATCGGTGTATTTACGCCAAAGCCATTGGATACGGGTGTTTTAGAGGCGGGTGAAGTTGGTTTCATTATTGCTGGTATTAAAGACATTGCCGGCGCGCCTGTTGGTGATACGATTACCCACGCCAAAACGCCTGATGTCGATCGTATTCCAGGTTTCAAGCAAGTAACCCCGCAAGTCTATGCAGGCATGTTCCCTGTAGAGTCTACTGACTTCGAAAAATTCCGTGAAGCTTTACAAAAGCTGCAGATCAATGATGCGTCTCTATTTTTTGAGCCAGATACGTCAGATGCACTTGGTTTTGGTTTCCGCTGTGGCTTCTTGGGTATGCTACACATGGAGATTATCCAAGAGCGTCTAGAGCGTGAATATGATCTAGATTTGATTACGACAGCGCCCTCAGTTATCTATGAAATTGAGAAAAAGAATGGCGATGTTATTTATGTAGACAACCCATCACATCTACCTGAGCCAAACAACATCGAAGAGTTTCGTGAGCCCATTGCCCGCTGTCAGATCTTAGTGCCGCAAGAGTACTTGGGTAATGTGATGACTTTGTGTATTGAGCGTCGTGGCGTTCAGGTTGATATGCGCTTTATGGGTCGACAGGTACAGCTGATATTTGACATTCCAATGGGCGAAGTGGTCATGGATTTCTTTGATCGCCTAAAGTCGGTCTCACGCGGTTTTGCCTCGCTCGATTATAACTTTGAGCGTTATCAAGCCGATAAACTGGTGAGAGTCGATGTGCTAATCAACGGTGATAAAGTCGATGCCTTAGCGATGATTGTGCACGAAACGCAATCACGTTATCGTGGTAATGCATTGGTTACTAAGATGAAAGAGTTGATTCCACGTCAGATGTTTGATGTCGCCATTCAAGCCGCTATTGGTAGCCAAATCATCGGGCGTAGTACGGTTAAAGCCATGCGTAAAGATGTACTAGCAAAATGTTATGGTGGCGATGTTTCGCGTAAGAAAAAGCTATTGTCTAAACAGAAAGCTGGTAAAAAACGCATGAAGCAAGTAGGTAATGTGGAAATCCCACAAGAGGCCTTCTTGGCTGTATTACAAGTAGAATAAATCGTGAATATTCATTGTTAGTGTAAAATTGACAATCATGAATACAATTAATTGATGAATAGCAACCGTTAAAGCAGCAGCTCGTTAATAGGCAAACTGGTATGGATTTTGATTTTAATTTAATTTTAGTGCCGTTGACCTTAGTTTTGGGTATTGTTTGGCTATTAGACAAACTGGTGCTCAAACAACGTAAAACTCGTGGGCGTGGTCAAGAAGGCTTACTAGTACGCTGGGCTTATGACTTTTTTCCTGTGCTAGCAGTGGTGTTGATAGTACGCTCATTTTTGATTGAGCCTTTTAATATTCCATCGTCCTCTATGGTGCCGACGCTATATACGGGTGACTTTATTGCCGTCAATAAGTATGCCTACGGAGTGCGCCTGCCACTGACTTATAATAAAGTGCTTGATACTGGTCAGCCTGAGCACGGCGATGTAGCAGTGTTCCGCTATCCGGAAAACCCAAGTATTTATTATATTAAACGCGTTATCGGTTTGCCTGGTGATACAGTAAGTTATAATCAAGGCGTGTTGGCTATCAATGATGTACCTGTTGAGACGAAGCCTGTGGATTTTTCTGCAAAGGCTGAGTTAACGTCACAGCTTTATTTGCCAGGACAAGCGGGTCCTGGACAAGTGCTCACAGAAGAGAGTGCTGTTGCCATGGGTCAGCAAGAAGAAGACGCGGCACAATATTTTGAAGAAAGACAAGGTGAGAACAAGCACTTTGTTCGTTACCTAGACGGGATGAATAGCGCGCAGTACGCACCATTTTTACAGCAACAATCACCAGAAGTGGTTAGTTCAGATGGTACAGAGTGGCGCATTGCTGTACCAGACGGTCAGTATTTTGTGATGGGTGACAACCGTGATCGCAGTGCAGATGGACGATTTTGGGGCTTTGTTCCTGATGAAAACTTAGCAGGTAAGGCCGTTTATATTTGGATGCACAAGCCACCTGGTCTTAATTTACCAACCTTTGAACGTAATGGAATTATCAATTAAGATTATAAGAATTTATATCGGTTGATTTATCGATAATAGTTTTGTGCTAATATCGTTGCTCTCTAACAAATAGCTATTTATTATTTGTAATCTTACCCAAAATAGTCATCTACCTTCAGAAGGATATCATAATGCAGCAGTTAACTGGTTTGGCCTCGCAGCGCGGTGCCAGTGTGACAAATATTGTTCTCATTATTATGCTTCTGGGTATTGCGACTAAATTGACAGTAGCCATCGTACCCGCTCAAATTGGCGACTATCAATTAACCAAAGTTTTAAGTGCGCAGCTAAAAGAAGCCAATAGCAATAATGAGACAGCCAAGCAATTTGTTGACCGTGTTGATAAGCAGTTATCAATTAACGCAGACTACAACACTAAAGCGGAAGACGTCTTTATTTTTACTGATAAAAAAACGGGTCAGTTGGCTATTCATAAAGAATATGCGATAACCAACAATTTTTTTAGTAATATCGATATTGTCAATCGTTTCGAAGGCGACGTTGATATGGCAGCAGCAGAATAAGCCATCATAGTACGACACAGCTCTTTTATTGCTTTATAAAACCTATTAAATAATATTATTAAACTAAATCTGTAAAACAGAAGGGATAACCACAAGCCACGCATGAAACCAACTTCGCACCATTCCCAAGCGGTTCCTACTCCCCAAAAAAATAGCACGTCTGTCGACTCGCTTGTTGTTAGCTCAGAATTTATTCAGCGGTTAGCGGTATTAACGCGTAAGTTAGGCTATGTGTTCAATGATTTAAGTCTTCCCAAGCTGGCGTTGACACATCGCTCGTTTGATAGCAAAAAAAATTACGAACGCCTAGAGTTTTTAGGTGATGCCCTTTTAGGGATGATTGTGGGTGAAGCTTTATATCATCGTTACCCCAGTCAAAATGAGGGTCGCCTAACGCGTATGCGAGCCACGTTGGTACGCCAAGAATCATTGGTCATTATCGCCCAAAACTTAGAGCTGTCTAACCATCTGATATTAGGCATTGGTGAGCGTAAGGGTGGCGGTCGTAATCGTGCTTCTATATTGGCAGATGCCGTGGAATCTTTGATTGGTGCGATTTATTTGGATAGCCAAGATATGGATACTACTCGCGATTGTGTGCTCTCATGGTATGGCGATTTGATTGATAACGTTAATGACCAAAAAGCATTAAAAGATGCTAAGAGTCGGTTGCAAGAGTGGCTACAGTCCAAGCAGTTTGATTTGCCACACTATGAGCTGATGGAAACGCGTGGTAATGCGCCGCATCAAATTTTCGTTGTACGTTGCCATGTCAATATCAATAACTGCCCTGATATTACGGAATCTGGTGAGAGTCGCCGTATTGCCGAGCAAAAAGCAGCAGAACTTATGATTAACCAATTACATAAACTGCCAGGGTCCGCCAAGAAACGCGTGTAACTGATATTCCCCAATATACTTTTATCCATATATTGTTAAACGCGCAGTGCTAACCCAAGCTGGTTTTTGTTTTGGCAAGCATCCATTGAAATCACCTCACATATTACTTTTTTAAAACTTTAAATGTTTCTAGCCAGTTTTTATCAATGACTGAATAAATTTAGCATTAAATACTGTTTGGCCAGTGACAAACCCTATAGGATTAACTTATGAGCAATCATACTGATTTGCCATCAAATAACGAAGATAGCACTCACAATATGAGTGACAATGTAGAAGATGTCACATTAAACAATGATATGGCGATCGAAGAGTTTTTTGCGCCAAGTGATCGTACTCGTATGGCTGATGATTTTAGAACAGGCTATGTGGCTATTGTTGGCCGTCCAAATGTGGGCAAGTCAACTTTGATGAATCACCTACTGGGCCAAAAGCTGTCCATTACCTCACGTAAACCGCAAACGACTCGTCATCGTATTCATGGCATTTTGTCAAATCATGAGATGCAAGCCGTATTTGTCGATACACCAGGTATTCACCGCAACGAAGTACGTGCTATCAATGAACGTATGAATAAAGCAGCGGTATCAGCACTAGTAGATGTGGATTTAGTACTGTTTGTCGTTGATTCAGATCAATGGCGTGACGATGATTTATTGACTCTACAAAAGCTTGGTAATACCAATCTAACGGTAGTACTGGTGATCAATAAATCAGATACGCTAAAAGACAAAGGCAGTGTATTGCCACTTATCGAAACTTTCAGTGACAGTTTTGATTTTGCTGATATCGTCCCAGTATCCGCGCTCAAAAATCAAAATTTAGATCGTCTGCAAGAAGTAATTGCCTCACATCTACCAGTCGCTGCCCCTATTTATGATACAGAGCAAATTACGGATCGCTCTGAGCGGTTTTTGGCCAGTGAAATCATTCGCGAAAAAATCATGCGTAGTTCAGGTGATGAAGTACCATACGATTTAACGGTACAGATTGATGAGTTTAAAGACGAACCTGCGCATACTGACCCAAAAACAGGGCGCCCACGTAAAGCTTGTACCTTTATTGATGCAACTATTTATGTCGAGCGCAGTGGCCAAAAAGCCATCGTTATTGGTGATAAAGGACAACGTATTAAGCAAGTCGGTATGGATGCTCGTAAAGATATGGAGCAGCTTTTTGGTAAAAAAATCATGCTAACATTGTGGGTCAAAGTGAAACGTGGCTGGTCTGATGACGAGCGTGCGCTAACCAGTTTAGGTTATTGATAGCGATTAAAACCTAACGCTTCAATAGTACTGCCTACCTTTTAGATATTTGGGTAATAAGAAATGCGCAACGAAGCATTAGTCGGTTATTTATTGCATCAGCGTCCTTATCAAGAAAAGCGTGCCTTATACTATCTTTTTTCTCAGCAGCATGGTGTGATACATGGTGTTGGAAAAAAAGGCGCACCGTTATTCATGCCATTACAGCTTTTTGCGACTGGTAAGCGCGACTTGAAAACCTTTAGTCAAATTAATATCGCCTCGCAAACAGCTATTCAGACAGACAATGTGCAAGAAGATAGTCCGTCTACGGTGCTAGAAGCTGTACTCCCTTATGGAAATATCAGTGGCCAACATCAATATGCCGCTTTGTATATCAATGAGATATTGTGGCGGTTGTTGCCTACTGATGATCCGATGCCCATATTGTGGCAGCATTACCAAATCAGTCTACAACAGCTCAAGCAACCGTTAACCAGTCATGAGCTGCGTTTATGCCTACGTCAGTTTGAGCAATATCTATTCACCGAGTTGGGTTTCACTTTATCGCTAACACATGACAACGTTGAAAATCCTATTGAAACGAATGGTGTTTACCGCTTTTTACCAGATGTAGGCTTGCTACCCATAGTACAACATAGTACAGAGTCTGAGCATTTGGACAGCACTTCTGGCCAAACTGTTTTTAAGGGTGCGGACATTATCGAAATGGCACATTTGGGTATTACAGAAATGACGCTGAACCATTGGTCGAAGCTACATCGGCATCTGATTGATCATTTGCTTGATTATCAACCATTACAGAGTCGTCTGCTATGGCTGCAACAGCAGCGTTATCAATAATCATGGTGTTTTTCACAGCCATTTTTAGCCCAGTTAGATGCTGTTGAGCTGAATACAGGTGCTTATGCAGAAGCGGGTCTCGCGGATGATAATGACAGGCAAGAGGCTGAGCTAAAAAGAATCAAGCAAGCCGTCACTACGGCGCAACGTATTGATAATAAACTTCTCATCAATGCAGGTCATGGTTTGACACGTGATAATGTCAATCCCATTGCACAAATTGATGGTATTTACGAGTTGAACATAGGCCATGCGCTTATTGCAGATGCTATATTTTTCGGAATAGAGCAGGCCGTTATTATGATGAAAGATGCGATGATGAAAGACGCTTAGCAATATGATGTTTATCAGTTACCACAATCGGTAGGATGCTTTGCGTTTAATTTGTGTTTAATGATACCTGATTGGTTAAAAGAGATTTGATACTTTGATTGGTTGTAAGAAGAGGTAGGGCAATACTTTATATGGCCAAAATGTCCTCGTGGCTTACCACTATCTCCCCAAAACTTGGTGTAATGCCGTTTGCTTCCAACTCTTAACTTCACAGTACTGTATTTGAGATTTAAAGACTGCTGATTGAGTAAAATGTCTACTTGAGGATCGAAGTGCTTGTTATCATTTTTATCCACAAACAGCAGAAGTGTTTTATCACTGTTTCTATGACATTGTTGTGCATTATTAGATAAGCAAACCAAAACATTTTGCCGGCTTATATAGCTTTCCGACTTTGCTAGCGATAGCGTGTTTTCCAATAGATGTTTAACACGCTGAGCTTCCATATTTGCCAACTGTGTTAAGATGCTTGGTACTGCAATAGCTGCAATGACGCCTAATATGGTTGTAGTCACTGTTAGCTCAACGAGAGTGAAACCTTTCGTACCTTGATTGCGTTTTTTATCATCGTTAGGCCGCTGAAGCCGTGTATTGATTGATTCGTATATAAGGATTACCCATCTACCAAGACTAACCCTCCTTTTCATCCCAATGAAAACGGAAAAGATAAAAGTGGTTAACCTGTGATAACTTGACAATATCTTATAAAACAAAATCATAAGGTGCTACATCCTATAGCCGTCAGTTACTGCAATAAAACAACGTGTTTTTACATCCTTGTTTTGTAAGCTTTCTACAAAGAAAACGGTTTAAAAGCTACTTATAATCATTCTCATGTCAATCAACTACGGTGTCAGGCTTGCTTAGTTTACTATTTGTCAGACTTTCACTTATTTTTTTATGTCTGAGCTATCTTGAATCGACTATAGCAAACCTTAGTTACTGAGAATTTTGAACATATATCTAACAGGTAGACTAGCTAATTACTTAACATACAGAAAAATGTTGACTCTTACAATATAAACAGAATATATAGCAACTGTCAAAAATTGTTTCAATTAGTGAATGTTGGGTATTAACAATAGAGAAAAAGTACTAATTGTAATAAAATGCGTCAAGAAATCAGAGGCTAATAAGCTATCCATCTATCATGAGCTGCCATACAAAAGATAAGAAACGTAAGGTATGTTAGTTCTGGGTAACTTAGTCTGCTCATTGTGTTTTAGTTACAACATTATCGTGTAATAATGTGTAGCTGGTTAACGAAAAAAGTTGTAAACTGAATTAATAATCGCTAAGCTACTTCTTAATTGGTTTTGCTTTATCACTTAACATGCATAAAAGATGTCTATCTTAGTATGTCTTAAGAATCGGTTTTGCTTAATGCATCACTAAAATTATCCTTTGGAGGAAGTCCATGAAATTGAATAAAATTGCTCTAGCTCTTTTTGCCGTAACTGCTGCGCCATTAGCAGCTAACGCTGGCGTTACGATTAGCCCATTGTTACTAGGTTATCATTACAGCGAAAGTGCTGATGATGATCAAGCTGAACTATTAGGAAACTACGATGGTAGCGGCGATAGCTATTACAAAGAAGATGGCTTGTACACTGGTGCCGCGCTAGGTATCGAACTTACGCCTTCTACTCAGTTCCAAGTAGAATACGGTGTGTCAGATACTGATGCTATTGATCAGAATGGTTCTGATAATTTTGATGCAGAACAAGAAATGATTTCTGGTAACTTCTTGATCGGTACTGAAGAATTTACTGGTTACACTGATGGCGCATTTAAGCCGTATATGTTGATCGGTGCTGGCCAATCTAAGCTTGAAATTAAAGATGCCACAGGTGATAAAATTAGTGGTACTAAAGACACTATCGGTAACCTAGGTCTAGGTGCTATGTATCGCATCAACGATGCGCTAAGCCTACGTGGTGAAGCTCGTGCGATTCATAACTTTGACAACAACTGGTGGGAAGGCATGGCCTTGGCCGGTCTAGAAGTAGTATTAGGTGGCCATTTAGCACCTACAGTAGCTGTACCACCTATGAAAGAGCCAGTAGTTGACAACACTCCAGTAGTCGTTGTTGAAGCTGATCTTGATTCTGACGGTGATGGCGTACCTGATAGCATCGATGCATGCCCAGGCACTCCAATGAACGTTGTAGTTGATGAGCGCGGTTGCCCAGTACCAGTAGATATTACTGACGAACTAAAAATGGAACTACGTGTATTCTTTGATAACGACAAATCAGCTATCAAAAACCAGTATAAGCCAGAAATCTCTAAAGTAGCAGAGAAAATGCGCGAGTATCCTAACTCTACAGCACGTGTAGAAGGTCATGCTTCTAAGACTGGTCCTTCAGCACGTTATAACCAACGTCTATCTGAAGCTCGTGCCGTTGCTGTTAAATCTATGCTAACTAACGAATTCGGTATTGCTCCAAACCGTCTATCAACTGTTGGTTACGGTTATGACAACCCAATCGCATCAAACGATACTGAAGAAGGTCGTGCTATGAACCGTCGTGTTTATGCCATCATCACTGGTGACAAAACAATGACTGTAGAACAAACTAAAGATATGGTTGTTCAGTAAGCATTAATCAAATAACCGTATAGTTAAATATACAGTTACAAAAAAAGCCACCCAATGGGTGGCTTTTTTTTATTTATGTATTGAGAAAAGTGAGTTATTACATAAATTTATGAATCATTAATGTTATACTAGCCACCCAAACATTCTGTAAATTAACAGCATGTACATTAGCATAGCTATCTGTATGATGAATTCGTCAGCATAGATATTTGATTGTATTGAACTTTTTTATTTGATAGCATTATATTGTGCGTCATCTTAGATTCAATATCTATCTGATTGATGATGAAAGTTTATTCAGCGGCGCTTACTGCTACTGCATTTTTTTAAGACGAAACGAGCATTTTATATGGCGAACGATATCAAACACCTGCGTAACATTGCAATTATTGCCCACGTTGACCACGGTAAAACAACTTTGGTTGATAAGCTATTACATCAATCTGGTACTTTTGGCGATCGTGCAAACATTGCTGAACGTGCAATGGATTCAGGTGATATTGAGCAAGAACGTGGTATTACCATTCTGGCTAAAAACACAGCCATCCGCTGGACGGATCAAACTTCAGAAACTGAATACCGTATCAATATCGTTGATACCCCAGGTCACGCCGATTTTGGTGGTGAAGTTGAGCGTGTAATGTCGATGGTTGACTGCGTACTCTTGGTTGTTGATGCTGTTGATGGTCCAATGCCTCAGACTCGTTTCGTAACGCAAAAAGCATTCGAACAAGGTCTAAAGCCGATTGTTGTTATCAATAAAATTGACCGTCCTGGCTCACGCCCTGATTGGGTAATGGATCAAATATTTGATTTGTTTGATAATCTAGGTGCAAGTGACGAACAGCTTGATTTCCCAGTTGTTTATGCTTCAGCATTGAACGGTATTGCAGGTCTAGAATCTGATGACTTAGCTGATGACATGACGCCACTGTTCAAAACTATTGTTGATGTTGTACAGCCTCCACAAGTTGATGCTGATGCGCCATTCCGTATGCAAATATCAAGCCTTGACTATAACAGCTTCGTTGGTGTTATCGGTATTGGTCGTATTCAGCGTGGTAAAGTTAAACTTAACACGCAAGTGACTGTCATTGATAAGCATGGCAAGACACGTAACGGCCGTATCTTAAAAATCATGGGTTACCATGGTCTTGATCGTATTGATGTTGAAGATGCACAAGCAGGTGATATCGTTTGTATCACAGGTATTGATGCACTTAATATCTCAGATACTATTTGTGATCCTAATGACGTTGAAGCATTACCAGCACTAACGGTAGATGAACCAACCGTATCTATGAACTTCCAAGTAAATAACTCACCATTTGCTGGTCGTGATGGTAAGTTTGTGACGTCACGTAATATTCGTGAGCGTCTTGAGCGTGAGTTGATTCATAACGTTGCACTACGTGTAGAAGACACAGAATCTCCTGATAAATTTAAAGTATCAGGCCGTGGTGAGCTTCATTTATCAGTACTTATCGAAAACATGCGCCGTGAAGGTTTTGAGTTAGGTGTTTCTGGCCCAGAAGTTATCGTTAAAGAAGTTGATGGTAAGCTACAAGAGCCGTATGAAAACGTTGTCTTCGATATCGAAGATGAACATCAAGGTTCTATCATGGAGCAAATTGGTCTACGCAAAGGCGAGATGACCAATATGGAACTTGATGGTAAAGGCCGTATGCGCATTGAAGCGACTATGCCAGCCCGTGGTTTGATTGGTTTCCGCTCTGAATTCTTGACCTTAACATCAGGTTCTGGAATCATGACGTCAAGCTTCTCACATTATGGCCCGCAAAAAATCGGTGATGTTGGTGCTCGCTCTAATGGTGTATTGGTTTCTATGGCAAACGGTACCTGCCTAGGCTTCGCACTATTCAACTTACAAAAACGTGGTAAGTTGTTCGCTGAGCCACAGCTTGAAGTTTACGAAGGTATGATTGTTGGTCTTAACTCTCGTAACGATGATATGACGGTTAACCCAACGACTGCTAAGCAGCTAACCAACGTACGTGCTAGTGGTACTGATGAAGCATTGACGTTGACGCCAGCAGTGAAGTTTACGCTAGAGCAAGCACTTGAATTTATTCAAGATGATGAGCTGGTTGAAGTAACACCGAAAGCTATTCGTATTCGTAAGCGTTATTTGACTGAAAGTGAGCGTAAGCGTCATGGTCGCGGTAAAAAAGGTGCTTAATATCAATAAATGAGTTACTTGGTAATTCATATCATTGATGTTTGACACTAGCGCTCAATGTTAGTCATTTTGACTGGCATTGAAGCAATTAAAAAATTAGCAGTATAAAGTGAGCTATTAGTGGTTCATTTTATGCTGCTTTTTTTTGTATGGTAATCTTGGAAGAATAGAGACAGAATAACTGGTAGTGGTGTGTTTAATTATTACCATTAAAGCCATTTTTGGCGTTAACTATGTAGATATTTATCTGTTCATAGATAATATCTTGAGGAAAAAACAATGAGTATGGTTTCGGAGTTTAAAGAGTTTGCTTTAAAGGGTAATGTCATGGACTTGGCAGTCGGTGTCATCATCGGCGGGGCTTTTGCTACCATCACAAAATCCTTGGTAGATGATATTATCATGCCGGTTGTGGCTTTTATTTTTGGCGGCGAGATCAACTTTAAGAATATGTTCTTAGTCTTAGGGGATGCCCCTGAAGGTGTTGCCATGACTTATGATACACTCAAGGAAGCGGGTGTTCCTGTATTGGCATACGGCAGTTTCATCACTGTACTCATTAACTTTCTAATCTTAGCTTTCATTATTTTTATGATGGTTAGAGGGGTAAATAAAATGCGTCGTGCTGATGAGGTAGAGGAAGTTGTAGAAGAAGCAGTAGAGCCATCAGAAGAAGTACAATTACTGCGTGAAATCAGTGCCAAATTAAGCAATACTAATATGACAAAATAAAACTATACAGTTTGTATGGTAATAAAAAAGGCTAACGATGACGTTAGCCTTTTTTAGTGTCGGTGTAATGACAGTCATCTGCGATATATATAGTTTATATGTGTCATAAAAACAACTGCTTATGGAGAAACTACCACATAATCATTGGTGTTAATCAAAATTTCTGATGGTTGGTCGACGACGATACGTACTACATTATCATTAGTCACTTGTGATTTATAATAATTATCTTCAGCAACAGTACAACCTAAGCAACGGCCCATCGCATCCCATGGCTCTACAAACAGCTTTTGCTGTGCTTGATCTGCATTACCACCGACGAGTGAGAAGGGCAGGCTGACGATATAAGCTGCAGTACCAGCGACAGCATTAACGAGCTGCAGTGGTTTTCCGACAACTGTGTCAATTACCATTGTTTCGTATGAAGGCCCAAAGTCAGTTTCATCGATTTCTATAGCCGCAAAGGTAGGCTGCATGCTAGCCGCCATTAGACCTAAAGTTGCAAATACAGTAAAAAATTTCTGCTGAACTGTGCGTTTGGTTTTGGTTTTAACAGTCATAACGATATCCTAAAACTCATAATTAGTATGATTAATGGCTGCTGCTGTCTCCACACAGGAATATTGCGGCAACGATAAGTAGGCTAAATATTACAGAAAAATAAAGGGTGCGCACTATTTATGTAAACGCTAGCACTATTAAAGCAAGATGTGCGTTAATAAGCAACAAAAATGAGCGTAATGTATGCATTACGACGAAAAAAATACGATATTTAACCTAAGTATTTCAAAATAGCCTCAAGTATCGCTGATACTTTAAGACTACTAAGTGTATAAATGCACTAATTGATGACACACCTTAATTTATTGGTTGACAGCGAGGGCAGTAAACACTGGCTCTACCGTTGAGTTTGATGTTCTCAAGTGTCGTATTACAGTGTGGGCAGCTTTCTCCTTGCCTACCGTATACGTTTAGAGTTTGTTGAAAATAACCAGTCTGACCACTTGCTACTGTGAAATCTCGCAGCGTTGAGCCGCCTAACTTAATGGCTTTTTGCAATATATCTTTTATATGATCAACTAGAACGACAATCTGATCATAGGTGAGTTGATGGGCTGGAGTGGCAGGATGAATAGCCGATAGATACAGGCTCTCAGTCGCATATATGTTACCAACCCCAACGACGATCTCTTGCTCCATGATGACAGATTTAATAGCTCGCGCGATGGGTTTTTGCCGCTTATTCGTTTTGGTGTTGTCAGGTAACGTACGATCACTATTTGTACCAGCTAAGTCTAAACGTTGGATCAAACCGTATAGATAGTCTGCGGTAAAATCCTCCGAGAGTGGTTCAGGGCCTAAGTGGTCTAATAACTTATTACCATAATCCTCATGCCATAATACCGACCCGAAACGTCTTGGATCATAGTAATGTAGCTGAGATTTCGTGTCATCAGTATGATTAAAGACCATGACTAAATGATCATGTTTACGCTTATCAGTACCAAAACTGTGCTGCTGTAAGCTACCTGACATTCCCAAATGAATCAACAGCTGACGCGGCGCTACCGTGTTGGTCACAGCGGTCATCGTTTGATTGGAGATGAGAGGTAAAAAGTTCAGTATCAAATACTTTGCTCGACGCTCGACGCTATCCAATGTGTAGTCAACCAGACGATCTAAGTCTTCTGGCATCATCCAGCGTAACTTTGGTTGAAAGATTTTTACATCGATTACCTGTTGCCCCAATAATGGAGCAAGGCTGGTTTTGGTGGTTTCTACTTCAGGCAATTCAGGCATAGTATTTTTGTGGCAACGCTATTATAGGATGAATGATTCTTAACTTTAACTTGGGATGTTATTTAAGCGACAGCACGACGGGCATGTAAGATACCATGCTGCTGTTCTAGTTTTGCCAATAGCTTAGACAAATGTGCCAACCCCGAAACTTCAATGTGGAACTTTAAAAAAGCAATGTTGTCGTCATTGCTTAGCGTTTCAACTTGGCGAATATTGACGTTTTCTTTGTCAATGATTTGCGTCAAATCACGCAGTAAACCGCGTCTATCATAGGCTTCGACATGAATATCAACAGGTTGATAACGCCCAGACTGTACTTGCCAAGCGGCTTCTATTTTGCGCTCAGGCTCACGCTCGACCAGACGTAAATACTCAGGGCAACCACGATTGTGAACACTGACGCCACGCGATAAAGTGATGTAGCCAGCAATGGGCTCGCCATGCACAGGGTGACAACAGCCTGCCAAATTGATTTCGATATTATCCAAACCATCGATACGGATTTTGTAGGCATCGAGCTTACCCGCATCTCTATTATCTACATTGTGCGCGAAGTTTTCTGGCGGTATTTCGGGCTCTAGATGCAGCTGACGAGATATATGGCTGGTCAGCTGATTGAGACCAATGTCGCCTGTAACCAAACCAACAATAATATCATCGGTCGTATTGACATGAAAATGCTGAATATAGTCGTTTAGATCAATACTGTTGGGATGGACAGATAGGCGCTCCAGCTCTTTGCTGAGCATTTGGCGACCTATTTCAATATTCTTATCACGATCTTGTTTGTTGAACCATTGACGCAGTTTTGAACGGGCACGATTGGTATGGATGTAACCTAATGACGCCACCAACCAATCACGATTAGGCTCACGCGATGCCTTAGTGATGATCTCAACTTGTTCACCTGTTTTAAGCTGATAAGTCAGTGGTACATAGCGCTGATTGACGCGAGCCGCTTGCGCGCGATTACCAACTTGAGTATGCACATAGTAAGCAAAATCGAGAACGGTCGCGCCTTTTGGCAGTTCGGTAATATCGCCGTCACGGCTAAAGATATAGATACGTTCCAGCTCATCAAAATCAACGAGTTGCTCTTCTTCATCAAACTCTATGTCGTCTATCTCTTCGCCCGCCAAAACAGATGAGCGTGGTTGATTGCGAGTTTCATTATTGATAGATAGTAACTGGCGTAATGAGCTGATTCTTTGATTCAGATAATTGTCTTTCTTGTTCTTTAGACCTTCTTTGTAATTGACATGCGCACACATGCCAAGTTCGGCCTCAAAATGCATTTCATGAGTACGAATCTGAACTTCCAGTGATTTGTTTTCAGCAATGACGGCAGTATGTAGCGAGCGATAACCATTAGACTTAGGATTGGTAATATAATCGTCAAACTGCTCAGGAATATAACGCCACAAGCCATGTACTAGGCCTAGGACGTGATAACAGTCAGAGGGGCTATTGACCAAGACGCGCAATGCCCGAATGTCATAAAGCTGATCGAATGATAAGCCTTTGAGCTTCATTTTTCGATAAATGGAATAGATATGTTTGACGCGCCCAGATACCTCACCTTCGATACTGGCATCCGCTAATGATTCATTCAATTTGTCTTGTACGCGCTGAATATAGGACTCACGTTCGCTACGTTTTTCTGACAGTAGCTTGGCAATTTCTTTGTAGCGTTCAGGCGCCAGATAACGAAACGCCAGATCTTCGAGTTCCCATTTAAGCTGGGCGATACCTAAGCGATGGGCTAATGGGGCATAAATAGTCATGACTTCACGTGCGACACGACTTTGACGCTCTTGATTAGAAAAAGTCAATTCACGCATGGCAAAAGTACGTTCAGCCAACTTGATGAGTACCACGCGCACATCATTGGTAACAGAGATGAGCATACTATAAATATTTGATAGCTGATCACGCTGATTATTGACGAAATGGTCTTCTAAGCGTTTGTTACTCTCGATAATCTCTGACAGCTTACCCATCGCAAGGGTGTCTTTAACAAGCGTCAAAATATCTGAACCAAAGTTTTTTTCAATCTCAGCGAGACTGATGATTGATTTACGCGCACTGCGGTATAACATGGCAGCCACAAGCGCATCTTCATCTTGATAAAGATAAGTCAGGATATCTGTCATCCCAATGCCCGTGACATAAGCACCTGAGCGTTCAGATTCGCTGGTGTTCATATGACGGCGGATAAATTCACAGGCTGCACTAAGGTTGGGTACTGATGCTTGACCGATACGCTTGGCCACATTATCTAGCCAAGTAGGCACATCGATGTTGGCTTGATCTAAGTCAACCGCTTCAAGCTCTTCGGTGGATAGCACACTGGTATCGCTCAAATATTCGTCTTCAATTTGAGGGTCATGTACATGATAGGTGTGTGCGGCTGAGCGATCAAAAGTGGTGTGTAGCTTATGAGTTGCCAACTGGTATTTGATGTCGAGGGGAATTTGGGCATAGCTGTTGGCAGACTGGTGAGAGCGTTGGCTCGCCACCAGTTGCGCCGCCAGTGTTGCACTATCGGCCTGCGTGGTCTGTCCATCCACCAGCGGTAATCCTTCACGAATTTTTACCATAGCCGACTCCTCTTAGCTATTTTGAATTGATTATAACCTCATTTACTATGCACACACTCTGAATTGACGATTCATAAAGTGTCAGCTATAAACCAATACAACTGCTAAAAATATTATTTTTAGCAGCCATAAAATGCGCGTAAAATATATAAAGCTATGAGTACAAATGCTCGCTATGTAACGATTAATAACATAGAAAGATTGTTTACTATTATCTCATTTTAAAGCGACAAATCAAGCAAGCCTCTGTAATGGCTGTGGTCAATTACGTCAAATAATGGCGACTTGTTAGTACAAAATTATTAAAGTTTTGAGTGATCACATGTCGTTATTACGACGTTGTAATAACGCTTAATTGTCTCTTTAATAGAGTTTACATATTAGGGCATGTCCTCATTTTAAAAACGGTGATGAAAATGAGGACACAGCCCAGTCATAAAATTAAACAGCCACTTTTTCAAAGCGAGCGATAGATTCAACATGACCGGTATGGCAGAACATGTCCATGACGCCAGCATGCGTCAGACGATAGCCTTGCTCTAACAATGCTTTTGTATCACGAGCAAGGGTCGCTGGATTACAAGAGACATAAACAATGCGTTCAGCATTAAATTTTGGCAAATATTGCATAATTTCCCAAGCACCAGAGCGCGGTGGATCGATTAACAGTGCATCAAAGCCTTGGTTGGCCCATGGCTTGTCGGTACAGTCTTGCGTCAAATCTTGGCTATAAAATTCAGTGTTGTTGATACCATTGCGACGAGCATTGTCAGCAGCACGTTCGGTCATGGCTTCACTGCCCTCGACACCGACCACTGAGCCAGTCTCACCAACAAGGCGCGCTAGTGGCAAGCTAAAGTTACCCAGACCACTGAATAAATCCAACACGCGTTCGCCAGCTTTCAAGTCTAATAGGTCACAAGCAAGTTTGGTCATCTGACGGTTCACAGATAAGTTTACTTGAGTAAAGTCAGTAGGGATAAACTCAAAGGTCAAATCATACTCTGGTAATTGATAATACAAGCGACCAAACTGCTGGCTCAGATCGTCAGCGTCTGTCAACGCAATACGTTGAATGCTATCAACACCTTTAGATTGTAAATACAGCTGCCAATTACGCGCCGCAAAAAATACTTTTAGCTTTTCTACATCACCGTCTGATAATGGCTCTAAGTTACGCACGATGAGCGCAACGGGCTGATTACCATCTGGCAGCTCAGGTATCTGCTCACCCATGGCCAATTCAAGCTGAGCAATCTTATTACGGCTCTCTAACGTGCTGATCAACGCTTTTAAGTTTTCAATCTCAAACCCAATGCGTGGGTCTAAAATGTGACATTCATTTAACTCTGCTAAGAAATTACTTGAACGCTCACGAAAACCGACCAGCGCGGTTTCTTTTTTGACGACATAGCGTACGCCCAAACGTGCTTTGGTACGATAACCAAGGCGATCACCAACTATAGGGGCGAGCCAGTTATCAGGCTCTGCATTGGCTTGATGCATCAGCATCTCGGCCAATACGGACTGCTTAAAGTTTATTTGACTGTCTGGCTGCCAATGTTGCAAGTTACAGCCGCCACAGACGCCAAAATGTGGGCAGGGTGGTACGGTGCGTTCAGGGTTTGGGTTTGCCGTGATACTAATCGCATCGCCTTCTTCAAAGCTGGCACGGCTATTGGTTATTTTAACTAAGGCGCTTTCACCTGGCAGCGCAAAACTGACAAAGGTTGTTTTGCCATGCTTGTCTTCAGCATGACCATCGTCAACCCCAAAACCATTGCCATAGATAGCAACACCGCGACCATCATGCGACAATCTATCTATGGTAAAAGGAATCGGTTCTGCATCTTTTAAACGACGACGCGTTTTTGATGATGGCTTCGATTTTTTCTTACTAGGCGGAATGACAATCGTTTGAGCTTCGTTCGTTTGAGTATTACTGTTTTGCGCTGCCATATCAGATGCTGTAGATGTTTTTGAATCGGTGGGTTGCATAAACCTGCCTTAATAATAAATAACCAGAAGAAGGGAATGAAAAACTGCTAATAGTGCTAATTCTATAATTCGGGTGCCGATGACCAGTCAGCGATAAACTCTTGATGTCGTGGACTACCATCCGCTTGAGTATATTTTGCTAGATAGTCATAGCTTTGCTGTTGCCAAGCATTAAAATCTTGTGAGGACAGCTGTCCTGTCAGGCGCAACCAACGCAAATAAATGAGCCAAGTATTCATAACATCAGACTCACAGTATATAGATAGGGTTTGCCAGTCATCGTTATTGACCAGTGCGCCTACCATGCTGCCATCGACATCAGTTTTACCTGGTAATCCGTATAAGCTTGCGACAATATCCATGGCTTCGCGGCGACTAGCACCATACTGGCTAAACCGATCCATCAAGTCTAGATGACGTGTATGAAAACGATTAACATAGTTATCAAAGCGCATGTTTTTAATACGCTCGCCTTCTTCGAACAGCCATGGTGCTGACAAATCATATTGCATGGCACGATATATCAGTACAGGTATGTCAAAGCCTGAGCCATTCCAGCTAATAAGTTGCGGCAGTGTCTCAATGTCGTTAAATGCTCTAAAGAATTTGGCTAGGATTTCTTTTTCACTAAATTTATCGGCAGTCAAAGAAAATAGCGACAACTTACCATCTTTGATATACAGAGCTGAGATACAGACAATACGCTGTAGTGGCAGGCGCATAAAGTCGTGCCCTGCCTCTTGCGTACGTATGGCAGTCAGCGCGCTTAACGCATCCGCATCATTAAGATCGGCCAATGGCGGATAGATACGGCGTGCTGCATCGACATCGGCGACAGTCTCGATATCAAAAACCAATATAGGGTCGGATGGTAGGGCTTGTGACATAGATAATCCTAAATATTTATAAGCTTATAATTAATCCACTACAAAAGAGTGACGGCGTTAACCTCGCTTGAAGTATGACGTAACCATCGACACTCGCTTGCTTTGCACTTTTTTCAAATCAACGATACTAAATGGTATTTCTTATGCATTAATTAACGGCTACGCTGTTATCGACCTTGCTGTCATCAACGCTATATAAACCCGTTGATAAATATCGATCTCCGCGATCGCAGACAATAAAGGCAATGACGGCATTAGGATTTGCTTTTGCCACTTGTGTTGCTGCCCATGCCGCTGCGCCTGAAGATACCCCAGCAAAAATGCCTTCAGTCTTCGCCAGTTTGCGCATATAGATTTCAGCGACATGCTGATCCACATCCATGACCTCATCAACCAAGTCTGCGTCAAAGATACCAGGCATATAGGCGGCAGGCCAGCGGCGAATACCAGCAATAGAGGCCTCTTCGTCAGGCTGTAGGCCGATGATTTTAACATCTGGGTTTTGTTCTTTTAAATAGCGTGACACACCTGTGATCGTACCTGTCGTGCCCATCGAGCTAATAAAATGCGTAATTTTACCTTGAGTCTGTGCCCATAGCTCAGGGCCTGTAGTCAGGTAATGTGCTTGGCTATTGTCAGGATTATTAAACTGATCCAATACAACCCCTTTGCCATCAGCTTGCATTTGCAATGCCAAATCGCGCGCGGCTTCCATACCTTCGTCTACTTCAATGAGCGTAGCGCCATAAGCAATCATGGCGTCTTTACGCTCTTGGGTTGAGTTGGTTGGCATCAATAATATCATCGGATAGCCGCGCATCGCCGCGACCATGGCCAATGCAATGCCAGTATTACCGCTGGTCGCTTCAATCAGCGTGTCACCAGACTTGATGTCACCACGCTGTTCGGCTTGATAGATCATATTAAAAGCAGGGCGATCTTTGACAGAGCCAGCTGGATTATTGCCTTCAAGCTTGGCCAGTAATGTGGCCCCATTTTTGATCTGTTCTTGTTCAGGCAGACGCTGTAATTTTACCAATGGCGTTTGACCTATACAATCGGCTAACGTAGTGATTTGAGTCATAAAATTGGCATTTGACATGGCCGTAGTGGACATAAGGTATCCTTGTTTTTTTTCCAAAATATGTTTTGTTAATTGACGGTGCAAGATTAGAGCGCTGTTGTTATTGTTTAATCATAATTTGAGACAGTCGCTTTGTATATAGGTTTAAGGTGATAAGCGAGCTAAAACCTAGAGGCATTAGGGAGCACGCTCATACGTTATGACTATGAGCGATCGATTGGGGCAAGTAAAAAGTGGCTTTATTATATCATTTTGTTTTCAGCTGCGCTTATCGTATAAAAGATTAATAATCACTGTATCAGGTCAGTCTCAATATTACTTTGATGATGACGCCACGCATCATAATGAATGCTTAACCAGATTTTATAGAATCCTGTTAAGATAATCTGGCTCTGTATATAAGCTGTTTTATCAAAAATACTGACATACCCAGTCGATTTTACGTCATACAGGTAAGCATCATTAACATTCACGGCAAGAACCCGAGTAGAGAGTAGGTCTAGCATGGCATATAAAAAACGTTTTGATACCAGTAGTGCTTATGGTCAGCTAATCATACTGGTGTTTTTGCCCATCTGTGTATTGGCCGCTGTCGGTGGTATCTTGGTCTTTTATGAAACCATGCGTGCCAGCAATTCAGAACAAGGAGTATTGGCTGAGTCCGTGCTTATTCGTTATACCCCAGCCATTGCAGAGCTTATTCCAGAGTTGTTAGAGCAAGGGCGTCAGCCAGTTATCAGCCGTACAAATGATACCCAACAATCGGCGATGACGACGCTAGAGGGTATTCAAGACAAACTTGGGCGGATGCAATCTGAGCAACATGTACAGCGCATTGCTATCATTAATGAAGGCAATCAAATATTGGCAACAGTCGGCTATGGTCTAAATGAAGAGTGGCCTTTAATCAGTGATTCAGCAAGTTTTTTGTCTCAAGAGCCAACCCCTGTGGGAACTGCATATGGCAGTATCTTGGGTGAGTTTGAAGGGCAGACGTTGTGGTTGCTCGTCGATATGGATAATGAGCCGCTTTATATTGCGCGTTACCGTATTGCGATGGCATTGGTGATTACTGGCTTGTTTACTATTTTAATCCTATTGTTGAGCTTAAATATTTATTCGAAACGTTGGATTGCTCCCATTTATGAGTTACGTTTGCAATTACAACGTACCCATGTTGATAATTTATACCAACCCGTACCAGTAGAGTCGGACGGTGAGCTTAATTTGTTACAGCAAGATTTGGTCAGAACGTTGCGCCGCTTGCATAGAAGCTTTCAAGAGCTCAAAGACCATGCAGAGCAAACCGAGGATGATTTACGGTTGGCGTTTGATGAGATGGAAATGCAAAATATCTCTATTCGAAATGCGCGTGATGCAGCGATTTCAACCAGCCAAGCAAAATCTGCATTTTTAGCCAATATCAGTCATGAACTGCGTACACCATTGAACAGTATCGATGGTTTTATTAATTTGCTGGCACGTCATGGTGAGCTTAATCCTGAGCAGGACTTGTATGTACAGACCATACGTAAGTCCTCAGCCCATTTGCTCGCTTTGGTAAATGATGTCTTAGATTTTTCTAAAATTGAGGCAGGCAAGCTAGTACTGGATCGCCATGAATTTGATCTCTATGACACCATTTACGATGTGGTCGATATGCTATCTCCCGTCTCTGCGGAGAAGGGTTTGCGCATGGCGGTACTGTTTTACAACGATGTACCGATGCGTATCAACGGCGATGCGCTACGCCTCAAACAAGTACTGACCAACATCGTCGGCAATGCCATCAAGTTCACGGATAGTGGTGATGTGGTGGTGCGTGTGAGCTTAGATGACCACCGCGATAATTATTTGATGATTAGCGTGCAAGACAGTGGTAAAGGCATTTCTCTTGCAGATCAAAAAATGCTGTTCCAAAGCTTTAGCCAAGGCGATCCATCAATCACTCGTCAGTATGGCGGTACAGGATTGGGTCTGGTTATCTCCAAACAATTAACGCGCTTGATGGGCGGTGATATTGGGTTTCATGACAATGCTCAAGAAAATATCGCCAATCAAGGCGCGACGTTTTGGTTTCGCATGCCAGCCCATGTCGATGTGTTAGAGGCAGCCACAGGGCAAACGATTGAGCTGCCAGTATTAGCGCCACTGGCGAGTGACACCGACGAGTTTAATGTGTTGGTTTGGATCAATCATACTGCTTCAATACAAGTGCTCAAGGCCAGCCTGCAATATTTACCGATTAAATTGACGCAAGCCAATTCATTACCGGGGGTGCTTGAATCACTAAAAGAGCATGGTAATTATTGGGATTGGGTCATCGTTGATGATGATACGCAAGACGATATGATGGCGCTCCTCAAACAGATACGTCTGCACTATCAAGGCAAGCTTGCCGTGTTTGGTTATCAAGTGGCAGCCGATCAAGCACTACTAAACCGCTATCATGCCAATATACTGTATGAGCCATTGGACAAAAGACAGCTATACGCGATGCTCGATACGCAAAACCGTAGTGCGCCGCAAAGCCTGCAAGAACCACGTTGGAAAGGTGTCACAGTACTGGCAGTTGATGACCATTTGCCCAATTTACTAGTGCTTGATGCTCTATTGAGCGAGCTAGGTATTCAGGTGGTTACCGCGAGCAGTGGGTTTGACGCTATCGAAATTATCAGTAAACAACAAACCAAAAACATCAAAACTGCCAAGAGCGATAAGCAAAGTCTGTCGAGTAAGACGCAGCTTTCTAAAGCTGAAACGCGCGATGAGAGGCATAAAAAAACCAACAGTGCCTTTTATAATGAGGATGCGAGCACTGACGACAAAGTGACTGTCCAAGATAAAAATAATATAGATTTGATATTCATGGACATTCAAATGCCTCGTATGTCAGGACACGAAGCGGCCAAGCAAATCCGAAACATCGAAAATTCCGATAGCCGCATTCCTATCATCGCTCTGACCGCGCATGGGTTGGCAGATGAACGTGACAAACTCATAGCCAGTGGTATCAATGACTATGTTGGCAAACCTATCAGCCAGCCTCAATTATTGCAGGTGCTACAAAAATGGCTAGGTCGCAAGAGCACCACGGCCCAATTAACAACATTGCCTGAGACTGATTTGCAGAGCTTTGATCGGCAGAGTACCGATTTTCAGGATGTCGACTCATCAGAAGCGAGCGCACCCTCTATCGATGCGCTGCGTGGTTATTCAATCAATGATAATGCTCTCTCTACTAGCTTAACAGACCGAACAATGTTAAATGACTCAGCGCTGCCTGTAGATAAGCCGCCTGTGACCTATCCAATAATCAAAGGGGATAAAAGTAGTCGTGATAGCGCCTCTGTCGTTGGTGAGTCAAAAATCACCCGACCATTATCCTTGAAAAAAATCCGTGATGATTATTTGCGTGATAGTCAGCCTCGTGAAGGCTATAGACGAGAAGCCGCGCGTGATATTCAGCCGCGTTATGAGAGCTTACGTCTACAAAAACAAGGCCACACCATCCCATTATTGTATCCACCCACAAAACCCATCGTCAACGCTCAAGAGGATAAAGTGATGCATGCAGATGCAACTTTGCATGAGCAAGTTCAGGATGACCGTAGCCATCACAATATAAGCAAAAATGAGACGGCGAGTATTTTAGATTGGCAAGATGCACTGACTCGTTCAGCGAACAAACCTGATCTGGCAGCCAAGCTCATCATTATGATGATTGATACCGTTAATGATGAAAAACAAGCACTCACTCAAGCGTGGGAAGCGCATGATCGTAATATGTTGGCGCAAATTGCCCATCGTATCTTAGGGGGGAGTCGTTATACGGGTGTGCCACAATTACGACAGGCCAGCCAAGACTTAGAAGATAAGTGCCTATTGAATGTACAGCATACGACACCCGTACAGTTTGCGATGATTGAGCCATACTATGAGGCATTGCTCGCAGCGCTAGACAACTTGCAAACGGTAGATTTGTCTGCTTATCCGCAGCTTAATTACCATCGATTGAGTGAAAATGATATGACGTGGAAAATGATATAAGGTCATACAGTCAGGATTATGCAGGTTCAGAAAGCGCTCGCTGATTTTGTTAGATATGCCTATCGTCATCAGCCAGACAATCTGTATATGCTTTACAAGGAAGGTGAGTGACAATATGACAGATAATGGACTGAGCGAGATTGATACCATGTCTGATTTATATGGAACAAACCCTATAGTACCGTGACAGTCAGTTATTACTAGGGTAGAGCAAAGGTAAGCCTGCTAATATTATGAATATCGGTACCATATATTGGCATCATATTTTATTCATCAATAAGGATTGTTATGAAAGCGATTGCAAGTTACCAGTATAAAACCTTACAAGTTAGTATCACAGACAATATATTGACGGTTACCTTAAATCGCCCACAAAAAAAGAACGCGATGAGCTTTCAATTAATAGATGAGCTGATTACCGTGGCGGGTCGCATTAATAAAGACAGAACAATACGGGCAGTCATTTTAAATGGGGCAGAAGAGACATTTTGTGCAGGCATTGATTTGAGTGATTTAAATCATCCAAAAAACAAAGCATTTGCGCTGTGGGAGCTAGTCAAGCCATGGCAAAGCTCGTTCCAACGTGTTTGTTTGGTATGGCGCGATTTACCAGTACCTGTGATTGCCGTGTTAGAAGGGTACTGTATTGGGGCTGGACTACAGTTGGCGCTGGCCTGTGATATACGCATCAGCCATCCGGATTGCAAGCTGTCTATTATGGAAGCCAAGTGGGGATTGGTGCCAGATATGGGGTTGACGCAATCAGCATTTGGGGTCGTACGAGAGGATACCTTAAAAGAGCTTGCCATGAGTGCACGCATCATCGATGCCAATGAAGGAAAGAGTCTGGGCCTGATCAGTCATTGTAATGACGCACCTCTTGAACAGGCAAAAGAGCTGGCTGCTGAGTTTGCAGAACGCTCTCCTGATGCCGTATTGGCAAGCAAGAGAATCATTAATGCCATGCATCATCAGCCTTGCACGACTTTATATAAAGAGAAAGCATGGCAGCTCAAAATGATGCTCGGTCGTAATCGTAAGCTTGCCCTAAGAAAAGCCAAGCAAGCCAGTACGATATTTGGCAAACGTCAATTCCAATAAAAAAGTTCTTATTTAAAAAGCCAGACATATTTTGATAATTTTTTTGATTGCTTTTAATTGTTATAGGTTGTTTCGCTAGTGCGTGACAACATTTAGCCATTTTAAGGCCACTAAATGTATCAATGTGCTAATTGATGACACGCCCTAGTGTCTTATGGCCATTGAAATGCAAGCAGATAACACAATATAGCCTTGTCTGCTTGCACAGATATGGGTAAAGGTGCACTATTGTTGTTAAAGGTGTTTGCTCTGCATATCGCACCAGCCATCAAGACAACAAAAGCCTCAACCATAAAACGTTCAAAAAATATCAAACACGCCCTATATTAAAATGGTCTAAATATGTCTGCTTCAAAACCCTCCCTTCCAAATAAACCTATCGCTTCTGAGCGAGTGCGCTCTGCTGATTTGCCTGTCGCATGGATTATGATGCTTGGGCTAATAGTTGCAGTAGGACCACTGTCTATTGATATGTATCTGCCCGCATTGCCATCCATGGCAGATGATTTCGGTGTATCTACTGCCTTTATGGCCAACTCTGTCCCAGCCTATTTCTTAGGTTTGGTTTTTGGGCAGCTGTTTTATGGACCGTTTAGTGATCGTGTTGGCCGTGTTAAACCTTTATATATAGGGATGACACTGTATGTCATCGCTTCAATTATTTGTGCAACCACTAATGACGAGTATGTGTTGTTTGTGGGGCGCACCATGCAAGCGCTAGGGGCTTGTGTCGGCGCAGTGGTTACTCGTGCAGCGATACGAGATCGCCTCACTGCCAAACAAACGGCAAAAGCTTTTTCTATTATGATCTTGGTAATGGGACTAGCGCCCATATTGGCACCATCGCTTGGCGCATTATTTTTGCAGTTTTTTGACTGGCATTCTATATTCTGGTTTTTAGCCGCATTTGGTGCTCTGAATTTATTACTGACCAAGTTTTTCTTTTTTGAAACCTTAACCGAGGAAAATCGTAATGTACGGCCTGCAAAAGAGGTCCTCAGTCAGTACTGGGATTTGTTAAAAGATCCAACTTTTAATTATCCAGCAATCGGCGGTGGCTTGCTAATGGGCGCGATGTTTGTTTACATCAGCTCGGCTTCTGAGTTGATTATGGATACATACGGTGTCTCAGCGACACATTTTGGTTGGCTATTTGGCATGAATGCAGCGGGTTTTGTGGGTCTAACGCAGCTGAACCAATGGCTCACCAATCGTTTTCGTATCTTAAGTATTTTGCGATTTGGTGCGATGATGCAGGTTATTTCTGCAGGCGTGCTGTTTGTAGTCGGTCTGATTTTGGGTACGGATGCTTGGCTGCCACTGGTATTGGCCTGTATTTTCTTTTGTATCGCAGGCTTGGGTTTGACCCAGCCTAATGCTTCGGCGATTGCGCTCGCCTTCCAAAAACGTCGTGCTGGTATGGCAAGTGCACTTCAAGGCTCGCTAATGTTTTCAGTCGGTATCTTCGGTGGTCTATTATTAAACCTATTTCCAGTCAATCCAGTGCTCAAGATTGGTATCGCTATGTTCTCATTAATGAGCCTTGGATCTTTCTTAATTTGGCAGATAGACCGTAATTTAGACCTTGATGATGCAGAGTAAACCAAAGGGTTGACTGTTCCTGAACTATGGTCTTAAAGGGCATTCATACATTAATTATGAATGCTTTTTTTATGTCTTTTTTATGTTGCTATTTATATAAAATTGCTTATGAAACAAAGTTGTACTATGAATTTAATGGTATTCAGCTCGATTTATGTTCGCTTGATATATTCTTTATTTTCCATATATTTCAGATTGTATGTAATAAGTAAACATAAATATTGCAATCACGAAATTAGACAAGTATCATCTAAAGTAACTTTCTGTAATTAAATATTGTAAAGATATTACTTAACATTGCTAGGGCCTTTCCTCAATTCAATTGATAGTCTCCCAAATGGGCTGGATGTTGCCAAATATCGTCAAACAGTTGGTTGATATCTTGATATTATCTGCGCTATTTATCTCTTTTGATGGCAGTTTATCTCATCTTGATAACCCTTTTTGAAATGAGGACACCCCCTAAAATTGTTATTCTTTAAAATGTACAACAACGCTGAGCTTCAAGGATAGATTATGATGCAGTTATATCGAGTGCTACCAATGGTATTGAGTATCGGCCTATTCGGCTGTGGTAACTCTGCCACTCAAGAAAATGCAGGTACAGCAGTAACGGAAAACACAGATAGCTTCGTGAGTAAATTGCCTGATACTGCGCCAATTGTTAAAGTTGCTACAACAGGCACAATGCCTCCGTTTTCGTTCCAAGATGATTATGGCAATATGCAGGGTATTGATATTGACTCAATCCGTGCTATTGGCGAAGAACAAGGATTCAAAGTCGAGTTTTATAAAGAAACTTGGCAAGATATGTTCGATAGTGTGGAATCAGGTAGCCGAGATTTAGCAATTTCAGGTATTTCATATAAAGATGATCGTGCTGCTAGATACGGTCTTTCAGACTCTTACTTCTTCAATCCTTCTGCTGTTATGTATGCTAAAAGTAACCTAAATATCAATAGCTTGGGTGATTTAAAAGGTTTGCACGTCGCTGGTATGGAAGAAAGTAAACAGGTTGAACAAGTAAAAGAGACAGGCGGGTATAGCGAACTATCTACTACTGTTACGACCTTTTTATTATTTGAAGACCTTATCCAAGGTAAAGTCGATGCCATTGTTCAAGATTTACCTTTGTTACGATATACGGCAGCCAATCATCCTGAGCACAAAGTCGTCATCGTACCTTACGAAGATGAAAGCAACCCAGCAGCACAGCAAGTCATATTGATGGCGAAAAGTAATAAAGAGCTGATTGGTAAAGTGAATGAAGGTATTACAAAGCTTAAAACAAAGGGCACTTTCAAAGAGATCGAAGGACGCTGGTTGGGTGGGAACACTTCTTCTGAGACGAGCGATTCTGAGACTACTAATAAGCAATTGAACTAAGGAATTCTGAAGATGGCAACCGTACCTAATGTCGACAATAAGCGCTATCAAGGTCTGATTATTTCAATTGCACTATTCCTATCTTTGATTGGTGCTTTGCTAGCGTTTACGTTTTATACTTCAAATCTACTAGAAAGAAACACTGCTTTAATTGACCAAACCAACCAAGTTGCGAACAGTGCACAGGCGGTAATTAAAGATCTTTTTGACTTGGATAGTAGCTACGGTGAGGATACCAAATCCCCACACATACAACGAGTGCTAAGTCGTTTAGAGAAAAACACAGCATTGATTACCAACTCTATTGCTGCGATTGAGCAAGGCGGTACGATCACAGGCTCTGAAGGTAATAGCTATGATTTGCCAAAAATCGATAGTAATGCACAAGTAAACATTGCTGCAGCCAATGAGCAATGGAAAGCGTTAGAGCCTAAAATTCAGGCATACCTAAAAGACGCTGATAATATTTTGGTGCCTTCTGCAGATGATTTGACCCAAGCGGTAGAGCAGGCGAAGACATCAAGTTTGTTTATTAATGACTCTTTAGAAAGTCTTACCAAAGACGTGTTCAATAGTGCAGAACGTCAAGCGAGCACCATTCGTCTTATTCAGGTACTTGGTGTTGCCGCTATCTTCACATACTTCCTAATCTTCGTATTCTTCTTTGTACGTCGTTTGCGTGAGACCGATGCTGAAGCATTTGCTGCTCGCCAAGAAACGCAAGAGATCATGGAAACCGTAAACACGGGTCTATTTCTACTTGATAAAGACTTGAACATCGGTCAACAGCATTCTAGAGCGCTTAACAATATTATCGGCTCTGATCGCTTGGCTGGAGAGAACTTTACCAATGTCTTGCGTGGTCGTATCTCTGATAAAGACCTCAAGACCACCCAGCAGTTTATCGAGCAGCTTTATAATCCTCGTGTTAAAGAAAAACTGGTGGATTCACTTAACCCGTTGCACAAGGTAATGCTACACAATGTGTCTGAAAACAAAAGTCTTAATAATCGTTTCTTAGATTTCAAGTTTTCGCGTGTATATGATAATAAAGACATTGCCCGTATCTTGGTTAACGTCAACGATGTATCTGATGCGGTTTATTTAGAACAGCGTCTAGAAAAAGAGCGCTCGCAAAACGATATGCAGATTGAGATGTTAACGACTATCTTGAATGTAAATCCAAAAATTATTAATGAGTTTATTGGTAATACCCAAGAGCATATCGAGAAGATGAATAATATTTTGAAAAATCCAGGTAGCTCGCAATATGAGCTTGAGGGTAAATTGAAAGCCATTTATCGCGAAATGCATAGCTTAAAAGGTGAGGCATCTGCCCTAAAACTACACAGCTTTACGAAGATCGCTTCTGATGCTGAAGACCAATTGCATGCTTTGCAGAACCAAGGCCAGCTGTCTGGTAATGACTTCTTACCATTAGCGGTACATTTGGATGATTTGCTCAGCCTATCAAATACCATTGCCACGCTAGGTGAGCGTATCAACCGCTCGGCACCAAAAGCGTCAGTAGTACAAACACCAGTGGCTACTCAACATCAAACAGCCGCCGATACAGTTGGCGATGTTAGCTTTGATGGCGGTCAAGATATCGATTTAGGCAGCGAAAAAGATGATGACTTATTGTCTTTTTACAATGAGTTTGCAAAAGAGATTGCTGCAAGACAAGGTAAACAAGTACAGTTAAAGAGTAGTACGCTGGCACAAACAGTTATTCCAGCATCTCTTGCCAAGCCAATTAAAGAGATCACTATTCAGCTACTGCGTAATGCAGTGGTACATGGTATCGAATCACCAAGTCTTCGTCATTCTGCTGGCAAAACTGCAGTCGGAACCATCGATCTAGAAATACAAGATAGTGGTTCAGATTTTATATTGACTGTGCAAGACGATGGACAAGGTATCGACTACGATAGCATCCGCAATAAATTGATTAAAGAAGGTCGCTTTGGTACAGAAGAAGCCAATCAGCTTAGCCAAAGTGAGTTGCTTAAAGAGTTGTTTTCTTCTGGATTCTCTACCAAAGAGAATGCAGATGAAGATGGTGGACGCGGCGTTGGACTTGATATTATCAAAGCAAAAGTAAAAGAGTATGATGGCAAGCTTAATGTAAATAGTGAACTGGGTCAGATGACACGGTTTGTCATTACTTTACCGAAAGCTTAATTAAAACCAGCAGTTATATTGTCAGGGACGACAAGCACTTCATTAAAGGTAGTAGATAATTTATGCATAAGTTAATGATTGTTGATGATTCAAATATTATTAGAAATCGTATTCAGCGCGCATACGATTCAGGGGAATTCATGTTGGTTGCTACAGCAACCAGCGGTGTCCAAGCCATCGAAAAGTTCAATGTCCATCGTCCTGATGTGATCACCATGGATCTAACCATGCCACAAATGGACGGACTGGAATGTATTGAAAAAATCATCGCGATTGATCCTGAAGTACGTATTTTAGTGGTATCGGCTTTGTCAGATAAGGCCACTGGCATTGAAGCGTTGTCGTTGGGTGCCAGCGGATTTTTGTGCAAGCCCTTTTCAGAAGAGGAGCTTGCAGAGTCTTTGTATGAGCTAATGCAAGACTAATACTATTCATCGACTAAAGTAGATGTCATTATGAAAGAACAAAAGCTACAGATTTTTTTAAGTATTATTAGTAACTATTTTAACCAGTTTGGTGGAGAAGAGCTTGTTGCTGACACCCCTTACTTACTAGAAAACAAACAGCCAAGAGTCCATGATTATACTGGTGTGATTGGTATCTCTGGTGAACAAAAGGGCGTGGTTTATTTTTCAGCGACACTGGAATTGTTGTCTTCGATACTAGATAGCATGGGTGAAACCGATAAAAGTGATGAAAATTATGTAGATCTGGCTGGGGAAGTGGCCAATACGATTGCAGGTAATGCGCGTAAAGAGTTTGGTGCAGAGTTTCATATCTCCGTACCATTTGTATTTAAGGGCTCACCACAAAGTATTGTGTTGCCTAATGATGAGCGTTCTTTTATCATTCCCATCACTTGGAACTCGCAAATAGGCGAGATTGTGGTTTGCTTGCAGGATTAATGCTGTTGCTGCCGCGTAATAAAGATGGATGTTAATATATTATGTTTAAAGTAGAAAAATTGGGTGTATTTCTAAGTTCGATTAACGCATTTTTTGCGCAGATCGATGGCTCAGAAGTGTCTCTTGATACCCCTTATCTTAATAACAACAGAAGTGCTATTGGCTTTGATTATAGTGGTGTTATCAAGATATCAGGGCCTCTTGAGGGTTGCGTCTATGTCAGTGCGCCAAGTACGATGTTGCGAGAATTAATAAAAGTAATGGGCGAACCTGACTCATCGATTACGATGATGAAAGATTTGTTGGGTGAAATGGCCAATACAATCTCTGGTAATGCTCGTACTGAGTTTGGATCAGAGTTCATCATCTCTCCGCCGCATATCGTTGAGAGTGCACCAAGCGTTTCTTATTTGCCTAAAGATCGCCAAAGCTATATTACCCCATTTACGTGGCGTGGTTACAAAGCGGTCATCGGTATCTGTATCGCTTAATCTACAGCTAATCACTGATTATGTGTGAAAAAACGACGTTAAGGCGTCGTTTTTTTATGCGTTATTATTCGCTGATAACATCATAATAGTGCTAGCAGTTGCCAAGCGTTATATGATAAAATACAGCGCAGCTATTTTTATAATTTAGTATTATTGAAGTTTTCATTATATATGGAATTATCAATCATATAGCTCAATTTTTTAAACCAACCAATGACACACACATCATGGCAAAAAATTGCTGGGTGTTTGGCGACTTGATTAATTTGTAAACCGTTAGTGCTTTATTAATGAGAACTGACCGGTAGCAGATGCGTGTCGCTAAATAGGCTGTTTTTGTGATGTGGAGGCATAACCCAACCAATAGGATATATTCACATGGCTACAAAGAATCCAACCAAAATCGAAATGCGTGACTTACTACAAGCCGGCGCTCACTTTGGTCACCAAACACGTTTTTGGAACCCAAAAATGGGTCCATATATCTTTGGTGCACGTAACAAGATCCATATCATTAACTTAGAGCACACCGTAAAAGCGTTTAACGAAGCATTGACTTACGTAAACGGCCTAGCTGCTAAGAAAAACAAAGTATTATTTGTTGGTACTAAACGTGCTGCAAGCGGTATCATCCGTGAGCAAGCTGCTCGTGCCGGTATGCCATACGTTGACCATCGCTGGTTAGGTGGTATGTTGACTAACTGGAAAACACTACGCCAGTCAATCAACCGTCTAAAAGAGCTTGAAAAGCAAGCAGAAGATGGTACTTTCGCTAAGCTAACTAAGCGTGAAGCGCTAGAGCGTACTCGCGATATGGAAAAACTTGAGCGTTCACTAGGCGGTATCAAAGACATGGGCGGCCTACCTGACGCTATCTTCGTAGTAGACGTAGATCATGAAGCGATCGCTATCAAAGAAGCCAAGAACCTAGGTATCCCAGTTATCGGTATCGTTGATACTAACTCTAGCCCAGACAACGTTGATTACATCATCCCAGCTAACGATGATGCTATCCGTGCTGTGACTTTGTATGTAACTTCTATGGCTGATGCTATCATCGCTGGTAAAGAATACGCACAAACTCAAGCTGGTGGTAAAGCTGAGCAAGCGCCTGCTGCTACTGAAGAAGCACCAGCTGCAGAAGAAGCTGCTACTCCAGCAGAATAAGTAGCTGACTTAAAAAGTTTAACTTTGTAAGAATGCCTTGATAGTGTACTTATCAGCACTCATATAAAGTTTTGAACAGCGTATAAGCTCATAATAGGCATGATGTAGTTTTACTCGTCATGCCTTGTTATTGAATAAGCATTATTAATGGTGCCACTGCGCATAAGCGAGCAGCTGTTGGGCGAGTATTGTCGTTCATACTGGCCACATCGCTATGTTTTGGAGATGTTATTTGTTTGACATCATTTATGGCTATATTGGTAATCGTTCAAAACGAGCTGTCCTGCTAGATTTTAAGCAATACTATAGTTAAAGAACTCTAAAACGGATATAAGGTAGCCGACTGCAGATTGTACAAGTCGTACATCTAGGAAGGGTAACGCCGTAGCAGTTTAGTAATTCTTGGACTATAAGATATCGAATAGAAATTAAGCACTCCTATACATAACTATATTAAGGTGACTCTTATGACAGAAGTAAAAGTATCTGCCAAAATGGTAAAAGAATTGCGTGACCGTACTGGTCTTGGCATGATGGAATGTAAAAAAGCACTAGAAGAATCAAATGGTGATGTTGAAACTGCCATTGATAACCTACGTAAATCTGGTCAAGCGAAAGCCGCTAAAAAAGCAGGTAACATCGCAGCTGACGGCGCTATCATCATCGCTCAAGGCGACAGCAAAGCATTCTTGTTAGAAGTTAACTGTCAGACTGACTTCGTTGCAAAAGATGACAGCTTCAATGCGTTTGCAGAGCAAGTAGCTAGCATCGCTCTAGAAAACAACGAAACTAATGTTGCTGCTATCGCTGAATTACCATATGGTAATGGCCAAAGCGTTGAAGAAGCACGTGTATCACTAGTACAAAAAATCGGTGAGAACATTCAGATCCGCCGTGTTGAAGTACTTGAAGGTGCAAACATCGCTGCATACCGTCATGGTCTTCGTATCGGTGTAGTTGTATCTTATGAAGGCGGCGCTGCAGACACTGGTAAGAACCTTGCCATGCATATCGCTGCATTCAACCCTGTCGCTGTAGATGACGAAGACGTTGCTGCTGATTTGTTAGCGCGCGAAAAAGACATCATCGAAGCAAAAGCTCGTGAGTCTGGCAAGCCTGACAACATCGTTGAAAAAATGATCGAAGGTGGCCTGCGTAAGTACTTAGAAGAAGTTACTTTATTGCGTCAGCCGTACGTTATGGACAACGATAAAAAAGTTGGTGACGTATTAAAAGCTGAAGGCGTAAAAGTACTTGGTTTCAAACGTCTAGAAGTTGGTGAAGGCATTGAGAAGAAGCAAGAAGATTTTGCTGCTGAAGTTGCTGCCACTCAGGCTGCCAACAAGTAAGTTTTTACATTGGGGATGGCTATGCGTGCGGAGTAAAGTCTTATTCAGCATTCATAGTCTGACTCTATCACCTACATTATAAGAGGTAAGATAGAGTCTCCAAGTATAAAAAAAGCCCGTTAATTTATTAACGGGCTTTTTTTATGTCTGACTGTTTATACATGCTTTTTATAGTTTAGCGTAAAGCTGCATAGGCTGAGTTGGCATAACTGGCACTATTGACGTTGCTGTTAGTGCCGTAGCTGACATTTTGTAGACCATTATTTGTATTGGCGCTACTGGTCTGATTGTTAGCGCTCATGCTTGCACCAGACAGACCCGCGTCATTTTTATACAAGCTATGATAACGGCTCATGACTCTTTTGACATAATTACGTGTTTCTTTAAAAGGAGGAATACCGCCATACTTATCGACATTGCCTTCGCCAGCATTATAGCCTGCCACCGCATGCTCGATGTTATTGTCAAAACGACGCATGAGCCAAGCAATATATTTGGCTGATCCTTCGATATTGTCCGCAGGATTCCAAGGGTTGCTCACTTTGAATCGGCGGGCAGTGGCTGGCATTAGCTGCATGAGACCTTGTGCACCTACAGGTGAGCGTGCATTTGGATTGAACGCTGATTCAGTATGCATCATTGCTTTCATCAGGGCAGGGTCAATACCATGGCGCTCGGCAGACGCGCGAATATAGCTGTCGTAAGCATTGCGGCTGCCACTATTGCTAGCGGCGCTACTGCCATAGCTATCACTGCTGCTACTATTGCTGCTGCCATCATACATTTTGGAGTCTTTGTAATAAGTAACTTTTACTTTTTTCGTAAACTTGTCAAAATTTCCACTAGGATTGACGTTGGTCAATAGTACTTGTCCACCTTTGTCTTTGTAAATATACATATTACCTGCATTGGCAGCGACAGGAACAGCAGACAGAGCAATGGCACTTAGTAGAATAGGAGATAAGCAGCGAGTCATCAAAGTAGCAGTATTTATCATAGTAATATCACTTTTTATCGAATAACAGCAAATTATTTTGCCTATATATGCGTTAATTTGGGTGCTTAAGCGGTTACTGAGTTTGCAGAATTATTTGGCCCACTGTGAATGCAGTCGCTTAGCAATTATCACTTTCAATAAGAAACCACTTGCAATAGATACAAAAAATAATAGTTGCTTACTATAACATATAATAACTTTTTGGCGCGTCAGATTGATAAACTAAGTGGTAAAATCAAATTTTTACCATTAAATAATCTCAAATAAATCAATATGCTAGATTTT
>NZ_JASDDJ010000032.1 GCF_030407455.1 Psychrobacter sp. 5A.1
GTAAAATAAATTTTTTGATAAAAATCAATAACCTTTTCGAAAACTATTATCTATAAAATCTGCCCACGCATTCATCATATCTCGACGATAATCTAAATGTTGGGCACCGTTATATGCTTTACTAATTTTGTTCTCTTGCTCATGGGCGAGTTGTAGCTCTATAGCCTCATGCATATAGCCCTGTTCGTGAAGGGTGGTGCTTGCCAGCCCTCGGAAACCATGCCCCGTCATTTTGTATTTATAACCCATCTGATAAAGCGCGTTAATAAAAGCATTTTGGCTGTAAGGTTTGCGAGTTGAAGGGTTGTAGAATACGTACTGCTCTGAAAAATTCAGCTCTTTAATTTGTTGTAATATATCTATGACCTGCGGTGCAAGAGGCACAATGTGAGGTCTATCCATCTTCATTTTGTCTGCAGGTATACGCCAAATTTTATCCTTCCAGTCGATTTCTGACCATTCCATAAATCTGATCTCATTAGTTCGTACAAAGGTATAGCATAAGAACCATAGACCTAGTTTGACTGGGATATGGCCAGTGTAGTCATTGATATCTTGTAAAAGTTTTGGTAACTCTTTTGACGTAATACGGCTGTGATTTTTAGTCTTATGCGGTTTGATTGCCGCTGATAAATCTGCCGCAGGATTTGATGTTGCTATACCTATGCGAATAGCATGTTTAAATATCTGTCCAACCTCTGCCATTATACGTCGCGCCATTTCATTAGCGCCACGAGCCTCGACATTCTTACCAATCTTCAAAATATCAGGTGGGGTAATATCATCAATTAGTTTATGACCAATAATCGGTTTAACGTCACGCATATAGGCTGAATAATTACGACTAAACGTACTTGAGGCTAAAAAGGTCTTGCGATCCGCATACCAAGCTTGTGCAATAGTATCAAAAAGTCTTGAACCGTCTTGTTCAGCAGCTTTCTCTTTTTTCTTATCCTTCGGGTTAATACCTTCACTAATTAACTGTTTTATTTCTAGGTTACGCTGGCGTGCTTGTTGTAATGTGATTAGTGGATACTTGCCCAAAGTGAGTGATTGCTGTTTACCTTGCCAGCGGTAAGCACTGACCCAGACTTTGTTTCCCGTATGTCTTACCCACAGTTGAAGGCCATCGCCATCGCTATGCTTGTCAGGGCGGCTAGGGGTGCATTTTTCACTTGGTGTTAATTTATTGATAATCGTATGAGTTAATGGCATGTTGGTATATCTCCGCGTTGGTATAATCTATACCAACAAATATACCAATATTCTATATGGTTCGCCATATACCAATGTATTCTTAAATCTGCCGAAACCCCATAAAAAAAAGGCTTGCCGCATCGCTGCGAACAAGCCTGATTTAATATATGGTGGGCCCAGTAGGACTTGAACCTACGACCAAAGGATTATGAGTCCTCTGCTCTAACCAACTGAGCTATGGGCCCTAACGCTAGACGGACAATGATACCTGATTTTTTGAATTTTTCAAGCAAAAAATGGGCCATTATCAAGATATTTTTTATGAAGTGCTATTTTCTATTAAACTTGACCACCAGCTAGGGTTAGACTGCGACCACCATCAACAGTAATAATCTCACCAGTGAGATAATGGGCCTGCACAAGATACAGCACGCTATGGGCAATTTCATCAGGTCTGCCTATGCGCTGCATAGGGATTGAGCCGATGATACTTCGTTGCTGATCATGATCCAATGCTTGGTCGCTATTAGCATCAGGTAAGATATTGACGCCAGGTGCGACACCATTGACCCGTACCTCTGGTGCCATCTCAAGAGCTAAAGACTGTACCATCATACGATGAGCCGCTTTTGCCATATTGTAGACAGTATAATTGCTAAACGGCTTATCATGCGCGTGAATGTCCAGTAGGCTGATAATACAACCTTGCTGTTTTTTAAGGTAAGGAAATAGTGCTTGGCTCAATAATAAAGGCGCTTTGGCATTGGTCAAAAATAGCTCGTCCCACTGTGCGTGATTAATACTGCCAAGTGGGCTAGGGTAAAAGCGTGAAGCATTGTGTACCAATACATCGAGCTGGCCAAAGGTCTCTACAATATTTTTGACGAGTGTACTCAAAGCATTGTTATCATCGACGACGGCTAAATCGGCGATGATAAGCGCTGCGCTATCCGCACGCAGACTATTCAGCTGTGTGGCCAATATTTGGGCTTCTGATTCACTATGATGACAATGAATAATGACTCGATAGCCTTGGCTGTGAGCGGCTCTAATAATCGCTGCGCCAATACGCTTGGCACTTCCTGTGACGAGCATCACTGGCGCTTTGGCATTGATATTTTCTGATTGGAGGGCGTTGATGGTTTGATTCATAGTGAAGATACTATCTGCTCTCTAATGTTTTTTATGTGAGTTCTGTACTTGCAAGTGCTCAATTCTAGCCTGCCGCAATGCCGCACCAATAGCTGGGCCTTTGAGGTCTGGTGCTATATCTGTCATGCCGATAGCATGAAAGCTATTTAACGCTATCATCATCTGACGGTGTTGCACTGCCAGTTGTAGGACATGACTGCATACGAGTAATTGCGAGAATTTATCAGGCTCTTTATGAGCGCCGCAAGTTTGTATGAGGTCGATTTTTTCAGCAGCACTAAGACTATTTATAGCACTTATTTTCTCTGCTTGTTGCACGAATAAGTTGGCAAATTGGGTATGTGCTTTTGGTACTTTGGCTATATTACCTATGTTATTAATTTCTTTTAGATTAGCTGCTGCGTTAACATTTTCGTCTGTAGGCTCTGAGATAAATAGAGATGGATTAAGGCTGCTCATTAGCAGTGCCCAACGCTGTGACAAATTAAGCTGCATTTGCCCTGCGAAATATAGCGCCGTCTGCACCGTTTCTCGTATATGAGCATTATCCCAAGTATGATGCAAAGGCGCAAAATACTCTGTGAGTGCGCCAATCTCAAACAGTTTTTGCCAGTAGACTTGAGGCGACAGCTGCATAGTCGCACGGCTGGATTCTTGCCAAATGCGTTCACTACTTAGATGACTGAGCTCTCCAGAGCCAACCAATTGGCGCATTAAGTTCAAGGTGTCCTCTGCAATACTGAACCCCAAATCGTAGTAACGACTATAGAAACGAGCCGTTCGGAGCACCCGTAGTGGGTCTTCACTGAATGCACTTGATACATGGCGCAAGGTCTTGCTTTTTATATCAGCCAGTCCACCATAATAGTCAATGACGTTACCATTGATAGGGGTGTCATCATTTAGGCTGGTGACCTCTATCGCCATGGCATTGATTGTCAAATCACGACGTTGCAAATCGTCTTCTAGACTAACATTAGGGCTGGCATGTACGCTAAAACCTTTGTAGCCTAAGCCTTGCTTGCGCTCTGTACGTGCCAATGCATACTCTTCATGAGTGGTCGGATGCAAAAACACGGGAAAGTCAGCGCCCACTTGTTGAAACCCTGCATCAATCATTTCTGCAACAGTAGCGCCGACGACGACAAAGTCCTTGTCCTTGATAGGACGCTTGAGCAGTCGATCGCGTACAGCACCGCCTACGAGGTAAATTTGCATAGAAGCCTCTTCTTATTATTGAGCTATATGTCATCAGCTCAATTTTTATGAATCAAAAAAACAGCCAATGCTCTATAAGTCGCATTGACTGGTTTTAGTATAGCAGAAGGGCTCTGTCAATGGATGACAGAGCCCTTCTTAATATAGTCAGTCCTCTATAAATTGAGTACGGTGTCAGCCTCGCTCAGTCTACTACTCGTAGTACTTTCACTCGGCTTCCTTGTACCCAAATTATATTGAACCGACTATAGTGCATTCATACTGGGTATGATATATGACTATTTTTCGTTTTCTAGGTCTTGCGCTTCAGTGACGGTCAATGCAGTCATGTTGACGATACCACGTGCAGTCGCTGATGGTGTCAAAATGTGTACCGGCTTGCTAGTACCTAACAAGATAGGACCAATAGAAGCACTACCAGTTGCTGTTTTAAGCAAGTTGAAGGCAATATTCGACGCATCGAGTGTTGGCAAGATAAGCAGGTTCGCGGCACCTTTCAATGGACTTGATGGCATATCGTTTAGACGAATATTTTCGTTAAGCGCGGCATCACCTTGCATTTCGCCATCAAACTCAAAGTCGACGTTCATATTGGTTAGTAGCTCATGAACTTTACGCATTTTGACAGCGCTGGCACGATCTGAAGCACCAAAGTTAGAATGAGACACTAGCGCGACACGTGGCGTGATACCAAAACGACGTAACTGATCCGTTGCCAAAACAGTCATTTCAGCCAGTTGCTCAGCTGTTGGGTCTTCATGCACATAGGTATCAGCGATAAAGATATTACGATCTTGCATCAATACGGCATTCATCGCATAGAAGTCGTTCATGCCTTCTTTTTTACCAATGACGCTTTCAACGTATTTTAGATGCAACTGGTAATGGCCAAACGTACCACATACCATACCATCTGCCGCACCATTTTCGACCAATAATGAGCCAATCAATGTGGTCTTGCGACGGACATCACGACGAGCAAGTTCGATACTGACACCGCGGCGTTTGTTCTTCTCGTAGTAGCCCTGCCAGTAGTCTTTGTAGCGAGGATCATCATCAACGTTGACGATCGTAATATTCTCGCCATCTTTTAGACGTAGGCCCAGCTTTTTGATATTGGCTTCGATAACGGAAGGGCGACCAACCAAGATAGGTTGTGCCAGCTTCTCATCAACGACCACTTGCACAGCGAGCAAAATATTGTTGTCTTCACCTTCACAGTACACAATGCGCTTTGGATCGGCTTTGGCACGAGCAAAGATTGGCTTCATCACAAACGCTGAGTTATAAACAAACTCAGACAGACGCTGACGATAGGCTTGCATGTCATCGATAGGCAAGGTAGCAACGCCTGAATCCATCGCTGCTTTGGCAACAGCAGACGCGATCTCAATGATTAGGTTTGGCTCTAGAGGGCCTGGGATTAAATAGTCACGACCAAAGCTCTGCATCTTTTCGATGTTTCTAGCACTGGTAGTTGGAGTGGCTTCAACATGTGCCATCGCAGCGATTGCTTTTACGCAAGCCACTTTCATCTCTTCGTTGACAGTGGTTGCACCAACATCTAGTGCACCACGGAAGATGTATGGGAAACATAGCGCGTTGTTTACTTGGTTTGGATAGTCTGAACGACCAGTTGCCATGATGACGTCTGGACGTACGGCATGTGCCAATTCTGGCATGATTTCAGGTGTTGGATTGGCAAGTGCAAAGACGATAGGGTCTTTTGCCATACGGCGAACCATATCTTCTGATAGTGTACCTGGCATTGATAGGCCTAGGAACATATCGACATCGTCCATGACTTCTTCGATAGAAGTAGCCGTAACATCACGAGCATAGCGTTGTTTGGTTTCGTCAAGGTTTTCACGGCTAGTGGTGATGATACCGCGTGAATCTGAAACAATGATGTTGTTCTTATTAACACCAAGTGCGCAAATGATATCTAAGCAAGAAATGGCTGCTGCGCCTGCGCCTGAACAAACAATTTTAATCTCTTCGATTTTTTTGCCAGTAATCAACAAAGCATTTAGCATGGCTGCGGCAACGATGATTGACGTACCATGTTGGTCATCATGGAACACAGGAATGTTCATGCGCTCACGGAGGACGCGCTCAATTTTGAAACATTCTGGTGCTTTGATGTCTTCTAGGTTGATACCACCAAAGGTAGGCTCAAGCGAGGCAACCGCTTCGATGAATTTGTCTGGATCATTCTGGTCAATTTCAATATCAAAAACGTCGATACCTGCGAACTTCTTGAATAGAACGCCTTTACCTTCCATGACAGGTTTTGATGCCAATGGACCGATATTACCCAGACCCAGTACCGCAGTACCGTTGGTGATGACACCAACTAGATTGTTACGTGCCGTATATTTAGAGGCAAGTTTTGGATCTCTTTGGATCTCAAGACAAGGTACAGCAACACCTGGAGAGTAGGCAAGTGCTAAATCACGTTGGTTGGCCAGCTGCTTAGTAGGGGTTACTGAAATTTTACCTGGGCGTGGAAACTCATGGTAATGTAAGGCAGCTTGTTCAAACTGCTCTTTTTCTGTACTGAGGTTATCCGTATTCGAAGTGGTATCGTCATTCATAATAATTGCCATGGTTAGTATAAATTGGAATAAATTAAACGGTGATAAAAAATAACGTCTAACCCTCCAAAAATCATTGAATGATAATAATGGGAAGGTATAGGGACGTTAAACGACTCACGACCATCAGAATCATGGTCGACGATCAAGGATCAGGTCAAAAAAGCAAACTAGCTAAAATATTCATTCTAGCACTATTGACAATTCACGCCTAGTCAACAGCCGTGAATTGTCGGAACAATATAATAAAATGATATTCATTATTTATCTCATTGATGATGCCAAAAAATGCGTCTAGATATCAACCTTAATTTCATAATGTTTCAAAATATTACAGAATTGAAAAGTGTTAAAGCGGGCAACTACTAAGATGAGCAGCTAATAGGCACCTGCGGTGTATCAGGCGCAGGCGCACTAGTATCTAGATCATTAGCAATATCTTGCACACTATAAGGATTGGCTAATAAACGAAATACCCGATCAACTTCTTCAAACTGACCTTGCTCTGCGGCAGTGATCGCACGCTGTGCCATACTGTTACGCAGAATATAGACAGGATTGGTGGTTTGCATGTCATTGATTGCTTGTGCTAGCGGCAGCTGCTCGATGCTTGCAAGGTAACGTGTTGACCAGTCTTGCCATATTTGCTGCGCATCACTGCTTAATTCAGTGGTCATAGTAGCCAGTAGCTTTTGCTCGTACGGATGATCTTCTGGTGCGATCAAACCGAGCAGAGCGCGGAAGCTATTGGTATAGTCGAGCAAGTTGTCTTCCAATAATGTCAACCATTCAAAGGCTAAGCTGAGGCTCTCTCTTTGATGCGGTAAGCCAAGCTTGCGGCACAGTCCTTGCTGATAATGCTGCATAAAGGTTGCTTCATAAGGCGCTAAACAGTCGGCGAGCGTTTCACGAGTAACGCCGTCTAAGCGCATAAAATGTGGCAGCCAAACGTTTAGATTCCAATGCCCGATAGCAGGCTGATTCTGATAAGCGTAGCGACCCGTATGGTCTGAGTGATTATTAATCCATGCAGGATTAAAGCGCTCCATAAAGCCAAACGGCCCGAAGTCCAAAGTACTGCCTGTGATAGATAAGTTATCTGTATTCATGACACCGTGAGCAAAACCAATCAATTGCCAGTCAGCAATCATGTGGGCTGTACGTTTAACCACAGCGGTCAAAAATGCCAACACAGGCACGTCACTATCACGGCACTCTGGATAATAAGTGTCAATCATATAGTCGGTGAACTCACCCAGTACATCAGGGGCAAAGCTGGCAATCCATTCGACATGACCGAGACGAATATGACTGTCTGCCACACGCATTAGTGCTGCACCTGCTTCGATACGCTCACGGCGCACTCTCGTATCAGATACCACAAACCCCAATGCGTTAGACGAGGGGATACCAAGCTGCGTCAATGCATGACCACACAGGTACTCGCGAATGGTACTGCGTAAGACTGCGCGCCCATCACCCATACGTGAATAGGGCGTCAGGCCCGCGCCTTTGAGATGCAAGTCTTGTGGCTGTCCATCGTTATCGAGCACTTGCGCCATGAGTAAACCGCGCCCATCACCCAACTGTCCAGCCCATTGCCCAAACTGGTGACCGGCGTACGCCATTGCTAATGGTTTAAAGTCCGCTGGCACGTATTGCCCACCGAGTATCTCAATCCAATTGGTCATCAAGTCCTCATTAGTTGTCCAGCCTAACTGCTGAGCAACTTGAGTGTTGAAGTGACCAGCACGAGGATTGTCTAGTGAGGCTGGCGGCTGCTCATGATAAAGGCGCGTGTCTAGGTTGACGTAAGTGTTTTGATAACGCATACAGGCCGTTTCCATTAAAATATAAAAGTGAGAATGTCACTATAGCATAGCTGTCATAGGGCATCGTTTTACTCTGTCCGTCTCTTGTAATATTAAACCAAAAAAATCCCCCTATCTAGGACAGATAGGGGGAGGGAGAAACGTGATGGTTATAGGGTTAATCAGAGATTAATTAAGCCGCCTTTTCATTCGCACCAATAGAGCGGAAAGCGGTTTTTAGGTTGCTATTATGCTCAAGGATTTTCTGTTCGATTTTGGCATAATCGTGCTTTAACTTATCATCAACTTCATGCAAACGATCAGCAAACGCTGTCTTTTTAAGCTCGATAGTTTTTGCTTTTAGCGCTTGCCATTCTTCGACAGTTTGCGTAAAGGCATCGTATTCGAACTTAATACGGTCTTGGAAGCTCTTCATCGCATGAGGCAAATCAATGCCGCCTACTGCTGCTGTATCGATTTGCTGCTGGGCTTTTTTGAACTGCATTTGCACTTCAGCATGTTTGATAGTCGTGTCATCAACAGTACGTAGTTCACTGGTTAAGCCCAGCTTTGATAGGCCCGCAATCAACCATTTGGTTGGATCATACTGCCACCATTTTACGCCATTACGATAATCGTATTGGAAGAAGTGATGGTAATTATGATAACCCTCACCCCATGTAAATATGGCTAAGAAGAAATTATCACGGGCAGTATTGGTATCCGTATAAGGACGATTACCAAACATATGACATAACGAGTTAATGAAAAAGGTAAAGTGGTGGGTCAACACCAAACGCAGTAAACCAGCGATGACCAACGTACCCCAAACATCACCCAGCAACCAACCAATCGCCGCAACCATACCGACGTTCAGGGCCACTACCCATAAACCGTAATATTTATGCTGAATTTGCAACGTTCTGTCTTTGGTCAAATCAGGGATATTCTTATAATCAAATTTACCACTAGGGTAGTTGCGTAACATCCAACCAATATGACTGAACCAAAAGCCTCGTTTTGCTGAATATGGATCATCCAAACGATCATCGACATGACGATGATGGACACGGTGACCCGATACCCAATCAAATGCAGAACCTTGCACCGCTAGGGTCGAACCAAGCAATAAGAAGTTTTTGACAATCGGATGCGCTTTATAAGCACGGTGCGCCAGCAAGCGATGATAGCCTGCTGTGATGCTCATGCCTGTCCATACCATAAAAGCGCCAAACACGCCCCACACTGGCGCACTAACGTCATGAGTAAACAAGTACCATGGTGTAATGATAGCAGCAGCAATCGGCGTCGCTACCAAGATAGTCGCTGGAATCCAGTTAATCGGCGCTTTCGTAAATTCGAACTCACGCATATCGATGCTTTTTTCTTCTGTAGAAAGCTCGACTGACTCAGAATCTTGAGCATAACTGCGTTTTGCCACAGGCTGCTCATCAAATGCAGCTTGCGCCTTTTTTTCATCAAAACGAGTCTTAAAACGCGTTACTTGAGTGCTGGCAGTCTTTACAAGCGTATCACCAGATTTGATAGCGAAACGTAAGCCTTTAAGCGGTAAGCCAAGTGCTTTTTTTGCAATCATATAATATCCCTAACGGTATTAATTTAAGCCACCATAGTACCTTAAAAATCGCGTAAAGTGAACACTTATACACTATAAAAATATTGCTAAATAACAATAACTTGTATGAATTATAGAATGTATTGGTCAAAAATACGGGTGACTTATCAGACATGAATGAGAAGTGTAACCAGAAGGATAGATATGTAGAAAATAGTAAGAACATCGAAAAATAGAGTAGATATAAAAAAAGTCCGAGTAACCTATCTAAGGTAGCAAACAATAACTCGGAAAATCAGTAATAATGACATCGGTTTCCCATTTTATAAGCTGTTCAATGGCACTCATATCATTGACAGTCCAAGCGCTCACAGGTAAGCCATAACGGTGACTGTGCTTGATGATGGATTGAGTCAAAAGCGGATAATGAACGCCCAGTTGAATACAGCCCAGCTGCAATGCTGTATTGGTAGCACTTGCTAATGCTTCTGGGGTGCGAATAAGCAAGCCTCGTGGCATGTGAGATAACCGCTTATGGCGTTGTAATCGATGATGCAGCGCTACATCGAAGCTCGTTAGCACCATAGGCAAGCTGGCAAGAGATGTATTGATAAGCGCTCGATCCAGTGCCTCAACCAATACCGCATAATTGGTTCGGTTATGAGTCTTAATCTCAAGCTCTATCACGTCAAACCCACTGAGGGCAGGTGCTATGCTTGCGAGCGTCATGATTGGTTGGCCAAACTGGCGCTGACATTGAATTTCTGTGAGTGTCAATTGGTCCACACGTGACTGTCGACCGCACATACGCTGCAAGTCATCATCATGAAATACAAGCAAATGACCGTCGGTATTTAGCTGTATGTCAAACTCTACGCCTGACAATCCTTTTGATTTCAGATTTTGAGCGTATTGAAAACCTGAAAAGGTGTTTTCTAATGCCTCACCACGCGCCCCTCGGTGACCCAATAACAAGGTATCTCTAAAATTTATCATATGCCCTAATGATCGATGGTTTTTATGCATAATCATATAGCGTCACATCAGCGACGTCTAACAAAAATTGCCACATCAACCGTACTTTTTTAGATGTGATGGGTTCAAAAGCCAATTCTGCCAATGTTTGTTATGTTTTTGCAACCAAAAGCAGGTTTTTTTCATAATGAGGGGCACTATTTGTATATCCATGGGCTACACTAATGACCATTTCACTTAAACACCGTATAATGATGTGGTTTTCATATCTGTAGCAGCTAGCGTTGCGATTTGAATGTTGAACACTGTCAGTCAGTGGCGGTACGAACCTGTAAATTGGGAGTAGAGTTAGTATGAGCGTAGCAAATATAAGTTTGAGCAAGTGGCATAAGGTTGCTGGGATTGGATTGGTATGTGGTTTGGCGCTTGCGGGTTGTGATCGCTCAGATAAAAAAGACACCGCTGAGGCGGCAGAGCTAACAGAGCAAGAGACGGTCGATGCTGAAAATGGCGTTGCGCCTGCGATCAGTTGTGATGATCCTATGGTACAAGATCGCCTAAAATCAGCTCTAAAGAACACACTCAATCAACAAGCTCAGGCGTTGGCTGCCAATTATGCAAATGATGCCGAAATCAGTCTAGAAAGTGGCATCGTTAGCGAAAAAATCAACGGTGTGGTCATTGATGTACAAAACGCTGCTATCTTGCAAAAAGCCAATGAGAATGGCATGACGACTTGCCAAGCAAGTGTCAGCATGACGCTACCAAGTGAGGACTTGTATCAAGCCAGCCAAGTACAAGCGGCCAATAACCAGCCAAGCTTACAATCACGTTTAGCGCAAGACAATATTCGTATCAATAACAATATGCTCGTTGATGACGCTTTCACTTATATCGTTGGTACTCAAGGCGGTCAAGTGCGCACACGTATTGCGGGTCAACCAGCATTGATTACGGTCGTTGCAGATGTTATGGCAGGTTCTGTATTCAAAACGGCAATGGATAAACAGCGTGCCCAACGTGCCGCTGAGCGCCGAGCCACACAAAATAATGATACTCAAGCTGCCCCAATTCGTCAGCCGAGAATCGTAACGCCAGTTGAGCCGATTCGTCCAATTGAACCTACGACACCGCCAACCATTAATAACCCTGCTGACAGTCAGAGCAGTCCAACAGCGAACAATCAAACGGCTACATCAGAGCCTAGCAAGCCAACCACACCAAAAGCAGTACCTAAAGATGAAACCATTGACATGGTTATCATTGAAGACAATAGCGCAACTTATTGATTTGTCATTGTAATAAGAGATAGCCATTTTTAGCCCATTTAGATGACTATCGAGTGAATTGAAGACACGCCCTAGTAGAGCTAATTGCTATCGCTGAATAAAAAAATCCCGCAACAGTGATGTTGCGGGATTTTTTGTGTTTAAGTATTGATTATTGATTATTGATTGTCAGTAAATGTCTTTAATGCTTGACTGTCCCATAGCACCTCAGAGACTTTTTCTGGATCTGTACAGAAACGTGCAGCGACAAACAACCAGTCAGATAAGCGATTAATAAAGCTAACGGCAGTACTACGAATCGCTTGTGGACGTTGTTTCTGCAATATGACAGCTTGGCGTTCAGCGCGGCGACATACACTACGAGCCACATGCAATTGACTCACCAATACTGAACCTGTTGGCAGAATAAAGTCTTTTAGCGGTGGTAAGGTGGCATTCATCATATCGATTTTCTGCTCTAGCCATTCAATGTGAGTGGCATTCACGCCTTCATACTCTGGCATGGCAAGCTCACCGCCTATGTTGAATAGTAAGTGCTGAATGATGACCAAAGCCTCAGAAAACCCTTGCTCTATAGATTGCCCTTTATTGTGCTTTAGCTGCGCACGTACCAATCCAATATGCGAGTTGAGCTCATCAATATCACCCATGACGCTAAATAGATTGTCCGCTTTGCTGACGCGGCTGCCGTCTGCCATACCAGTGCTGCCATCATCTCCAGTACGTGTGTATATCTTGCTTAAGCGATTGCCCATCTTTACATCCTTAACGGTTTTTATGATTGAATAGCGTTAGTTGCACGCTCATTGTAGTATTTTACGCCTGTTTTCGCTAAGATAATGGGTTAGGTTTTATATTATGATTTTTTTGGTCTGATTTTTTATTTTATTTTGATTTGTAGTCACAGCTGCTGGTATGGCATGTGCATACGCGGCAGCCGAGATTCTCAATTTCTCTACTTTATTTATGTTAAAAGGCTTTTTTACTATGACCACACCATTTGCAAATGCGATGTCCCAGCTTGCCATTTATGACTCACTGACGGGCGGAAAACGTCAGTTTGTACCACTTAAATCAGGGCAGGTAGGCATGTATGTGTGCGGTATGACCGTTTATGACTATTGTCATATTGGTCATGCGCGGGTGATGGTCGGCTTTGATATGGCAGTACGCTGGCTGGCACAACTGGGTTATAACGTTAATTATGTGCGTAACATTACCGATATCGATGACAAAATCATCGCGCGTGCTAGCGAAAATGGTGAAGAGATTGGCACGTTGACGCAGCGTTTTATCGAAGCCATGCATGAAGATGCGACAGCTCTTGGTTGCCAGATGCCAGATGCTGAACCGCGTGCGACGGATCATATCGATGAGATGCAGCAAATGATTGAAACGCTGGTCACAGGCGACTATGCGTACGCTGGCGACAATGGTGATGTCTACTATGCTGTCGATAGCTTTGCCGATTATGGCAAACTGTCTAAGCGCAACCTCGACGACATGCAGGCAGGCTCACGCGTCGATGTCGAAAATGACAAGCGCAATCCATTTGATTTTGTACTATGGAAGGCGGCAAAACCTGATGAGCCACAATGGGCGTCACCATGGGGACAAGGACGACCAGGCTGGCATATCGAATGCTCTGCGATGTCGACTAAATGCCTAGGTAGCACCTTTGATATTCATGGCGGTGGTCATGACTTACAGTTTCCGCATCACGAAAACGAAATCGCTCAGTCTGAAGCTGCAACTGGTTGTGAATACGCACGCAACTGGATGCACGTTGGATTTATCAATGTCGATGGCGAAAAGATGTCCAAATCATTGGGCAACTTTTTTACCATTCGTGATGTGATGGCAAAATACCTTCCGGAAACAGTGCGTTTTTTCTTATTATCGAGCCATTATCGTAGCCAAGTCAATTTCTCGGACAGTGCGCTAGACGAAGCACATAATAGCCTAAGCAGGCTCTATAACGTTCTAAAATTAGCAGAACAGTTAAAGGGTGATACGCTCATAATTGATGAAGCGTTGACTACTGAAGCCTACAGTAGTGAAGCTGGGCAAGATTTCATCAAAGCGATGAATGATGATTTTAATAGCTCAACCGCAATCAGCGTCTTGTTTGGGCTGGCACGTGATATCACCAAAGCCATTAAAACCGAAGAGATAGACACCGCATGGCAGTCAGCTCAGCAATTAAAGGCATTGGCGCAAGTGCTCAATATCTTGCAGCAGCCAGTACAGCAATTTTTACAAGCTGTGATTGGTGAACAGGCAGATGATAGTTTAACGGATACGGCTATCGATGGTTTAATCATTGAACGTGCAGAGTCTAAAGCCAACAAAAACTTTGCCCGTGCTGATGAGATACGTGAACAATTAAAAGATGCTGGTATTGAGCTCGAAGACAGCCGAGCTGGCACGACATGGCGCCGCGCTTGAGGTAGTTCTGTTACAGAATACCCATACAGATAGTCATAAACTAAGTCAGCTTTACGCTGGCTTTTTTTGTAGACTTAATAAAATACAGAAATATTATCTAGAATTATTTTCATGAAGGACAGCCTTTGTATGCGACTCTCACATAAATTACTGGCCGTTAACCTATGAATACTCTCAAGAATCGAGCGGTTAGGAGTCAAGGTACAGCCATGGATAGGTTTGCGACTGTTGAATTCAGTGTGCATGGTAATGAGCATGTCAATGCCACGTCTGACATTATGTTTCATAAATTGCGGTCATTGCTACTTGCTTTAGTTGTTATTGTGTTTAGTGCTGTGTGCGTACCGGTTAATGCGGCAAGTAATGACAATGAGCAGGGTGCGAGTGAGCAAACCGAACAACCTGCCAGTAAGCCTGATAATTTGGCTGAATATGCGGCTCAACAGCTCAATACGATTAAAGACGAAAGTGTCAGTATTTCTGGTCTCACTGAAGAGATATTTGACCCTACTGAGCGTAATGCAGTAGAGCAAGCAGGAAGATTACAAGGCGATTCAGCACTGACGGGAGAGTATAATGAAGGCTATTATATACTTGATAAGCTCAACACTGGATTGCCGCCGTTGTTGGAGCCACCCAACCTAGCGACACCACTTGCCGCTTTGGAATTTTTTCAATCAGCGTTGATGAAGCAGCAGTATGATTTGGCCGCTTATGCGCTAAATATGAACTTGATTGATGAAAAAAACCAGCGTAGCCGTGCGCTTGATTTGACAAAGCGACTGGATTTTTTATTGTCCGAAAAAGAACTTTATGTATTCGACGATATGCCAGATCGTCCCGATGGCTTGATTGAACCACCGCTTGGTAATAATAGTAGTGTCATGGGTATCGCTAGGCGTTCTCTTCAGCTTGGCTATATTGATTATCGGGAGCGCCGCGTCCCTATATATCTGCAGCGAGTACGGGTAGGCGATGACGCGCCCATCTGGGTGTTTTCTGCGCAGACCGTTGACAATATTGACAATCTTTATGAGCAGTATCACCCAGCAGCGTTTGAACGTTATTTGCCCACTTGGTTAAAATTAAAGATTTTTGGCATCGCGCTATGGGAGTTTGCAGCGCTCATACTGTTTTTCTTATTAACCATGGGTATGGGTTGGCTGCTGAGTAAAGGCACAGAAAAAATTATCAGTCGTTATATTGATGATGAAAAATATAGCATGTATGTTGGCAGTACCAATGGCGTGGCCGATTTGATCAGCAAACTGACAGTGCCTTTAACCTTTACGATCAGTTTTTCACTCGTTTTCACCTTGGTTTCTGGGGGCTTTCCGTATTTGGATGCGGTCGCCTCATCTATTCGCCCACTTATTTGGATCGGATTGGTGTTTAGTGCCATGTGGCTCGGTATTCGAGTCATCAATTTTTTTGCCAACCGTTATCAAGACATGCAAATTGAAAATCTGGCGGCAGAGCATTTTGATAAAGAACGTCGCCGCCGCACTTATGTGTCGATATTTCGCCGAGTCTTTATTTTTGTGATGATTTTGGGCAGTATCTGGATTGGCTTTAGCGAATTTACCAACATGGAGGGCCTTGGCAAGACACTATTGACCTCGGCTGGTATTGCGGGCGTGGTCATTGGTATCGCCGCACAGCCGATATTGGGCAATATCATTGCAGGCGTACAGGTGGCAGTGACTCAGCCCGTACGAATTGGTGATAGCGTGATCATGGATGGCAATTTTAGCACCGTTGAAGACCTGCGTTACACTTATGCGGTGCTAAAAACATGGGACGAGCGTCGATTGATCGTGCCGATGCGTGAGTTGATCACTGAAAAGGTAGAGAACTGGTCACATACAGAAGTACATCAGACCTGCCCTGTGTTTTTGTATATCGACTATGGCGCAGATATTGACGCTATTCGAGAGACGTTTATATCGGCAGTCAAAGACAACAAGCTTTGGGACAATAACACTGAGCCTGAGATTTTTGTCGTTGATGTGACTGAAAACACCATTCAACTGCGCGGCGCTGTTTCAGCGATAGGCCCCATCGAGGCGTGGACATTGGCCTGTGAGATACGTGAGCAGATGCTGAGTTACCTGTATCACGAACAACAATCCTATCTACCCACAGAGCGATTGACCATCGTCAATAGCAAAAAGTAGGGTGCTAAATGCGCCCATTGATGGCACGCTCTAAAGTCTTCAATAGTGATAGGCGAGTTTTATTGAAATAAGCTGACAATATAGCATGCGATTTGTCTGATTATTTGTTATAATATGGCGTTATTTTTAAGGGATAAATAAGTGGTTAAGCGTAAGACTGCACTATATTTGTGCAAACTTATGATTCACCAATCACTTGCAGTTTTCGAGCGTTTTGTTTCGCTGGTTTATTGCTAAAATCCCACCCATCAAAATAACCACCACTAGGGGTCTGTATGTTGCGAATTGTCGATGAAGCCTTAACCTTTGATGACGTTTTATTGTTGCCAGCCTATTCTGAAGTCTTGCCAAAAACTGCCGATCTGACCACCCGTTTGACCAAAAATATCACGCTGAATTTACCGCTAATCTCTGCAGCGATGGATACCGTGACCGAATCTGAAATGGCCATCACTATGGCACAGCTTGGTGGCATGGGTATCTTGCACAAGAGCATGGATATCGCCAAGCAAGCCACGCAAGTACGCCGTGTCAAAAAGTTTGAAGCGGGTACAGTCGTTGATCCTATCACTGTACATCCAGAGATGACTATCGGTGAATTACTACGCTTGACACAAGACAATAATATCTCAGGCGTACCTGTGGTCGAAAAAGGTACAGATAATGTCGTGGGTATTGTCACGCATAGAGATTGGCGTTTTGAGACCAATTTATCATTGCCAGTCAGTCAAATCATGACGCCAAAAGATCAGCTAGTCACGGTACATGAAGGTGAGAGCAACGAAAACATCAAACGCTTGCTACATGAACACCGTATCGAAAAAGTTATCGTTATTGATGATGATTTCCGTCTAAAAGGTCTTATCACTGTTAATGATTTTGCAAAAGCTGAAAACAATCCAAATGCGTGTAAAGATGACCAAGGCCGCCTACGTGTTGGCGCTGCTGTTGGCACAGGTGCAGATACTCAAGCGCGCGTTGAAGCATTGATCGCCGCGGATGTTGATATCATCGTGGTTGATACCGCGCATGGTCATTCAAAAGGCGTGATTGATAAAGTGGCTTGGATCAAGAAACATTATCCGCATGTACAAGTCATCGGTGGCAACATCGCGACTGGTGATGCTGCACTTGCCCTACGTGATGCGGGCGCTGATGCTGTAAAAGTTGGTATCGGTCCTGGCTCTATCTGTACCACGCGTATCATCGCAGGTATCGGTGTGCCACAAATCTCAGCCATTGATAACGTTGCTAGTGCCCTAAAAGACAGCATTCCACTCATTGCTGATGGCGGTATCCGTTATTCAGGTGATATGGCAAAAGCCATTGCCGCTGGTGCCTCGTGCATCATGGTTGGTTCACTCATGGCTGGTACCGAAGAAGCGCCAGGTGAAGTTGAATTATTCCAAGGTCGCTATTATAAAGCCTATCGCGGTATGGGTAGCCTTGGCGCCATGTCAGGCTCAAATGGCTCATCAGATCGCTATTTCCAAGATGCTAAAGATGGCGTAGAAAAACTGGTACCAGAAGGCATCGAAGGCCGTGTTCCTTATAAAGGCCCAGTTGCTGGTATCGTTAATCAGTTGGTTGGCGGTTTACGCTCATCAATGGGTTACACGGGCTCTGCAACCATCGAAGACATGCGTACCAATCCACAGTTCATCAAGGTGACGTCAGCAGGTATGAAAGAGTCACATGTTCATGATGTGCAAATCACCAAAGAAGCGCCGAACTATCGAGTGAACTAGAGCGGATCTTCAATTAGCGCCCTTTGTAGTGTTATATCGCATCAATGTTAGCTAAAATGTAAGGTTACAGCGACTTTAAGATACAAACAGCCAACAATGCTTTGTTATTGTTGGCTGTTTTTTTTGTAAAATACAGAAACAGATTATTACAACAATAGTATTGCCGACATATACGCTTGGCCTTTTATTTTTTGACTTGAGGAACATACATAATGAGCTATTTTGGTACCGATGGTATTCGTGGGAAGTTTGGTGAGTTACCGATTACCCCTGATTTTATATTAAAGTTAGGCTATGTCACTGGACAGGTATTAATAGAAAATAATGACAATCCTGCCCGCAAGCCCAGTGTGGTGATTGGTAAAGACACGCGTCTGTCAGGCTATGTGATAGAAGGCGCGTTGCAAGCAGGGTTTAACGCTGCTGGTGTTGATGTTTATATGCTTGGTCCATTACCCACACCAGCGATTGCACATTTAACCCGTAGTTTTAATGCAGATGCTGGTGTGGTTATCTCAGCATCGCACAATCCTTATTATGATAACGGCATCAAGTTTTTTTCAGGCAATGGCAAAAAAATTAGCGATGAAATGCAAACGGCCATCAATGATAAATTAACGGCAATCATCAATGATGCTGGTAGTAACGACGCAACGATGCCTATTCTTGATCCTGCAAACTTGGGTAAAAATAACCGAATTGACGATGCAAAAGGCCGTTATATCGAGTTTTGTAAAGGCAGCTTTCCTTATCAGTATGATCTGAGTCATCTGACGGTAGTGGTTGATTGCGCCAATGGTGCAGGCTATAGCGTGGCGCCTAGAGTGATGCGTGAGCTTGGTGCCAATGTCATCGCCATCAATAACACGCCAGACGGTATCAATATCAATGCTGAGTGCGGTTCTACCCATCCTGAAAGCCTACAAAAGGCCGTGCTTGAGCATGAAGCAGATGTCGGTATCGCACTAGATGGGGATGGTGATCGTATCGTGATGGTCGATGAAAAAGGTAAATTAGTCGATGGCGATGGTATTTTATATGTGCTTGCTACTCAGGGTCAGACTAAGGCGAAAGGCGTGGTTGGTACGCTAATGAGCAATATGGGTCTAGAGTTAGCACTGCAAGCAGACGGCATTGCATTCACGCGTGCAAAAGTAGGTGATCGCTATGTCATGCAAGCTTTGGAAGCCAATGGCTGGATATTGGGTGGCGAGCCGTCTGGTCATATCTTATGCTTGGACAAAAGCCGTACTGGCGATGCTATCATAGCTGGATTGCAGATATTGGCAGTGATGCAAGCACGTGGTCGCGCGCTTAGTGATCTCGTTGAGGGGTTTGAAGTGCTACCACAAAAACTGGTCAATGTACGCTTGTCTAAGATGCAAGATCCGTTTGAGCATGAAGAGTTGGTTGCCGCTTTTGATAAAGCGCAGGCTACTTTAGAAGGTAGAGGCCGTTTGTTGATTCGTCAGTCAGGAACTGAGCCTATGATTCGAGTAATGGTTGAATCAGATGATGAAATAGAATGTGATGTGCTCGCAAATGACTTGGCTGATCATATCAAAGCCGTATTGGGTTGATAGTTGTTCATATAATAAAGCAACAATATTAAAATAAGGAATGACCATGAGCATGGATTTTACCGATCAACGTCTGTCATATGAAAAAGGCGCGCTTGACCAACAGTCAGTACCAGCATCGCCATTAGAGCTTTTTAAGGCCTGGATGAATGAGGCTTTAGCACAAAAGGTACAAGAGCCTTATGCAATGAGTTTAGCGACATGCGGCGCGGACCATAAACCTAGTGTCCGTATCGTGTTATTACGTGAGACTACTGAGACAGGTATAGTCTTTTATACCAATTATGAAAGCGCAAAAGGGCAGGATATTGCAGAGAATCCTAATGCCGAAGCGTTATTCTTTTGGCATGAGCTTGAGCGTCAAGTTCGTATCAGTGGTAGTATTGCCAAAATCGATGCTGATAAATCGGCTGCCTATTTCCAAAAACGTCCGCATGACAGTCAAGTAGGCGCTTGGGTCAGTCAACCGCAAAGTGGTGAAGTGGCCAATCGTGCCGTTATGGAGCAAACGTTTGAGCAGCTTCAAGCAGAGCACCCTGACAATACTACCGTACCAACGCCAGAATTTTGGGGTGGGTATGAGATTACGATTGAAAGTATCGAGTTTTGGCAAGGTCGCGCCAATCGTATGCATGATCGAATTGTCTATACGCAGAGTAGCGTCGACGACAGTGAAGGTAATGAAGGCAATACAAGCTGGACAACCAAACGCTTATTACCATAGTTGCTGTAGTTTGAAGCTATAAAATAACTAACGTAAAAAAGCCACTCTAAATCCAATTTTTTGGTATTTAGAGTGGCTTTTTTACGTTAGTTATTTTATCTGATATTACTTCTTATTGAACATCCGTATCGACATCCACTGAGACTGACATACCAGGACGTAAGCGTGCCAATTCAGGCTGATCTTGGTCTAAGTCGATGCGTACAGGGATACGTTGAGCGATTTTTATGTAGTTACCTGTCGCAGGATTGGCTGCACCTGCACTAAACTCACTGCCCGTTGCTGGCGAGATATTACTGATGTGACCATTAAATTTGGCACCGCCAAGCGCATCGACATGAATGGTTGCAGGTTCACCGATTGCCATATTGGCTATTTGAGTTTCTTTAAAATTTGCAATAATCCAGACGCCCTTCGGCACGATATACATGAGCTGGGTGCCAGCGCTGACATACTGACCTTCTTTGACACTGACTTGGCTCAGCTGTCCAGACTCAGGCGCAGTGATAATAGTATTGTCCAGATTAATTTGCGCTTGCTTGACGCCTGCCTCTGCATTTTTGATATTGGCGTCCAGTGATGAGCGACTGCCACTGGTTTTTTCACGGTTTTCTTGCGCCGCTTGCAAGTTGGCTTCTGCTTGCTGTACACCTGCCTGTGCTTGGGCGAGTTGAGCCTTGATATGAGCCACCTCCGCCTTTGATACCGCACCAATAGCATCCAAACCTTGGTAGCGGTTTACATCTTCACGAGCGCTCTGTACGTTGATTTTGGCACTATATAAGTCAGCTTTGCGTGCTTCGATTTGTGCTTGGCTGGTTTGTGTGTCTTGATCATTGGTAGAGCGGTTGGTGACCGCCACCTCAGTATTCGCTTGCGCTTGTTCGAGCTGCTGCTGAAACGTTCGATCGTCTATCTTTATGAGTAAGTCACCCGCTTTTACATTGGCAAAGTCCTGCACAGCTACTTTGGTGACATAACCAGAAACCTGCGGGCTAATGATGGTCGTTTGACCTTTAATAAAAGCATTATTGGTTTGCTGTACCGTTGGGGTGAACGGTGGGAGCTTCCAAGCATACAAAATCAACGCCACACCAATGACAATCAGCACAACCAAGAAGCCTAAGTTTAGATAGGATTTTTTCTTGGGTGACCAACCAGTCGTGTCTGGTATCGGCTCTTTTGGTGGCATCGGTGGGTCATTACTGTCTACCTGTTCGCCTGCCTGACTCTCTGCTGAGCTATCTATATGTGGCGCGTCTTGCGTATCAGCCACTTTTATTTCTGCTGTATTGGTTGTCTCTTGTGTAGAGTGTGCGGCTGGGCTTGCCTGACTCGTATCAGGCGTTATACGTGTGTCTGTTGCTGGAGCACCAGTGGACGTCTGAGGCGCTTGATTCGGCTCATTTGGTTTTTCTTGGCTCATGACGCGCTCCTAAATTTTAATAAACAAATACGTAAAAAGGGGTAACTATGACTGAATGTGATGAAAGGTGATTGCTCTAATACGCTGAGTTATTTTGGTTCACGCATCTTCGCAATAACGGCAAGCTCTTTAGCAAGTGGATTGCGCTTGTGGTAACGGTTATAAAAATAATTGATCAATAGAATGACCGTAACAGCCGTGGCAAAACTGGCCATCAAAAAAAACAAATCGCTATAAGCGGAGACAGTTGCTTGACGCTGAATGCCTTGCAACACTTGGCTCATGGCAGCAACATTTGCTTGTGCTGCGTCTGTCGTTTGGTTTGATAATACACTACGAGTACCAGCAATTTGGGCACTGAACGCAGGATTGCCTAAATTCAGTGAGTTGACCATATCTGCATAATGGACCTGTGTACGAATGGTCGTAAATGCCTGAATAGCCGCCGCACCTGCCAATCCGCCAACCGTTTGGGAAATACCAAAGATAACGGAAAAACTAATAATATAAGCAGGACCACTGGCAATCGCGCGCAAAAATCCTTCAAAAACCAGAGGCCCCATGAAATATATCGCAGCAAAGGCAATCAAAAATTGGCTAATATAAAACATATAGGGCGCGGAATTAATAGACACCCCAACGTCCATCCAAGAACCTAAGGCAATCAATGCCACTGCAAAAATAACGGGTCGGCGCAAATCCATCGGATTGGTACTAAAAATACTAATCACCAAAGCCAACACACTGGCGGCTATTATCACCGCATAAAAAGTAACCAGCTGATCGCTGCCATAGCCCAAATTGGCAAGTAAGCCTGCCGCACCGACATTTTGCTCAGATAGCAAAATTCGCATGACAGCACCCGTAATCATAAAGGCAATAATATTGCGGCTCCGCATCCAGCGGACTTGTAGCATTGGGTTTTTGCGATGTGTTTCAATCCATAAAGCAATGCTAATCCCAACGATGGCAATCATTAGTGGATAAACGAGCCAAGGCGTCGTCCACCATAAAATCCTACCTTGTACTAAAATGACCGCCAAAGCCGCCAGACCACTCGCAAAAAAACCAAAGCTCAAAAAATCGAGTTTCTCAAATACTTTTTCTGTATTGCCTGGTGGTAGCTCCAATATATTAATCAGCCCAAAACAAATCAGCGCCAAACCAAATTGAAATAAAAATAAGTTTTCGAGTTGACCATCGATGGTGAGGTAGGGCGAGATGATTCGTGATAATGGAATACCAAACTGCACCAAGCCAAACCCCAATATTAAGCCACTAGTGCGCTTGACGGTTGGCATGCCTTGCAGACAGTAGAATAACCCTAAGATGGTCATGCCACTTGCCACCATACCGCTAAGTCCTCTGGCGACAATCTCTAGGTAATAAGGCTCAATTCCAATATTGGGTGTATCTAATAAGTGACTACTGATCAGCCACTGTAAACTCGTGGCAGCCAACAAAAAGAATAGAGTGATTTTGCTAAAGAGTGACATACCAAATTGTTGGCGAATTTTGTACAGCAGAACGGTGATACAGGCATTGGTCATATTATAGCTAACAGATATCCAACCCCCTTCGGCTGGCGTTAAGCCCAGTTGACCTTGAATTTGAGTAAGATTTGCGACGAGCAGACCGTTTTGGAAGCTAGCAGTGAGACCAACGAAAATCCCAATCAGTAAGTAAAATAGTTTACGACGTGCAGGATGATCAGGATTGGCTGGAGAGCCTACCATTAGTGGTTGTTCGTGGGGCTTAAACTGATATTCGTTACTCATGGACGTACCATAATCTGTATAAGGAAGTAAAATGACATAGAACAGATTCCAGACGCAAAGTCAGGTCAGTACAATGGAGGCTCATGGCTCAAAAGCATGTGAATTCACTGATAAAATCACTGGTCAAACTGGAAAGATAAGCTAAAAAAAGCAGAAAAGATTTTATCATAACTCTCATAGCACTTTTGTCATCTGCACGTAACTTGTAGGCTCTACTGAATAAAAATACAACACTGTTCCATACAATGTGAAGAGTGGTGCAACAAGCAAAAAATGCTACACGCATAAAAAACAGCCCTATGCAGAGCTGTTTTTGTGTATCGAATAATTGGTCGGTTAATGAGGACACGCCCTAGTACGTAGCATTTTGACTAGGGCGTGTCCTTATTTTAAAAATGGTGATAAAAATGAGATAAATTGCCGTCAAACAAGGAAAATAGTGCAGATAATATCGAGATATTGACCAACTATTTGACGATGTTTGGCAAAATTTAGCTGTTTTTAGCCCATTTAGAGGACACTCGTTTGAATTGAGGACACGCCCTAATACCGTAGTAACGGTTAATACCAAATACTAAAGCGATTCGTCATGCTCTGCTTCTAGACGCATGGCACGCTGATAGCTATCCAGTTCTGCGAGTTGCAATGCATATTGTTTGATATGCGGATAGTCGTCGAGCGCTTCACGCTTGGCCAGCATGATTAAGTCAAAAGACAGCATGAAATCAGCGCCACTGAGACTGTCACCAACGATAAATGACTTGCCTTCAACCTCATCGTTTAAATAGCCCAACAGTCTGTGTTTTTCTTGACTGATATAACCATCTAAAAACGCATTGTCATCGATACCGGCTTTTTTAGTGAACAGCTCAAGTAACAACGGTAACATGAGTGAGCTTTCTGCAAAGTTAATCCATTGCAGATAATAACCATAGTCTGAACTGTTTGTCGCAGGGCGTAGACGCTCTGGCGCAAATCGTTCAATCAGTAGCTCAGTGATAGCGCCTGATTCGGCATAGAGCTGACCGTCCATCTCGATAACCGGAGACTTACCGAGTGGATGGACCGCCTTTAGAGAGTCTGGTGCTAAATGAGTCTTGGCATCACGTTGGTGACTGACGATCTCATAAGCGACGCCTAGTTCTTCTAAGAGCCATAGCGTGCGTAATGAGCGTGATTGATTGAGATGATGTAAGCGAATCATGATATCGACCTTTTTGCGTGGTTTGTGATAGTAATTATCGAGGGATATTAACCTTTCAGCTTCGCCATTAGACGCATGGCAGCTTCTTCTGATGAGGCTGGGTTTTGTCCTGTGATTAACAAGCCATCTTCGACGACAAATGATTCCCAATCAGCGGCTTTTTCATAGTTACCGCCATTGGCTTTCAATGCATCTTCTACCAAGAACGGTACGACATCTGTTAGGCCAACTGCATCTTCTTCTGAGTTAGTAAAGCCCGTGACTGTCTTGCCTTTTACCAAGTACTCGCCATCGACTTTGACGTTTTTAAGCGCGGCAGGAGAGTGACAAACAAAAGCAACAGGCTTGCCTTGCTTCACAAATGTCTCGATCAGATTGATAGAGTTTTCATCTACTGCCAAATCCCATAATGGGCCATGGCCACCAGGATAGAATACTGAATCAAAATCTTCAGCGTTCATGTCAGCCAGTTTTTTGGTATTTGCCAAATGCGCCTGAGCGTCTTCATCATTTTTAAAGCGAGTTGTGTCTTTGGTTTGCGTGTCTTCGGTGTCACTACTAGGATCTAGTGGTGGCTGACCGCCAGCTGGAGAGGCAATCGTTACGTTCACACCAGCATCAAGAAAAGCATAGTAAGGGGCCGCGAATTCTTCTAGCCAAAAGCCTGTTTTTTTACCTGTATCGCCTAAACGGTCATGAGAGGTTAGTACCATTAAAATATTCATAATTATCCTTGTTTATTATTTATGTGTGAGTAAAGCGAGCGGTCAACAGTCAAGTTTGTTAAATCGTACAACAAAGGATGACTGTCAACATTATTCCTGCTTCATCAGTTCTTTTCAGTAGGGATCTTAGCAAGTTATGTTGTTAAGTGGTTATTCACCACGATTGCTAACTATGGGCAATTACTTAACTGCCAATTATTTGACTGTAAATTATTTAACGTCAGATACTTTGACCACGGTTTTACCGAAGTTATCACCATTCAACATACCAACAAAGGCGTTTGGTGCATTATCTAAGCCATCAGCAATATATTCTTTGGTTTTGACATCACCTGACTCTACCCATTTGCTCATGGTTTCTAAGAATTCTGGGAAGTGATCGCCATATTCTTCAAAGATAATGAAACCTTTGACGGTTAAGCGGTTGGCCAATATTTGACCCATTAGCATACCCAAGCGGTCTTTGCCGTCAGGTAAGTCAGTGGCGTTATATTGTGATACTAGACCACATACTGGGATACGGGCATGCGCGTTCAATAGAGGTAATACGGCATCGAACACTTTACCGCCAACGTTTTCATAGTAGATGTCGATACCATCTGGACATGCTGCTTTTAGCTGCTCAGCGAAGTCATCGGCTTTGTGATCGATACAGACATCAAAGCCAAGCTCATTGACCGCAAAATCACATTTTTCTTTGCCGCCTGCGACACCGACAGTGCGCAGACCGTATTGATTACCCACTTGACCGACAGTTGCACCGACAGGTCCAGTAGCAGCCGCGACAACTAAAGTTTCGCCTTTTTGTGGTTTACCGATATCGGTCAAAGCCATGTAACCTGTGAACCCTGGCATGCCTAATACACCCAAACCGTAAGAAGGGTTTGACATGTTTTTGTCCAGTTTAAGCACACCTTCGCCATCGCTGACGCTGTAGTCCTGCCAGCCTGAATTTGATACGACCAAATCATCGACAGCAAATCCATCGATATTTGACTCGACCACTTGAGCGACTGTGCCGCCCATAATGACATCACCGACTGCTAATGGATCGGTGTAGCTCTTTGCATCGCTCATGCGGCCACGCATGTATGGATCTAAGGATAGATATACGGTACGCAGTAACATCTCGTTATCGTTTGGCGTTGGAATATCGCTGGTTGCCATGTCGAAGTTTTCAGCCGTTGGTTCGCCGATAGGGCGGCTGGCAAGTTTGATTTGACGATTTTGTTGTTGGTTTTGAGTATTATCAAAGCTCATATTATTATCCTTTTTAATTATTGATTTTAAATGTCTATCTTTATACTCTTTACATCTTGCGATGAAAGGTTCTTCTTGTACAAAATTCTTTGTTCAAAGCTTTTTATCTTTGATGTGATGTTGAATCTGATATTGAATCTGATGTTGAATCTAGCAACTACCCATTGCTGAGTAGCTACTATAAATAGCATAACGATATGTACTTATTATTACTGTTGTGATTTTTCTTATAATTCTTCTGACAGTTCTTGCTATAGCGCTTATTAAGACGCTTTGCTAGTCACAGCGCGTTGCAAGATACGACGAGATACGTCTAAGTCGTTTGTGCCGTGCTCACCAAGCTTGACCATACCATGCGCTTCTAGTTGTTTGATGATTGGATCAATCGCTGATTCAGTCAAATCGGCATCTTCTAGGCTAACTGGCAAGCCAAGTTCGCGGAAGAAGTTTTCAGTATAGACAATGGCAGTTTCAATGATGGCGTCGTCATCTAGGTCAGTATCAGTGATATTCCATACGTTACGTGCATACTGGAGCAATTTTTCTTTTTTACTTTCTTTTAGCTCACGCATCACTGATGGCAATAAGATAGTTAAGGTACGTGCATGATCGATAGCGTGTAGTGACGTCAGCTCATGACCAACCATATGAGTTGTCCAGTCTTGTGGTACACCAGTACCGATCAGACCGTTCAATGCCATTGTCGCCGTCCACATAATGTTTTTACGGGTTTCTAGGTTCTCTGGATCTTGCTTAACAACTAGACCTTCATCGATAAGAATTTTGAGCAGGCTTTCAGCAAAAGCGTCTTGGACTTTAGCATTGACAGGATAGGTTAGATACTGTTCCATCACATGAACGAAAGCATCTGCTACGCCGTTCATTACTTGACGTTCAGGTAGTGTCAAAGTTTTGATTGGGTCTAGAATTGAGAATTTAGGGAAGGCAAGTGCGTTACCAAATGGTAGTTTTGCTTGGCGTTCGCTATAGTTGATTACGCCGCCCGAGTTCATCTCAGAACCAGTTGCTGGAATGGTTAATACCGCACCCAAATCAACCGCAGAATCGATGTCTCTGCAATAGCTGGTCAATGCATCCCATGCTTGTTCACGTGACACAGTGCCATCTTCTTCAGTTAGTGATGATACCAATGCAACAAATTTGCTGCCGTCAATCACTGAACCACCGCCAACGGCTAATAAGAAGTCGATGTTGTGCTCATTAACCATATCAGCGGCTTTAAGTAATGTAGTGAATTCTGGGTTGGCTTCGATGCCACCGAAGTCGAATACGGTACGATTACCGTTCGCTGACAAGGCGTTTTTTACTTCGTCTAATGTACCATTACGTTGCGCTGAACCACCACCATAAGTAATGAGAACGCGTGCATCAGTAGGGACTAGATCTGATAATTGCTCGATTTGACCTTCACCGAAAACGATACGTACTGGGTTGTAATATTGGAAGTTGTTCATAATATTCCTAAACTTTGTTAAATATTGATTGGGTGTGCGAGCTGCAAATTTATTTATTGGCAAGTTCGTTTCTTACATTTGTGTGCATTGTACATCAATTAGACTGGTCGTCTAGTGATATTTACAAAACTCTCGTATAACTGTTTGAGTCACATGCAGATGTCTTTAAGGGAGTGGTTCAGAAAAGAGAGAGCAATAAAGCACACTGAATACTCAAGCATAGTACTGACAACTGCTATCTATGAGCGTTATGAATATTCAATGTGATTTAAGGTTTACGTTAGAAGTAAGGTCGTTAGAAATACGATTGGCTATCAACGTCCCATTTGGGTCGTGGTCATCTGCCAAATTTCTGCTAAAGGCGTATTGGTTTGGCTGATTTTTGCGATCAGACTTGCGCCAAGCCATGCAAAATACCAACGTTTGGCCATACTTTCAGCTGAGATGTTATCGTGACGAGGGACAGATTCATCGAGCCAGCCAGCCTTAATTTGTGTAGCAAGCCACATGGTCGTTTGCTGATAGCCAGCATCAAGTGCCTTGCGCATGGTTTCTGACATGTCGGCCACCTCTGCGCTGAGCTTAACCACCAAGCATTTCTCATGGTCACAGCCGTTCTGCTGCGTGTCATACCAGTTTTGAAAATAATCATATAGTTTTTGCTGCGCACTGACATCTTGTGCATCGATGACATCTAACCGAGTCTTATATAAACTAAAGTAATGATTAATAATGGCTTCACCAAAGGCCTCTTTAGAAGCAAAGTAGTGGTAAAAAGAACCCTTTGGTACACCTGCTGTATCTAAAATCTGCTTTAGACCAACAGCGGTAAAACCTTTTTTAGCAATTAATTGGTAGCCAGTAGCAAGTAAATGAGCTTTGGTATCTGGAGTAGTTGCGTCTGTATTAGACATAAACAGGATTGTCTCCCTTAGTAGTTGCTTGTATTAGCGTATGCATTAGATAGTCAGTTAAAACAGTTAACGTTCATTTGAACGTCACGTTGATGGCGTATTGTAATAGGATATATTTATATGTGTTACGTTTTATCAACAATATTTACTGACAAAATAGTCTTGTTTTATTAATAGCTATGGTAGCATTAGACCAGTCGTCTAGCAAGGTAGGTTTTGTTGTTATCCGTTACCGTTAGTATTTATTGCTAAAGATTGTTTTCCATTAGAGCTCTTTTTAATTGATGACAATTGATTGATAGCTCGGTAACGATTTCAGACTTACGACTTGCCAGATATTTTCTAATTTCTCATTAAGATATCGCCGACTTAATAATTTTATTTTAATAATCGAAAACCAATACTCAACACAACAAATTAAAAATAAGGATGATTATGTCAACCAATACGACTAGTGCATACAGTGACTTCCATTTGCAGTTCATCGCTGGTGAATGGCAAACTGGTAAAGACGATAGCACCAATACTAATACCAACCCGTACAACGGTGATACGCTCGTAGAGATTCAGCAAGCGACCAAGGATCAGCTGAACGAAGCCTATGATGCTGCCACCCAAGCTCAAGAAGCATGGGCTAAGCAAACACCTGCAACGCGCGCCGCAGTACTATATAAAGTGGTCAATATATTGGATCAGCGTCAAGAAGAAATCGTTGATTGGCTAATCAAAGAGTCGGGCAGTACCCGTATCAAAGCCATGGTCGAGTTTGGGGCAACGCGTGCGATTACCCTTGAAGCAGCGACGTTCCCTAACCGTGTTCATGGTGAGATTCGTCCATCGAATACCCCTGGTAAAGAAAACTTCATTTATCGCGAGCCAATCGGTGTGGTAGCAGTCATTAGCCCATGGAACTTCCCACTACATTTAACGCAGCGCTCTATCGCGCCAGCCTTAGCACTTGGTAACGCAGTGGTACTCAAGCCTGCTAGTGATACGCCAGTGACAGGTGGTCTGTTACTTGCAAAAGTGTTTGAAGAAGCGGGTCTGCCAAAAGGTCTATTAAACGTCGTGGTCGGCTCAGGTAGTGAGATAGGCGATGCAATCGTTGAGCACAAAGCGCCAAGTTTAGTGTCGTTCACAGGTTCGACCTCAGTGGGTAAACATATCGGTGAGCTGGCCAATGGTGGTGAATACATCAAACAAGTGGCGCTTGAGCTAGGTGGTAACAGTCCATTTGTGGTACTAAAAGATGCTGATATCGAGCAAGCCGTAAAAGCGGCTGCCTTTGGTAAATTCTTGCATCAAGGTCAAATCTGTATCGCGATTAACAGAGTGATCGTAGAAGACGAGATATATGATGATTTCGTAGAGCGTTTCTTAGCGCATGTCAAAACATTAAACGTCGGTGATCCTAATAAGCAAGATACCGCTGTTGGCCCAATCATCAACGAAAAACAAGTCAAATCGCTCAAAGAAAAAATCGCTAAAGCTCAGGAAGAAGGCGCAAAAATGATACTAAGTGGCGAGATTGAAGGCCAAGTCGTACCGCCACACATCTTTACCGAAGTCACTCGCGAAATGGATCTATCACGTAATGAAGTGTTTGGACCATTGGTTGGTATCATTCGTGCTAAAGACGAAGACGACGCGCTATCGATTGCCAATGACTCTACGTATGGTCTGTCTAGCGCGGTGTTCACTGCTGATATGCAAAAAGGTCTGCGTTTCGCTCGCGGTATCAGAGCTGGCATGACCCATATCAATGACATCTCAGTTAATGATGAAAGCAATACGCCATTCGGTGGTGAGAAAAACTCAGGTATCGGCCGCTTTAACGGTGAGTGGGTACTAGAAGAATTCACTAGAACGCATTGGATCTCAATGCAAAATGAACCACGCGAATATCCGTTCTAATTGTCCTAAAACAGAATGCTAATAGCTAATAAAAAAGACCGCTTTGATAGCGGTCTTTTTTCGTGTGTCATTTGGTAACTTACTGAAAGCGATACATCTGAAAGTCAGTCAATTATTTATCTGGCATGAAAGCCCAGTAATCCTTCAATCTCTTCCATCGTCATGCGTCTTACCAGTGCTTGTTCTTCTACTGACAAGCGGTTGGTGTGTTCCTTTATCATCGTATGAATACTCCGCGATATCTCAGAGGTGGTCGCGTAATACATTTGAGGCTGTTCTTTTGTCAATCTCATCAAAAATCGATTGATAAGTTTACGCTTTTCATCTGACTTATTTTCTTCAGTGATGTTTTCTTCAGTCGTAGTATTATTTTGAGTCATGGTGTTCTCCTAGAGGTAAGCCATTTAAGCAGTCAGACACATGAGAGTCAATGCTTATAAGTAGTTTCTGGGGCTGAACGCATTGCCTTACAAGTATTAGGCTAGCATCATGGTTGGATGCTAAGTATGTTTTACACTGTATATGATATTTCAAGATTAAAAATAATAAATTAGCGCTAAACAGCCAGAAGGATAGGGTATGTCAAATCAAGCAGCGAACAACTCAGCGAACAGAAATGTCACATTGGTGCTATTCCATAATGACTTGCGGGTAGCCGACAATGCCACTCTATTAAAAGCATCTGAAATCTCCACTGATGGAAAGCTGCTATTGGTTTATGCGTCATCGTTGACAGATATATTGGACGATAAAAACCATTACAATGCCTATCGTTATGAGGCTATGGGTCAAGCCCGCCAGCAGTTTTTGCATGAGAGTCTAGCTGATTTAAATGCGTCATTGATGCAGCGGGGTAATAGGTTGCTGTATTTACAGAAAGGCGATGAAGCATTGGACGTCTTTACTCAGTTGAGTGATCTAATAGCGCAGCAACGAGTGACAGATATCTGCATCAGTCAAACGGCAGATTATAATCAAAACAAAGTATATGAGCTTTTACAGGCGAAGCATCCAGAGATACAGTGGCATATTCAAACAACGGCAACTTTATTTGATGAGTTACCGCTAGAGAGCTTACCCAAAAGTTTTACACAGTTTCGTAAACAAATCGAAAACGATTATGATTTGCTGCATGCAGAAAAAGATATAGCTATTTATCCAACGCCAGAAACACTTGCTCCATTACCTGACAATATGCAGAGTAGGAACGAGTACTTTTTTGAATCGCAGTTGTCTGATAAGCCATCACAGCAGCCATTCAGTTTTACAGGTGGTGAGTCAAATGGTCTCAAGCACTTAGATGCTTATTTTGACTCCGATGCGCCCAGCACTTATAAAACTACCAGAAACGCGCTAGATGACTGGACACATTCTACGAAATTCTCGGCGTGGCTGGCAAACGGCTCGCTGTCTGTAAACACAGTATTAAATCGTTTGCGCCGTTATGAGCGCGATATTATCGCAAATGACTCTACTTATTGGATATGGTTTGAGCTGCTGTGGCGTGAGTATTTCTACTGGTATGCTGTCACCCACCAGAAAAAGTTATTTTGGTTTAAAGGTATCAGTCAGCACGCGCCTTCAACTCAATTGGACGAAAATCTGTTAGCACAATGGAAAAATGGTACGACACCGTATCCTATCGTCAACGCATGCATGAACCAATTGAACGCGACAGGTTATATGTCGAATCGCGGACGACAGCTGGTTGCTAGCTGCTTTATCCATGAGTTAGGCCTTGATTGGCGTTACGGGGCAGCTTACTTTGAGCAACATCTTGTTGATTATGATGTCGGCAGTAATTGGGGCAATTGGCAATATCTGGCAGGCGTCGGCGCCGATCCAAGAGGATGCAGACAATTTAATCTCGACAAGCAAACTCAGCAGTATGATCCGAGTGGTGAGTTTATTCGACGATGGCACTGACCGAGGTTATGCAGTTCAAAAACCAGATTTCAGGAGTATTGGTAAATATTGTATTTTGATGGATACACTATTTTAGTCGGCAAATTGCTACTTCTATAATATTCATATTAAATGAATGTTATAATGAATGCTATCTACACTCTGCTAAGAAGGTCGCCATGCAATCTATCAAGTTACCTAGCAAACCACCAAGCTCTCCGCATCCTATCCTCAATTTGAGCTTTCGCGTATTTTTTAGTGCTGCCGCGCTATTTGCTGTGATAACGATGCTGCTATGGGCTTTTGTGTTCACTGGGCATACAGATATAGACGCGCAGGTATTGAACCCGTTGTATTGGCACGGTCATGAAATGATTTATGGTTATGCATTGGCAGTGGTCGCAGGGTTTTTGCTAACTGCGGTCAAGACATGGACAGGGGTGATGATGCCGCATGGTTATAAGTTGCTAGGTATCTTTGTCTGTTGGTTGCTGGCACGTCTGAGCTGGTTGGGTTTTGGCATGGGCATAGTGGTGGCAGGTAATAGCTCATTGTTGTTGTACGTCGCCGCCGTTTTTGATGTGGTATTTGTCGCTTCGATGGCATATGTGATATTCCGCGCGGTATGGCAAGTTAAGCAATACAAGCAAATGGGTATCTTAGCAAAGCTGGCCCTGCTGACCCTTGGTAATGGGTTGTGCTATTGGGGCATTATCAATGCTGACATGAATACGACTAAGATCGGCATTTATCTGGGGTTTTATTTGATTATCGGACTCGTGCTGACGATTGGCCGACGCGTGGTACCATTTTTTATTGAACGTGGTCTCAGTATGGGTATAGGTATGGAAACGTCAGAACCCGTTAAGCTACGTAATAGTAAAGGACAAGATATCGCAAGCTTAGTGTTTTTCTTCGCCTTTTTTATCAGTGATGTGTTTTATCCAAACCAGTATTTGCTGACGGTTACTGCGCTCGGTATGGCAGTCATTAATATCGTTCGCCTGATAGGGTGGTATCATCACGGTATTTGGCAAAAACCATTACTTTGGTCATTGTATATTGCATTTTTAGGCATGTGTTTGAGTTTCTTATTATACGCACTACAGCCTTGGTTGGGTTATCCGCACAGCATCGCCATGCATGGATTGGCGATTGCAGGTATCGGTATGATGACGGTGGCAATGATGACGCGAGTATCTCTGGGTCATACGGGTCGCAGCATTCACCAACCGCCCAAAACGGTAAATCTTATGTACGGTTTGATGGTATTGGTATTTGTTAGCCGCGTACTGCTACCATTAGTAGATATGAGTCATTACCTAGTTTGGATTATGATTGCACAGGGTGCTTGGATTGCTTGTTTTGTGCTATTTTGCATCAGTTATTTACCGATGCTGGCAGGTCCTAGACCTGATGGTTTATTTGGTTAAAGCGTGCTAACGATACTGTTTACAAATGCTATGTCTAAATGTTATTACCAAAAATGCGACTTACTTTGTCTAGCTTAATATATAAAATTTATAAAAATAGGAGCGCAAATGAATGCGACTGACCAATTATAGTGACTACGCGCTACGTTCGTTAATTTACTTGGCTGTGAGACCAGAGCCGTCGCTACTAGCTAATATTAGTGATATCGCTGACAGCTATGGTATCTCTAAAAGTCATTTGACCAAGATTATTCATCAGCTGGGCCAGCTCGGTTATATAGAGAGTGTGCGTGGCAAAAACGGTGGCATACGCTTGGCCCGCGCGCCTAAAGATATCAACTTGGGTGTATTGATCAAACAGATAGAGCCTGATTTTAATCTGGTAGAGTGCTTTGCCGTACCAGCGACTCGCCATGATAGTGAGCAGGACTCTCATTCTACGGATTTGTCGGTGACGTTTATTGAGGAAAAAAAGAATAAATCACTAGGCTGTGTGATTAGCCCAGTATGCCAGCTAAAAAGTGTATTTTCCGAAGCATTAACGGCTTTTATTAACGTGCTTGAGCGTTATACCTTGGCGGATATCCTCAACAATGAGGATGAGCTGAATAATTTGTTATTTCGATAATGGTTTCGATGATACGCTCTAATGGTATCTCTTTTATAAAAGAGTTCAGGCTACCTATTAAATTGAAACAAAAATGAAAAGCCCTTAAATTTAAAAACGATAAGTTATAAGTTTAAGGGCTTACTAGGGCGTGTCCTCAATTCAATCGATAGTTATCTAAATGGGTTAAAAATGGCTAAATCTTGTCAAATGGTTGACTAATATCTCGATATTATCTGCGCTATTTTTCTTGTTTGACTGCGATTTATCTCATTTTTATCACCATTTTTAAAATGAGGACACGCCCTAAAATATGTTTTGATGTCACACTCATATTTTAACGAACGAGGTCTTTTTGGGCATAATATACAGATGTTGGGGTTACTTCTTTCCCTACAGAGTCAACATATAACCACTCATCATCTCGATGAGCGGTACTACCTGCTACTGTGATCGCGTCATCACCATTAGTGATGCCAACTAAAATAGTTTTAGGGTGAAGTCTGTGTAAATCTAAACCCGTAAATAGGCCTGTATAATCTGAATAAGTATAATATCCAGAAGTAAACATATCGTCTATTTTATCGAGTAGGCCTGCTGAAACATTCCAAATAGTGTTATGTTGCCCAGCATGAGGCATGCCTTTTTCAGCACCTGCTGACGCAATTCTTAAATTGGTACTATTCTCAATAAGGTTGTAATTATTTGGTCCGCCGCCATGAAAATCGATAGTGCCACCTTCGCCAGAGTTGTTATTAATATTTGTAAAAACATTACCCGCTGAACGCCCTGAAAAACTGATCACATGCTTACGAAACCCTGAAAAATAAGAGTTTTTAAATAAATTAAAATCTGAGTTAGCAGCTAAAAGGCCTGAATGCCCTCTGCTATTGTTGGCTATATTTTCTACTGTTGAAAATCCTGTATGTACTAAGTTAACATCTGTTCCCATTTGGTCAGTTTCTATGTTCCTCACCCAAGAGTTTTTAGCCCCTTTAAGTTGAATTGCATTCCAACCATAATTATCTTCAAAACTACGATGATGATTGAAGTCAGCTAATTGGCCAATTAAGGTTAAATCTTCAACACCGACATTTTCAATAAGATTTTCTTCAATAAACCCCACTCTCAACTTTAAAAGTGATTGAAAAAAGAAGAGCATCTCACTAATCTATTGTTTTCGACCAAGAAT
>NZ_JASDDJ010000033.1 GCF_030407455.1 Psychrobacter sp. 5A.1
ATAACCTCAAATATATCATCTTGCTTCGGCTGTCACCCCTCCTTTAATTCCTCAGCATACTTTTTGATACACCACCATTTATTTTATATCAAAGGGATATATGGTTTTTTGCTGTCTATTTTAGCTTATCATCGTAGTTAGCATTTATTTACAAAAATCATAAATTTAGACTGTTACCACCATGGAAAACTGTTATAATCAGGCTGTACTTAAAGTATTTGAGGTAAAAAATTCGAGTTTTCTCTAAGATTATTTAGAATTTTTGACCGCCGCATTTAGCAAAAAATACTCAGGTATATATCAATTAATCGGTGATGACACAAGTCTCGCCAACAGTTAAAGAGTCAGGAAAATTTATGTCAGATAAAGTTGAAGGCACTGTAAAGTGGTTTAATGAAGCTAAAGGTTTTGGTTTTATCGCTCAAGACAATGGCGGACAAGACGTATTCGCTCACTACAGCGCTATCCAAGGTAACGGTTTCAAAACTCTAGCCGAAGGCCAAAAAGTGTCTTTCATCTTAGGTGATGGCAAAAAAGGCCCACAAGCTGAGCAAATCGAAGCTATCTAATTTCTATTAGTGATTGAGCAGACTGTTTTTCAGTGAGCTTGATTACAATGAAATTATCAATACGCATTGATTACTTTGTTTGTTAAAACAATAAAAATACTGTATCGACTTTAAAAAGAAGCAACCTCTCATCAGGTTGCTTTTTTTATGGCATTTTTTTGTAATGAGAAAAAGGCATTGATTTTGACGGTTAACATCATCAGTTAATAACGGATACTGGTTTAATAAAGATGTAATAAATAAGGTTGTATTATGAAGTGGGAGAATTGGCTTTCAATTGACTGGCAACAGGTGCTCGGGATTTCTTTATCTGCAGTGGGCTTTTATGTAGGGTTGATGCTGTTTACTAGACTGATGGGTCTGCGCAGTTTTTCCAAGTTATCCAGCCATGATTTTGCGATGACCGTTGGTATTGGTAGTATATTGGCATCGACTGTGCTGTCAGATAAGCCATCTCTACTGCAAGGGTTGTTTGCGGTCGCGGTATTGTTTTTGATTCAGGGCGTTATCTCAGTTATTAGACGCAAAATAAAACCGCTAAAGTCTTTGATAGACAATCAGGCTATTATTTTAATGGCTCATGGCAAGTATTTAGAAGACAACTTAAAAGAAGCCAATCTTAGCACCAGCGATGTGCAAGAGGTTCTACGTAAAAATGGTATTAAAGCCAAAACGGAAGTGTTTGCAGTGATTATGGAGACGACAGGTGATATGAGTGTCATCAAAAATAATAGCGTCGAACCTGACTGGTCTTTATTTGATGACATACGTGACAGTGAATTATTGCTTGGTACTGGTAAAGATGGCAAGTCATCGATCTAGGCTTGTTAACTATTCTTATCCGTTAACCTCAAAGAGATAAATAATAACAAAATATTAAGTAAAGCTAAGGCTTAGAATGCTATAAAGGAACGAGTATTTTAAGCTATTGAACAATGAAAATCGTAGAATGCGGTGCTTATAGACTATTTATTGTAGAATGGTGACAAATTTATGACGCATTATTCACGGCGTTGTCTTGACCTTATCTGCCTGCTGACGCAAGATACATAGGTCTGATAATAACGGTTGGCTTAGCTTTAGCAGATTTCATTAGTAAGGAATACAATGCTAATATGTTTTTGGATATTGGCTCATCTTTCTTAGTTAACCATATTCTGTTGATGTAGTAATAACCTTGAGCAGTATTTTGAACGACAATTTGAACCACAACGAACCTTTGGTTCTTAACTGACAATTTTTAACTCATAACATTAATAAACGAGGAACGTATGAAAGCATTAGTAGCGGTCAAGCGTGTCATTGATTATAACGTAAAAGTTCGTGTAAAAGCCGACAACTCTGGCGTTGACTTATCAAACACTAAAATGTCAATCAACCCTTTCGATGAAATCGCAGTAGAAGAAGCGGTTCGTCTAAAAGAAGCTGGCGTCATTGATGAGATCATTGTTGCTTCAATCGGTCCAAAAGAGTCACAAGAGCAGATTCGTGCAGCCCTAGCGCTAGGTGCTGACCGTGGTGTGTTAGTCGTAAGTGACGAAAAACCATATCCATTGCAAGTTGCCAAGATTCTAAAAAGTATTGCTGAAACTGAAAGCACTGATATTATCTTATTAGGTAAGCAAGCGATTGATGATGACAACAACCAAACTGGTCAGATGCTAGCCGCATTGATGGGTATCGGTCAGGGTACGTTTGCATCAGAAGTAAAAGTTGAAGGCGACAAAGTAAACGTAACGCGTGAAATCGATGGCGGCCTACAAACCGTTGCCCTTGATTTACCAGCAGTCATCACGACTGATCTACGTTTGAATGAGCCACGTTATGCTAAATTGCCTAACATCATGAAAGCGAAGAAAAAGCCACTTGATGAGAAAACGCCAGCGGATTTTGGTGTTGATATGACCTCTAAGCAAGAGATTATTAAAGTCGTGCCACCTGCTGACCGTAAAGCTGGTATTACAGTAGGGTCAGTTGATGAGTTGGTCGATAAGCTAAGAAACGAAGCAAAAGTCATTTAATGTTTTAATGATTGGATACTTCGCTACGGCATATCCTGTACAAGGCTGTGAATTTGACTGCTTTATTTCATATTAAATGATAGTTGCTCAAATAGCTTTGTACACAAACAACCGCATGAATAGATAATACGAATATATAAAGGACTAAAACCATGGCAATTTTGGTATATGCAGAACATGACAATGCCAGTCTAAAAAAGGCAACTTTAAATACTATCGCTGCTGCTAAACAAATGGGCGATGATATCCATGTATTAGTCGCTGGTAGCGGGGCACAAGCAGTTGCAGATGAAGCCGCTAAAGCTGAAGGCGTGACTAAAGTACTATTGGCTGACAACGCTGCTTATGAGCATCAATTGGCAGGCAACGTGGCGCTATTGGTTGCTGATATCGCTGGTGATTATAGTCATATTCTAGTGGCTGCAACCACTACTGGTAAAAACTTTATGCCACGCGTTGCTGCGTTGCTTGACGTAAGCATGCTGTCTGAAATCTCAGGTGTGGTAGATGCGCAGACATTTGAGCGTCCTATCTACGCAGGTAACGCGACAGCAACAGTAAGAACCTCAGAAGACAAAGTGGTACTGACAGTACGTACAACTGCGTTTGACCCAGTGGCAAGCGAAGGTGGTTCAGCCACTGTTGAAACCATCGACAACGTACAAGAAACGGGTAAAGCTAGCTTCGTTAATGAAGAGATGGCTAAGTCTGATCGTCCAGAATTGACGTCAGCAAGTATTGTGGTTTCTGGTGGTCGCGCATTGGCAAACGGTGAAAACTTCACTAAGTACATCGAGCCATTGGCTGACAAATTAGGCGCTGCTGTTGGTGCATCACGTGCTGCAGTAGATGCAGGCTATGTACCAAACGATATGCAGGTCGGTCAAACGGGTAAGATTGTTGCACCAGACTTATATATCGCAGCAGGTATTTCAGGCGCGATTCAGCATTTAGCGGGTATGAAAGATTCTAAAGTTATCGTTGCTATCAACAATGACCCAGAAGCACCTATCGCTAGCGTTGCTGATTACTTCCTAGAAGCGGATTTGTTTGAAGCATTGCCTGAGCTAACCAGCAAGGTTTAATATATAGTTACAGAACTACTAAACGGCTACGGCGTTACCCTCCTTAGATGTACGACTGGTACAATCTGCAGTCGGCTGCCTTGTATCCGTTTTAGACTTCTTTGACTATATCAGTAGTAGACAGATAATAAAAAACCCACTATTAAATGATAGTGGGTTTTTTTGTGCTTTACAGATAAGCTTTTAATCGCAGATATAAACCAAAGCTAAGAGTAGCTTCTTTGACGCAAAGTTTCATACAGACATAGCGAGCCTGCAATGGCGACATTAAGGCTTTCTTGGCCATTTGGCTGTGGTAGAGCGATAGGCGTTGCACACTGCATTAGATCATCGCTAACACCTTGACCTTCATGACCCATAATCCAAGCCACAGGCGTAGATAAATCGTGATCGTAAATAATAGTATCTGTATGAGAGCTGGTCGCCAAAAGCGGCACTTGTACTTGATCTAAAATGGCCTGCGTACTCAAGCCTTCATAAATAGTCAGCGCAAACTGTGCACCCATACCTGCTCGTAGCGTCTTTGGAGACCAAGCTTGCGCAGTCGCGCTGGTGCATAGGATGTTATTAATACCGACAGCTGCTGCCGTACGTAGTAGCGTACCAACATTACCGCTATCTTGTACGTCATTGAGAATTAGGCAGTCTTCATTGATCATCGATAAGCTAGGCGTTGGTATTTTAATGACGGCCATGATATCGATGCCAGTGCCCAAGCTACGAATACTCTCATAAAGTGAGTCTGACAAAGTAAGAATAGGCGTATAAGTGGGTAGACGAGTCAATACCTGCTGAACTTCAGGGTGGGTGCGCGCCGATTCAGACAGTAGTATCTGAACAAAGGGATAGTCGCTACGCAGTGCAGCATCTATCAAATGGACGCCTTCTATGACTGTCTGACCATGCTTTTTACGCTGGCGTGCTTGTGACAACAGTGCTTTTACGAGCTTCACGGTTGTGTTCTTATCTGAGGTAATCAGCTCGGTGGGATTTAGTACCATAGTGGATCGCTTAGAGTAGACTGAAGGAATTGTTTGGACAGCCAGCAGAATGCTTATTATTGATTTAGCATTCTACTGATTATCTTTAACATGTGCTCAAATCAATTATTTTTCAGAATAATTTACGTGCAAGTTTTTAACATAATCGACTTCATTTTTGCTTCCCAGTACGACAGGGACACGTTGATGAATATCAGTTGGATCAATATCTAAGATACGGTTGACCGCATCCGTGGCTCCGCCGCCAGCACGCTCAATCAATAAGCTCATTGGATTGGATTCATACATCAAACGTAACTTGCCCGCTTTGTGAGCGTATTTGGTATCAAACGGATAGGTAAATAGACCACCGCGGCATAGAATGCGATGCACATCACCAACCATGGCAGCGACCCAGCGTGTATTAAAATCGCGACCACGTATACCGGCTTCGCCAGCAATCAGCTCGTCGATGTATTGCTGCATCGGTGCGCGCCAATAGCGATAGTTTGAGCTATTGATAGCATATTCACTGGTATCAGCATCAATTTGCACATTGTCTTCTATGAGTACATAATCACCCGTATCTGGATCTAGGCTGAACATCACCACATTTTCAGTTATCGTTAGTGCAAGTACGGTTGAGGTACCATATAACAAATAACCGGCTGCTAGCTGTTTGTTACCTGCCTGTAGATAGTCGCTGTTTTCACTGGTTTGACCTTGACGCTCATACGGTAAAACAGAAAAAATCGTACCTACTGCCATATTGATATCGATATTGGATGAGCCATCTAGTGGGTCAAATAAAACCAATAGGCTACCGTCATCATTAGCAGGGGTGGCATCATCGAGCTCTTCTGAAGCAACGCCTGCACAGTGCGTGTTTTTTGCCAATGCATCTAGCAGTAAGTCATTGGCCAATACGTCTAGTTTTTTCTGATCTTCGCCTTGGACGTTTTGATTGCCCGCTTCGCCCAAGATATCTGCCAGAGCGCCTTTTCTGAGTAGCTGTGAAATCGTCTTGCCGACATCAGTGACGGTAGTAATCACGTCGTTTAGGGCAGGGCTAGTGGCATGTTGGTTTAGATAATCTGCTAAGGTCGTCATAAGGCTTCCTAAAAAATGGTATGGAAATTAAAAGAACGGATGGGTATCAAAATAAAGGAGTAGGTGGCATTTAGCACACCCTAAATGGGTAAATGCTTAAATAGCCTGTATGGTATCTTTGTCCCGACCACAAAATCGGCTACACTATATCTATTGTTATTCATTTATAGTTTTGTCAGAATTATTCTCTATGAGAATACAGCATGTCTACTTATGCTTTCTGATTGTCTGCTGAGGCTGTTTTCTGGACGAATGTGATTATGGTAAATTGTAGCAAATAAGCGTCAAAATGTCCTTTGTATCTATGCCTATCAGTGATAAATGATCGAACAAAGATGAATAAGTGATTACTATAGACTCATATAAACCCACAATAAAGACTCGCCATTATGTCAAATTCTATCGATAGTAGCGCTACACAACCAGTCTCACCGACTGATTATGCAAAATTTGATCCCGATACGATTCACCAACGGCTCAATACGTCACTGAGTCACCCGCAGCTCAACCCTGATGGTAGTATTCGGCATTTCTTGGGTGTTGAGGGTCTCAATAAAGCACAGCTCAAAGCCATTATCGCAAAAGCAGAGACTTTCTTTGATGAAAACGGACAGTTAATCAATCGTCCTGAGCTAGATGGCTATACGGTGATGAATTTGTTCTTTGAACCATCGACTCGTACACGGACGACATTCGAGGTGGCAGAAAAACGCTTGGGTGCCAATGTACTCAATATCGATATCGAACGCTCTAGCACCAAAAAAGGCGAGAGTCTGCGTGATACGCTGTGGAATCTACAAGCGATGACTGCGGATATCTTTGTGGTCCGACATTCAGCTTCGGGTGCCGCGCATTTTATGGCAACAGAAGTGACCCCTGATATCGCAATCATTAATGGCGGTGATGGCTGGCATGCGCATCCTACTCAAGGGATGCTCGATATGTTGACCATTCACCGTGAGGCACCGCGCCCATTTGAAGAACTTTCTGTCGCAATCGTTGGTGATATTAAGCACTCACGGGTAGCGCGTTCTGATATCAGTGCGTTGCAAACGCTAGGTGTGACAGATATTCGTGTCTGCGCACCACGTACTTTACTACCCAAAGGTATTGCGCGTTTTGGTGTGCAGGTGTATGAAAACATGGATGAGTGTGTCACTGATTGTGATGTCATTATGGGATTAAGAATACAAAATGAGCGTATCGGCTCGCCACTATTGGCATCATCAAGTGAATACTATAAGCATTATGGGATCACGCCAGAGCGCGTAGCTCTCGCTAAGCCTGATGCATTGGTTATGCATCCAGGGCCGATGAATCGTGGTGTTGAGATTGCCTCTAGTGTGGCTGATGGCGCACAATCCGTTATCTTAAAGCAGGTAAATAACGGTATCGCCATTCGTATGGCGGTCTTGTCGCTTGCGATGGAAGGTCAGCGTGCTCATCAAGCGGCTGGCAAGTAACCGTCTATCGCGCGACTTGTTCTCATTTATTTCATTTTATTGATACGGTAATAACGTTATGTCTACCATGCTTAATACTGATGTACCCATCCTTAATCATTTACCAAAAGCATTTAAAGATGCGCTGCCGCAAACAGTAACAGATAAACTGTCTACACTCGATTCTGGCCGTGAGATGTGGTTACTACCACCATTGGTAGATCTTTGCGCGCGCTTGCGTGAGCCAGGCCAACAGCAACACGGTACGCTAAAATCAGAAGGCAGCGCTGCCCGTAGTAATGGGTTTTTGCATGTGGTGACGCCACCTGATACCAATCCTATTTTAGAAAATGGCTCACTTTTAAAGGGCTTGCGTGAGCGCGCTTTGAGTGATGGTGGTATTTATTTACATATCTTGGGTGCATTGACCACAGGGTTAGAGGGCGAACGACCATCTAATATTGCAGGGCTTAAAAAGGGTGGCTGTATCGCGGTATCCAATGCGCGTAGACCCTTTCGCAATGACCTAGTACTGCTACGCACACTAGAATACGCGGCGACTTTTGGTATGAAAGTATTCTTTTATCCTAATGAGCCAAGTTTGTCTGGAGACGGCGTAGCACATGAGGGTTATATTGCTTCTTACCATGGTCTGCAAGGGATTCCTTGGATTGCGGAAACAGTGGCACTGTCTACGCAGCTACTGATGGTTGAGGAGACGGGAATCGCGGCCCATTTTAGTCAGCTATCCTGTAAGTCCTCTATCGAGCTCATGCGCTGGGCAAAAGATAAAGGGTTGCCTGTTACGTGTGATGTTGCTATGCATCAGCTTTACTTAACTGATGATAACCTTGAAGGCTTTAATGCTCAGGCTTACGTATTACCACCACTACGTAGTAATACTGACCAGCAAGCCATCCGCCGTGGATTAAAAGATGGGACCATCGATGCCATCTGTAGTCATCATGAGCCACTAAACAGTACGGCTAAAAAAGCGCCGTTTGCTGAGAGTACGCCAGGTATCTCAAACTTCGATACCTTTATGGCACTGGCCTGTCAGCTGGTAAATGATGATGTATTAACCCTGTCGCAATTGGTAGATAAAATCTGCCTGAATCCTGCAAAAATCGCTGGTATTAATGAGCAGTATGAAGCGATTGGCGGTGCAATATTGGTTGATCCCAATCTTGAATGGCAAGTGACCGCGCAATCTATGCTATCGAATGGCAAAAACACGCCGTTTTTCAATCAGCAATTGCAAGGACGTGTTGTGGAGACATTCTTTGGCTAATTTGCCCCGACAGGATGACAGTCTGCCGCCATCCTCGAAGGATAAAGGAGTTGCCATGAATGGCCAACAAGAAAAATCGCGCAGTACGGCGAGTGAATCTATCAAAGCGGTGGCCATTTATGAGGTAGTCAAAGGCGTTGGGGCGTTACTAGGAGCAGGGGCGTTGTGGTCGTGGCATACTGATCTTGAGCATTGGCTGACGACAGCGACAGACTCTTGGCACCAAAACTTCGGTCATCTGCTTGCGCCGCAAATCGACAGTGCGGTACGTATTGCTCAGCAGGCAAGCAAAAACTGGCCGATGTTTTTATTGTTGATAGTTGCTTATGCCAGTTTACGTTTCCTAGAAGCTTATGGCTTATGGCATGACAAAACATGGGCGTATTGGTTTGGGGTGCTAGGCTACGGGGTATTTATTCCTATAGAAATCTACTATTTGATAGTCAGCCCATTTGATTGGTTTAAGCTTGGAATACTGGTCTCTAATCTGCTCATTATTATTGTGGTTTATCGTAATATGAAACGGAAGGGTTTGATATAGCGTTTAAATTTAAGTCAAAAAATCCAGCATAAGACAAGTATCTGATGCTGGATTTTTTGTGCCTGCTATATTTTTGGTTTATACGTCTACTGGTTTTTCATCCGTACGAATGCTCTTGGCGACTTTTCCAACGCTTAGGCCTTGTACCAAGATAGAAAAGATCACGACCGCATAAGTGAGTGCCAATAAAATCTCTCGCTCAGCCCCAATTGGCAGCTGCAATACTAGTGCGACTGAGATACCACCACGTAAGCCGCCCCAAGTCAGGACTTTCCATGCGCCTGTCGGTAAATCAAGCTGACGATGAAAAGTCTTGGTCGTCATACCCACCACGATAAATCGAGCAACGAGCGCAATCAAAATCGTCAAACCGCTGGCGATAAATAAATTGCCTGAATAAGCAATCATCACCACTTCTAGACCGATGAGCACAAACAAAATCGCGTTTAAAATCTCATCGATTAATTCCCAAAACAAATCAATATAATGGCGTGTCTTATCACTCATTGCCAGCTCGCGTCCACGATTACCGACCATTAGACCCATCATGACCATGGCAAGTGGCCCTGATAAATGCCAATGACTGGCCAGCGCGTAGCCACCGATGACACCTGCCAATGTTAATAGTACCTCTTCTTGATAGCTATCAATGCTCTTGAGCAAGTAGTACAAAATCGCACCAAGTACCAGTCCGAAAACGACTCCGCCACCAGCTTCGACCGCCAATGTATGTGCGACGTAGTTGGCAGTAGGGATATCGCCGCTAGATAAAATTCCCAGCAATAAAACGAAGATAACCACGCCGATACCATCATTGAACAATGATTCACCAGCGATGACGGTCTCGATACTCTTTGGTGCGCCTGCTGATGAGAGAATACCCATCACGGCGATAGGATCGGTAGGAGAAATTAAAGCACCAAACAATAAGCACCACAGAAACGGCAGTCCAAAGCCGAAGAGTGGCAGCATAAAATAAATCGCGGTCGCAATGAGCATCGCCGATATGACCGTGCCAAGACCCGCAAGGATGCCAATAGGTAACTTGTAGCGTTTTAGATCACTAATATTGACGTGTAATGCGCCCGCAAATAGCAGCATCGATAGCATGCCATCTAATAACACTTCGGTAAAATCAAGCTGTTCTAATAAACTGACTTCGTAATCGATCAGCTGATCAAATCCTAAGAAGCCCAAAAATATCGCCCCAATCGACAGTAAGATAGAAATTACCATGACGCCAATAGTGGTTGGTAAGCCGATGAAGCGGTGATTAATATAGGTTAATGAGGCGGTGATCGATAAAAATATGGCGCTGATTTCAAGTATGGTCAGGCTGTTTGCAGATGCCATAAAGTAGGTCTCGTATGAATATAAAATTATCCAAAGCGCAAGGCTTATAAGGATTGTGTATGTAGGGTTGTATCTTATTTATAGATGTGGTGTGCTGGACATGTCATCTATCTCAACAGTTAACTGATCATGCGATGCTATTAACTAGATTGAGTCTGTAGCGCTTGACGAATACGGGCTGCAAACTCACTAACATAATTAAAATGCTTGTGCTGAGCATCATTATCAAGGATGAATTGCTTGGCTTGTTCGCACATAGCGGCCAAATCATCGACCAGCTCTTGATAATTTAAATTCTCTTCTCCGGCGCGCTGAATCAGATGCAATTCATGTAATAGCGTTTGCTGCTGTGCGCTGTTTACCCGTGCATAGTTCAAATTGACCATTGCCTGACACAATGCTTTTAAGACCATTAGGTCAGCAGCTGCATAACGACGTATCTCACCGAGTGATACATTGATAAAGTCAGAAATTTTGGGGATATGAGTGACTAGTGCCAATATGGCCAGTCGCTTCTGTTTGACAGTATTTTCAGAGTTATCGTTAGTGTCTGACTGCGGTATGTGAAAATGATAAGGGCTTGGTGGCTGACGACGCATCATGATACTCAAACAGCTGGTTAGAGACTGGACGCAATTGACCGCAGTCTTTGGATCATTGATACCAGGGGATAATGCGCGTACAGCAATCTCTGTCATCTGACCTAAGCTATAGGCGATGTCGTTAGAGTGCGCCAATCGTTGCTCAAGCCGCAGGCAACCTGCCAGATGTTGCCAAAACAGTCCATCAGGTGCTCTAGGTATTACTGCTAGATGCGGGGTCGCTGTCTTCTGTTGGTTGTTTGGATGAGACGCAGGCCGTTGATAAAAGTAACCAATGACGTTTTTGTCAGTGACATAATTACCGAGGTTGACATGCATTTGTACCACGCCACCATAATCTTGTGACAGCGCAATCAATGACTCAAGGTAAATCTGCTGTAGATAACCTGAATTTGGTGAATAAATCGGCATAGCAGGCCAGTTTTGGAACTGTTCGATATCATGGTGCTCAGCATCGCGTTGATGTTGGATATCACATCGATCGTTATACCAATAGTAAATGTTTGCAATCGCATCGTTGCTGGCATTTTGAATGACGTGTGACGCCTGAATAGCATGCACCATATGCTGCACAAAATAAACTAAAAGCAGCGCACAGATAATCGCCATGATAATGGCAAAAGTCACTGCCAATTGCGGCACACCAAAAGCTACGTCAGACTTATGGATAGACTTCAATACCAGTAAGCTATAGCTAAATGTACCAATAAAAGCGCCAAGGACAAACTGGTTTGGAGTGTCGGTCAAAAAGTTACGTAGCAGTCTTGGACCAAACTGTGAGGATGCCATCGACAGGACGGCGATTGTAATCGAAAATGTCGTACCTGCCACGCCCAGTACCGCACCAGCGATGGCAGTCATAATCGCGCGCGCCGCCTCGTCATCACCAGTAAAAGCAAAGGAGATCTCTTTTACCGTTTCACGATCAAAATGCTGATCAATCGCGACTAGCAAAGGAGCAAGTAAAATACCGACGATGACACAAGCAGTTGGAATAAACCAATAAGAGCCGATCAACTCCTGCCACAAGTTTCTTAGACGATCGGGCAGGTCAGCCAATGTCTGTAACGACCAAAGCTGCGAAAACGCCTTCATTCTCTGCACTGAAAATAAGAGTAGTCGCTTAAAAAAGCCATTTTCAGGGTGTTTGTCCAATGTTCGCGCTCCAAAAATGACTGACGAGATCGTATATAATGAATCTATTTTAAAACAGGTACCGTCCTACAGGGATTCATTGTCTTTGCTTGCTGCGTCTACACACTATAGCCGGTTCAAAATAAAATGGTGATAAATTTAAGCGTAACGCTGGAGTAATCTTTTGACTATTTATTACCTTATCATATAAATAATAACGATGAAAAATTTAGTAAAAATAAGCCCCTATCATAGGAGCTTATTTTTATCATTATCATGTATTTTCAATTAGCTGATTAGACTATAAAACCAAGTGCTTATCGCGTTGCTTACTTTTGCTAGTGTAGAGGGTTGCTGATGATTACTATTGGTGCTTGCCAACTGCATTTGAATGGTGTCTGTCGTCACTGCTTGTTTTTGCATATTCTCTATTATCAGCGGTAGATTTTTGCCAGCGCTAGATAATATCAAACTCGAGTTTTGCGTGAGCATCGTCCATCTTTGGTTGCCGTTACCTGTACAGCTATAGCGAATGAGTCGAGCGCGATTATTACTCATATAGCCTTTTGCTAAGTCAAAGCATTGATTGCCTTGCTTGATGGCGTTGGCGGATACATCCATTTGCCAAACTTGCGAGCTTGCTTGATCATCACAAGGGGCTAGGTTAATGACATTGCCACCTTGCGGCATTAGGCACTGATCTAGTGCCATTTTATTGTGGATACGACCTTTGCTGTCTTGAATCCATTGCTCAGAGTCATCTCCTGTGCAAGCACTTGGTCCGCTGATAAAAGTATTGAGCTTACCATCTTCTAATGTCTCGACCTTAAGACAGTTGTTACCATTCATGAGTGGGCTGACATTTGCTAAAGGCTGATCATCTTGCAGTTCTAATTCGTTGACAAACTTATGAAAGGCAGTGATGACCTCCGGCCCGCCATCGATTAAATCATCACGATAAACATCGACCCAACGATTTAGGCGATGCATGGTCTGTTGTTGCTGCTCATAACGCTCGAGTACCTGAAAGGCAAGCGGGCTGAGTGCTTGACTGAGCGCATCACGATCATCTTTATAAGAGTGGTATATCAGCTCACCCTCGGCGTCCAAATTGATAGTCGAGTTGGCCGATTGATCGATAAGTTGTTGTTCTAATAGTGGTAATTCGATTTTTCTTAAGGCGCTAAAGCCATGCTCTTTACCAAAGGTAACGGCTGGCTTGATGGAGTCGATATATGGACCAATAGCGGTTGATGATAATAACACCTGTGCTTCGTTGGCTTTTTTACAATACAAATCGACTTTGTTAGGGTTTTCAGAAATCGCTAAATTGACGTGAAATTTATTGGCATTGCTATTGCCATTCATGCGATGAGGGGCAAGGGCGATGTTATTGACCATATTATTACTATAAGTGACGGTCAGCCAGCAGCTAGCGACGTCAGCTGAAGTGTTCGCCGCCGGTAAATCAAAGACGTTACCCCAGTTACCTCGTGCTGCCGGATAGATAATACCCTTTTGGGTGACAGGGTCATAGCCGCCTAAAATAGTATAAACAGGCACGCCTTGCAAACGCGGTCTTAAATAGTTGCCATCGGCGCTGTTGTACCAAACATTATTAGATCGTGGTACTTTTGGTTGTGCGATCTGCATTCTTTGACGCTCAGCATCCCATTTTTTATAGCCCGTCGGTGAGTCACTGGCAAACATATAACGATCAAATGCTGGCTGGATTTTGGTTTTTGTACTATAGCCGGTGTAATGAGTATAGCGCGAGATGTCACTGTTATTAGAGCCACCAGACATGGCGTCACGACCATAGCTGTATTGACCTAAGAAAGTAGGTGAGTCTTCAGTACCGGCACCGACATCTTTTCGCCACCATTCAAAGTTACCCCGCATTCTATTTCTAAGGGGCATGTAACCCCAACCACTATCGGCATGGTGCTCTGACCAGAATTTTTTATCGCCAACTTTACCTGGATAATGCCCCAATCCATAATGATGGCCAATTTCATGACTAAACTCATTACCGACCGAGTTAATCAAAGTCAGCATACCATTGCCACCGCTCAAGCCGTGGTTAAATGTACCGTTGGCGTATTTGCCACGGGCATGGTGCGCATTGACATTTTGGGTGAGCTGCGGCTGCTCTTGGCTTAGCATCGATGCGCTAGTGACGCCCCAGTTGGCAAGGTTAATACCGACGCCAAAGGTTGATTTGCCTGTATTTTCGCGCATATCACCACTATATACGCCGCCATCTGAGCTGCTACCTGAAGCCGTATCATAAATAGTACCGTTCGCTACCATCACCCGATCAAGTACGACGTCATCGTATTTAGCGACGGTCATCTTTGCTGCTGGAATGGTCTGGAAATAATCTGCGCCCGCCTTTTCTGGCTGTAGCAGCATATAATGACCATTGTTATTTACAGTCACTGGGCTCAAAAGACCAAGACGGATATTGGTTAAGACCAGCTCGCCTGGCGCCGCAAAGTCTATTTTATTCTCTAGCAATTCACCGCTACGATTTTGTTCATCGACAATGCGAATCTTAAGGCCGCTTTGTACTTCATCCCAGTTGAGTTTGGTTGACCAAGCGCGCTTACTATAGGCGACCCGTGGTCTATCATCGCTGTTGTTTTGGTCAGATGGTGGGATTTGGGTCGGGTCGTCTAAATTGACCCTGCGTAATAGCAGACCATCTTGATAAATCTCAGCAACCAGTTGATTGACTGCTCCCATCTCAAGTGTAGGCGTAACCAGTAATAACGCCTCTTTTTCTGCAGTTAGGCGGGGCATGTTTTTTGCTTCGTTGCCCTGAGGATCTACCGTATGATTCTGCCCAAATTGAATCATAGCTTGGAAAGAGCCTAGTAAATCAGAACGGATCTCTCGTGTTTCACCGGCACCGTTATAGTCAAAGAAGCCTAATTGATAATAATCAGCACGGTCTTTTTGTGGTTCTGGATATTTGATTGGCGTGCTTGGCTCCAGCGGTGTTAATGGCTCACTAGGTTTGATCGGCGTACTCGGCTCTAGCGGTGTCAGTGGCTCACTTATATCAGGTGGAACCACTACAGGCGGCTTATCAGATGGTGCAGGCCGTGTATTATCATCACTACCTTCACCGCATGCAGATAGCATTATAGAGATGATGCCGATACTTATGGTTTTTAATAGAAATGCTGTGTTATGTGTCAAAGGAATACCCCAACAAATGTGTTGCTGGGAGTATAACAACTATATTAATAAACTGTACTACATTTGTTTTCTTGTTTCCAATTAGCTTTCTTTTATCTATTTTAACAAACTAATTTTTATTGCTAGAGCCGTGTTTAGGGTTGTCCGCTTCGGTGATGATTGTGCTTTTGTGTCCCCATCTGCTGGTTTGTGGAGACGGCGCCGTTTTTGGATCTATAGGAATAATGATTTCATTATCATGTGCATCACACTCAACCTTACTGTCCTTGTCATAAGCGGCTGGATCAAAGTGCGGGGTCGCTGTTGTATCAGTTGACTGTCGAGCTAAGCTTTTAGGAGCGGCTTGCGATGTTTTTCTAAATTCAGGTTTTTTAAATAAAGGGTGTGAGGTGTTTTTATTCGTGCCTTTATCATCAGGGTTTTTGCGCGGTTCGGCGTTGGTAAAGATAACATTCAACGGCAAGTCTAGCTGCTGCTTAGCATACGCTTCTGTGTGCTCAAAACGATCTACCAATAAGCTGAGCCAAGGTTTCTGGTCCTCTAACTTCATCTCATCCAACTCGTCCTTTATAGGAAGTGGGTAGGGCAAGGTACGATAAAAGTCCCATAATGTCATCCTACTCAGGTCTCTTTTGAGCACATAGTCATCATCATCTGTCATGGTAATCAGGTTGCTGTCTTGTAGGTAGTTGATATAGGTATACCATTTCGGCAGCTCTTTGCGACCTAAGACATTACGCAGTGCTTGCTCGCTAACAGCTTCACCTTTTAAATGGTGGGTATAGACCAAATTCAACATGTCTAACAAGCTGAGTAACGGGTGACGAGGGTAGACTTCTTCTGTCTCAAAAATCGTCAAGGTATAACTGATTTCAACGCCTAATAAAATCAAATTCCACGACAGATAAATCCATAGTAGAAAGATAGGCAATGCGGCAAAAGCGCCATAAATCGCTTCGTAGCTGGTAAAGTTAGCCATCACTGTACCAAACAGATGTTTCATTAATTCAAAGACAATGGCCACGAACACGCCAGCGATGGCTGCATTTTTTGCTGGTACGCGCGCCTTTGGAATAAACCAGTACATACCGATAAAGCCCGCCATCGTAATACCAATCGATGCCATTTGTACCCAAAAACTCCAGTCGATACCGTAGCCTGCAATTTGACGATTGAGAAAGCTCAGACTCTGTACGGTACTTGAAGCGATAAAAGCGGTACCCAACACCAGCGGCCCTAGGGTAACGATAGTCCAATAACGCAGCATGCTTTTGATGCCACCAGAGCGGTCTTCTACTCGCCAAATCTGGTTAAACGCGCGCTCGATAGTGGTCAAGGTCATGATAGTCGTAAAAAACAAAATCATGGCACCGATGATGGTTAGATTGGATGACTTTTCAGCAAAGCTATTAATATACTCGCTAACTTGCATGCTCGACTGCGGCAACAGATTGCTATAAATGACGTCATAAATCTGAGCTCTAACCGATGCGAGTGCTGGTACGGATGACAAAATCATCAGTAATACCGTTAATACCGGTACGATCGATAGCATAGTGGTGTATGTCAGTGAAGCTGCCTTTTGCTGGCAATTATCTTCAAAAAAATGCCGAGTCAAAAACCGTAAAAACTGAAACCAGCGCTGCTGTAAAAACGGGATTTTTTGAGATAATTTTTCCATGTCGACCATTAAGCAAAAGTAAGAGTGACAATAGTGTAACAAAGATGAACGGTTATCATCTGCGGTTTAATTGTGTCAAAATGCACCACGTAGCACATCAGATACAATATAAGTCAGGTTATCAATCATGGTTATTTGCATGACAGTGAATGACTCGGGCATAATGTGCACATATTCTACAATGCCAGTTAGTCATATATTTCGCCGCATTTTTGGTGGCCAGTATGATTAACGACTTTATAAGGAAGCTTTGCTAATGAGTCAGACCGACCCTTATGTTTTGGTGCTTTATTATTCTAATTACGGTACGACTAAGACATTAGCATACGCTATCGCGCAAGGTATCGAAGACGCTGGCATGACGGCACGTATTCGTACGGTCCCAACGGTTGCTCCTGAGACGACATCGAGCAAGCCTGCGATACCTGATGAAGGTGATCTGTATTGCACCATGGATGATCTCAAAAATTGCAGCGGTCTGGCGCTTGGTAGTCCGACGCACTTTGGCAACATGGCAGCACCCATGAAATATTTTTGGGACAATACCGTCACGCTATGGCTGGCAGGAAACCTACAGAACAAACCAGCCTCAGTATTTACTGCGACAGGCTCCATGCATGGCGGACAAGAAACGACGTTGTTGACGATGATGTTGCCATTGATGCATCACGGTATGATTATCGTTGGTGTGCCTTATGCGGAACCTGCGTTAAATCGTACTCAACGCGGTGGCTCACCTTATGGTGCTAGCCATGTCAGTGGGGCATCACATGATCAGCCTATCTCACCTGATGAGCGTGAGCTAGGCATCGCCCAAGGTCGCCGTTTGGCTATCAGTGCGACAGCATTGGCTCAAGCTAACTGGAGTCGCTAAGCGGCTTTTGTATCGTTGAGCCTACAATAATCATTGAGCCTAAAATGCGACAGCGTTATTCACGCTATTAATGAGGAAGTAAATATATCTAATGGCTACAAACCGCTCCGATAGTGAGATGAATGCTGCACCACCAGTAAAGAAAACTGGTAAGCCTGCCAAGGCGAATAAACCTATTGTACCTATCCGTCAGCGTTTGATGGTTACGTGGTTGATTTGGCTCGTCTATAGATTGCTTGGACTGCCTATTTTTATTAACGTATTCAACCCTAGCAGCCCTGACATCGTTGGCGGTATTGCTTGGCAAGCGCTGTGGCTAGTGCCCGCATTTATTTTGACACCATGGATCTTGCGTGGTCGCTCACCTTATGCGTTATTGATAAGCAGTATGTTTACCCTCGTGTATTTGGGGGCGAGTGGTGTGGTGCTGTTTACACGTATATATGGCAGTAGCTGGGCGGAGATAGTGGTTTATTTGCTTGATTTTGTCCTACTGCTTGCCATCAATGTTTGGTTGTTTATTTTGCTTAAGCGTCTGCCTTCTATGAACAACGTCGTCAAACAGCCTCGTGGTTAAACAACCGCGCCAGTGATTCAGATTGTCTGATGCTTATCAGGTGACATCTATCAATCTAAAACCATAAAAAAGCGGCACTCCAGATAGGGCGCCGCTTTTTCGTTTATAACTTTAAAGATAAGTAGATTAGTTAATCTTAGTCAACTCTAGATCCATTTTCTTACCATCGTTAATTTGACTGACTTTCACGGGTAGGTAGTCTAAGCTTGGGGCTAACCAAAAGCTGGTAGAGCGGCTATCGTCATCGTGAACGCGGTCAACACGTACCGTATCAAAGGTACCCGCTGGTACGGTAATTTTGGTGTTGCCAGACTTTTTGAATGGCGTCTTCTCAATTTTGTCTTTTTTCGCCATGTAGTAATTACCAGAGAATTTACCGTTCAATAAATCCTGACGAATTTGTACCTCAAGGCTCAAGTCATCAAAGGCTTGTTGCGACATATTCATAGTCGTCGACTTGCCTTTATAGTTACTCGTGACTTTTTTGCTGCTTGGGTTGAAGTCTAGTTTATGCGTGCGACCCATGCCAAGTAGTTTGTACGTAGTGCTTGCCTGCGTCGGATTGACATTGTTACCGTTGATGGTAAAGGTACTATTTTGCGAGGCGCTAGCCACACCAGCGACGCGCGCGCTAACATTGTATTTCCATGTATTACCAGACTTGTTTAGCGTACGAGTCGCTGTGCCTTTATACTTGTCTTCAACGGTAAAGCTATAATTGGCGGTTGACGGTTGCACAGTCTTTGCGCTGGCAAGTGTGGGTGCGGTCATACTCAAAGCTCCAACGGTAGAGATACTGATACCTGTCACTAAGGCAGATAAAAATTTAGATGGACTGCGTTTTGCGTTATTAGCATTATTAACATTGTCGCTCAGTGACTTTCTGTGCATTGATAAAAAACTCATGGATACCCCTTCATTGATTTATTGCCGATATAGCAAATTTTATCGATCGTTCTTATTATGTTCACAAGATCTATAATGGTCATACTCTGTTACATTTTCAAGCGCAGGGTTATACAGCTCCGTGTAGGACTTGTAGCAAATGTTACTACAGTTAATCGCATACAAATCACAGGCAGTATCAGGCTCTCTTGGTTGTTCGCAAGTGTGACAGAGGCGTCAAAAATTTTATCTCAGTCAAACCGTACTTTTTTAACATGAATCGACGATACCTTTGCATGCATTCACGTCTTGTACTGCCTATCATTGATCGATATAAAATGTTGAGTGATAAATTTTCTGCAAAATAATCTTGTAAATTTTTGGGCTTTACACTTGAACCGAACTCACCTTGCCCCCACTTTTTGTTACAAGCTCAAGGCTTATCTACAAAGCGTTGTTTTTGGCAGCGTTCCCTATAGATACTGGTATTGAGACCATTAATTCAAATAAACCCTTAATTTTATTAACCAACTTTTGGAGTCATATCGATGAACATTCGTCCTTTACATGACCGTATTGTCGTCCGCCGCATAGAAGAAGAAACAAAAACGGCTGGTGGCATCTTGCTTCCTGGTTCAGCTCAAGAAAAACCTTCACAAGGTGAAGTATTAGCTACTGGTAACGGTCAGATTCGTGACAACGGCGAAACTCGTGCGTTAGATGTAAAAGCTGGCGACAAAGTTTTGTTCGGTCAATATGCTGGTCAAACCGTAAAGGTTGACGGTGAAGAACTGCTTATTATGAAAGAATCTGATGTATTGGGTGTGCTAGAAGGCTAATTGCTTACGAGGCCTGTTGGCTGAGTCAGTTGTTCGCAAAGCGCATTTATAACCATACTATCGAATCATTCAACCGTATTCTCATACTTATAATAGTGGAGTAATTTAACATGGCAAAAGACGTAAAATTCGGCATTGATGCCCGTAAACAAATGATGGACGGCGTAAACGTTCTAGCAAACGCAGTACGTGTAACACTAGGCCCTAAAGGTCGTAACGTTGTTATCGATAAATCATTTGGCGCACCTACCATCACTAAAGATGGTGTTTCAGTTGCCAAAGAAATCGAACTAGAAAACAAATTCGAAAACATGGGCGCACAGCTAGTACGTGAAGTTGCTAGCCGTACCAACGATGTTGCTGGTGATGGTACGACCACTGCGACGGTATTGGCTCAGTCAATCTTGCAAGAAGGTATGAAGTCAGTGGCTGCTGGCATGAACCCAATGGATCTTAAACGCGGTATCGATAAAGCGGTACGTGCTGCTGTTGAGCAAATCCATTTGTTGTCTACACCCGCTGACGACGAAAAAGCCATTGCACAAGTAGGCTCTATCTCTGCTAACTCAGACACCAAAATCGGTGAATTGATTTCGCAAGCGATGCAAAAAGTCGGCAAGCAAGGCGTTATCACTGTTGAAGAAGGTTCAAGCTTCGAAGATACCCTAGAAGTTGTAGAAGGTATGCAGTTTGACCGTGGTTATATCAGCCCGTACTTCGCGAACAAGCAAGACAGCTTAACGGCTGAGTTTGAAAACCCATATATCTTGCTAGTTGATAAAAAAATCAGCAACATCCGCGAAATCGTGCCATTACTTGAGCAAGTAATGCAGCAAAGCAAGCCATTGCTTATCATCGCTGAAGATGTAGAAAACGAAGCGCTAGCAACTTTAGTTGTTAACAACATGCGTGGCGGCTTAAAAACTTGTGCGGTTAAAGCACCTGGTTTCGGTGATCGTCGTAAAGCCATGTTAGAAGACATCGCGACGCTAACTGGCGGTACGGTTATCTCTGAAGAGATTGGTCTGAGCCTTGAGACTGCTACTCTTGAGCAACTGGGTACTGCTAAGAAAGTAACTGTTGGTAAAGAAAACACAGTAATCGTCGATGGCGCTGGTAACAAAGCTGATATCGAAAACCGTGTTGAGTCTATCAACCGTCAAATCGAAGAGTCTACTTCTGACTATGACAAAGAAAAGCTACAAGAGCGTGTTGCTAAACTAGCAGGCGGCGTAGCAGTAATCAAAGTCGGCGCAGCAACCGAAACAGAAATGAAAGAGAAGAAAGACCGTGTTGATGATGCGCTACATGCGACTCGTGCAGCGGTTGAAGAAGGTGTTGTACCTGGTGGTGGTGTTGCCTTAGTTCGTGCGATGAATGCATTGTCTGAACTAACAGGCGATAACGACGATCAAAACGCAGGTATTAACATCTTACGTCGTGCGATGGAAGCACCACTACGTCAAATCGTAACTAACGCAGGTGAAGAAGCGTCAGTTGTGGTAAACGAAGTGAAAAGCGGTAGCGGTAACTATGGTTACAATGCTGCTTCTGGTGAATACGGCGATATGATTGAAATGGGTATTCTTGACCCAGCTAAAGTAGCACGTTCAGCACTAGAAAATGCTGCATCTGTTGCAGGCCTAATGCTTACCACTGAAGTTATGATTACTGACTTACCGCAAGGTGATGACGGTATGGGTGCTGGCGGTGGAATGGGCGGTATGGGTGGAATGGGCGGCATGATGTAATTTTACTTCTGCTGCAAAGCGATTTATCTTTGTCAGACAAGCTCAATGTACAACAAGTACTATTTTTGCTTATCTTCCTCGGTAAATCGCTTTTCGCTAAAAGTATGATTTTGTCATAAAGTCTATTTGACTATTAGAAGCTCTGTTATCGAAAGATAGCAGGGCTTTTTTGTGTCTAGTCTAATAGGATAGTGGATTCATATAGAAAAACCCTTATAGGCTGAGCTTATCGTGATTTTTTAGGGTTGAAAAATAAATATTGATCATTGGTTTGAAACTCTTAAAATTAACAGCCATAATGTAGAAACAAAACAGTTGTTAAACTTACACATAAGATTGTAATCTTATTTATATTTTTGGAAAATTAATGAAGAAAGTATTATTCACCGCTCTTGTTTCACTTAGTGTCATGTTCGTTCCATACAGTTCTAGTATTGCTCAAAGTAATAAAATGAACGATCTCACGAGTATTGATCAGATGTATAGCTCTAAGTTAGTTGGTACTTGGAACTGCAATCCTGTCGAAATGGAAGTTGAAGATGCAACTGTTACTATGAAAGGAAGAGCTTCCTATTTCACTAATAAACGAAGTAATACATTTGGTACGATGATAATAGATTATCCTAAAGAAAAAATTACGCTTGAATACGATTATTTCGGTACAGGCACTTGGGAAATAAATAATAAAAAATTAGTTGAAATATTAGAAGATATTAAGTTGACTAATATAAGTCATCCATACATGAATCAGTCATTCAATATGACTGATATGTTCCCAAAAAATATAAGTGCATCTTCCTCAATTATATCTTTGTCACAATCAAGTATGACTTTGAAAGAGGATACTGAGGGCGTAATATTTACTTGTTCAAAAAAATAATTAAATAAAGAACTTCTCTCATGAGCCCAAATTATCTATACAAATAAACCTCTAGTTCTAACCCATATAGAAAAACCCCGATAGGCTGAGCTTATCGGGGTTTTCTTATAATCGTTTGGTATCTTTCAACTAATAATAAAATTAAATTTACTGATTCACCGCATCCCGTCTAAACGTCCACGTTTTATCATCAGAAGCGGCTTCACAGTAGTAATATCCTGCTAGATCGAACTGCTTTAGTTGCTCAGCATTGGTCAGCTTATTATCTGCTGCATACTTCACCATCAGTCCACGTGCTTTTTTGGCATAAAAGCTAATCACTTTATATTGACCATTTTTTTCATCTTCAAATCGTGGTGTGATGATGTCAGCCTTCAATGCTTTTTTCTTTATCGCCTTAAAGTATTCATTAGAAGCCAAATTAATCAATGTTTTATCGTCGCTATCAGCCATCCGCGCATTGATAACCTCAGTCACTTTCTCGCCCCAAAACTCATATAAGTTATTACCGCGCTCATTTTTCAGTTTGGTGCCCATCTCTAAGCGATATGGTTGGATTAAATCTAAAGGTTTTAACACACCATAGAGCCCTGACAAAATACCTAAGTGCTCATTGACGTAGATAGTCGTGTCTTTATCCATGTGATACATATCAAGACCAGTATAAACGTCACCATCGAACAAATACCCAGCAGGTTTTGCCGCATTAGTATTATCAGTGAATGGTTGTTCTTTACTCCAGTGCCACTGCTGATTACGCGTTGCATTAAGCTGTGCTAAATCATTAGAAATGCTCATCAGCCCTTGTAAATCAATCGGTTCTTTAGATTTCATTACTTGCATCAATACTTGTGAGTGTTCAATTAGCTCAGGCTGACTATAGTAGTTGCCTAGATTTAATGGTATGGCGTCTGTCTCATTCAGAGACTTGGCAGGGGAGAGTAAAAAATACATCGTTATTCCTTATTATAGTGAGTAAATGACTCGGTAACACGCCATAGCTTATTACCGAATCAAGCATTCTTATTATACGGTATGCATGGATTGAGTTTAACTGACACGTTGGGTTTTGACACCATTCTGACATGTATCAATAGTTGTTGTGAGGATGATAACTCTCATTTATGCAGGGGATTGAGCGATTTTGAAAAAGTAAAAATTTTTAATATAACAATAAAAGTTATGTAAATGGTGTAAATACCTAACTTTTTATTTTACTTATGGGTCATCTTTAGACAATGAAAGTTGGTAGACGATATACCTATAATAAAAAGCCATGATGGTAAAGTTATCATCATTTATTAAATTGATAAACCTTTGGTCGCAATACTGATCCAATCAAAACCAAAGGTTTTTCTGTCCTCTATGCTTGTGAAATATGCGTTGAGGATATTAAGGATAGTTGATAGACGTAGATATAGTCCATTAGACGTGAGTAAGGAGACGGTATGAAAATCGGTGTAATCAGTGCAGATAGCGCGAGCGAGAGCCGTGTAGCCATAACCCCAGACGCAGTCAATAAGTTGCGTAAACTTGGGTTTGAAGTTGTCATTCAGTCAAAGGCAGGTCAAGCAGCGTACTACGCTGATGCGCTGTATCAAGCTGCGGGTGCCGACATTGCCAGTAGCAGTGCCGAGGTCATTACCCAGTCTCAGATTATTACCACCGTCAATGACCTATCAGCTGACGCCATCGATGGCTTGTCCTCTGGTCAGATCGTCATTGGCATGCTCGACCCATATCGCAACACTCAGCTTGACACTTATGCAGCCAAAGGCGCGACAGTCTTTGCGATGGAGTTATTGCCTCGTACCTTGTCACGCGCACAGAATATGGATGTCTTGTCATCACAGGCCAACCTTGCGGGTTATAAAGCAGTATTGCTAGCTGCCAATGAGTATTCACGTCCATTCCCGATGTTTATGACGTCAGCCGGTACGGTCAAACCCGCCAAGGTCGTTATCCTAGGTGTGGGAGTGGCAGGTTTGCAGGCCATTGCAACTGCCAAGCGTTTAGGCGCGGTCGTTGAAGCCAGTGATTTACGTCCGACTGCTCGTGAGCAAGTAGAATCACTCGGTGGTAAATGGTTGGATGTTCCAATGAGTGCAGAGGAGGCCGAGACTGCTAAGTCTACCGGTGGCTATGCGTGGACGCCATCCGAGCAATATGTCAAAGATCAAGCGGCTGTCGTGGACAAAGCCTTGAGCAACGCGGATATAGTCATTACCACAGCTCAGATTCCTGGTCGTAATGCTCCGCGTCTGGTACATGGCGCAACGCTTGCCAAAATGAAGGCAGGTTCAGTATTGATCGATATGGCGGCCGGTACCGGTGGTAACGTCGAAGGCAGCGTGCCTCACCAAACCATTACCACGGACAACGGCGTACGTATTGTTGGTGCTGCCAATATCCCATCGATGCTTGCCGCCCAGTCTTCAGATTTGTATGCCAATAACTTGGTTAACTTTATCACGACCTTAATTGCGACTGCTGGCGACGACGCTTCAGCAAGTGACGCATCAGCTAAGGTGGTACTTAACGTAGACATGGAAGACGAGATTCAGGGTGCACTGGCAGTGACACATGACAATCAGGTACGACTGGCCAAACGCTAGTTTTAACGGTCTACCACGACATACTTTGTCACCATACATTTGCCAGACATGAATAAATTTTAGGAGGATTAGATGATTGCCACTATTTTAGCGTCAGCACCCGCCGGTGCCGCCATGGCCAGTACGCCATTTGTCGCGATTTTTACCGTATTTGTACTCGCTATTTTTGTCGGATACTACGTGGTTTGGGGCGTAACGCCTGCATTGCACACGCCGTTGATGGCCGTCACCAACGCACTATCAAGTATCGTCATCGTTGGTGCCATGCTACAGACCGTCACCATTGATGGTTCTATCTTTACACCAACCAGTATACTTGGCGCTTTTGCCGTATTTTTAGCCAGTATCAATATCTTCGGTGGCTTTGCCGTGACCGAGCGTATGCTTGCGATGTTTAAACCGAAAGTGAAAAAAGCACCTGTAGCAACAGAAAATGGAGGCGACGCATGAATGATTTCTCAGCAATGATTGCGGCAAATGCAGATTGGTTCTACCTAGTCGGCGCGATTCTTTTTGTTTTAACCTTGCGTGGTTTGTCTAGTCCTAAGACGGCTATACGTGGTAACCGCTTCGGTATGGTCGCCATGGCGATTGCGGTCGTCACGACATTCTTCTTAGCAGAAGGCCCTGTGCTTTGGTTAATTATTGGTGCGATGATATTGGGTGCCCTCGTTGGTATGTGGAAGGCAAAGACGGTTGCGATGACCCAAATGCCAGAAACCGTTGCCTTGATGCATTCATTCGTCGGTTTAGCTGCAGTCGCCATTGCACTTGCAACCGTGCTACACACTGAACAGCAGCATGGCGCCGTTGCCCGAGTTGAGCTGTTTATTGGTTGTTTCATCGGTGCGATTACGTTCTCAGCATCCGTCTTTGCCTTTGGTAAATTGGCAGCAAAAAGCTGGGCGAAGACACTGGTCGGCGGCTGGGTAAAACCTGTCCAAGCGTTATTGTTCATTGCAATGATTGGTTTTGGTGGCGTTTATTTCGTTACTGACTCATTACCAGCATTTTATGCGATGGCAGTGATTGCAGTGATATTCGGTTGGATGTGGATTGCCCCAATCGGCGGCGGTGACATGCCAGTAGTAGTCTCGCTATTGAACTCATTCTCTGGTTGGGCAGCAGCAGGTATTGGTTTCACGCTTGGCAACTCGATGCTGATTATTGCAGGTTCGCTCGTTGGCTCATCAGGTGCGATCTTGTCTTACATCATGTGTAAAGCCATGAACCGCTCATTACTCAACGTTTTATTTGGCGGTATGGGTACAGGCGCTGTAGCAGCGGGCGCTGATGATGGCGCTCCTAAAAACTACAAAGCAGGCTCAGCAGAAGATGCTGGTTTCTTAATGGCTAATGCGAGTAGTGTTGTCATCGTACCGGGTTATGGTATGGCACAGGGCCGTGCACAGAATGCAGTCAAAGAGTTGTACGAGCTGCTAAAAGAAGAAGGTGTGAATGTGCGTTTTGCGATTCATCCAGTCGCGGGTCGTATGCCAGGTCATATGAACGTCCTATTGGCTGAAGCCGATGTCCCTTATGATGATATTTTAGAGATGGATGAAATTAACTCAGACTTCGCGAGTACCGATGTGGTCTTAGTCATCGGTGCGAACGACGTGGTAAACCCTTCTGCGAAAGATGATCCAACCTCACCAATTTTTGGTATGCCGATTCTAGAAGTAACCAAAGCCCAAACGATTATGGTCATCAAGCGTTCAATGAACACGGGTTATGCAGGGCTTGATAACAGTCTGTTCTATATGGACAAAACCATGATGATCTTTGGTGATGCGAAGAAAATGGTCGAAGAGATGGTTCGTAGTATCAATGGTGCAGGTCATTAATCATTAAAATATGTGTTTAACTGTCATTATTCACAGATAATTTTTTAGATAAAGAAAGTCACTGAGGTGGCTTTTTTTGCGTTAAAGTGTGCGGCATTTATGAAGTAATTATAAGCTAAGGTCATTGCCTACTATAGTCACCAATGATAAATACAATGAAATAAGAGAAATATTTATGAATATGTTACTGCGTTTTTTTATTATGGTTAGCTTGCTTAAGCAACAGCTCAAACACCAATCGATGAGTGAAACTATCAGTCTAGAGGCATTGACCGCACCGACTGTCCGTCATTATCGAATTTTGCCACATGACATGGGGTTTCGCGATCATCTGCCCAATTATCGTTATCTGTCGTTTATTGAACTCAACGTCACACGCTGGGTAATGGCACGCTGTCACCAAAAAGGCATTAAGCCGTTAAACTGGGTGATTGCCATGCAAGAGATGATTTATCTCAAACAAATCAAATTTTTGGATAAAATGACGCTCAGTAGTGCGGTCGTAGGATGGGATCATAAATACGTGTATTTTGAGCATCGCTTCTTTGTAAAAAATCAACTGATGGGTGTGGGTATGACCAAGTTTGTTTTTACAGATAATAAAGGCATGCGTACGCCAGAAGTGCTGGATATGACGGGCGAGCAGCTGACGGATATCATTACTACTTGGAACGCACACCAAGTCGCCATTAAGTCAAACAAGTCAGCTTAAGAAATAGTATGGCAAAATAGCAGAGTAAAACAACTTGGCTATAATCCTTTGGTGAATTTTGGTAGGATAGCGCTTATCAATGCGACGTTATCAAAACGAACGCATCGTCTTTTAACCGACTGGTTTTAACACTGCTAAAAAAAGGTACCGTTATGATTCCACAAAAATTAAAATGGACAGACAGCTTAGATATCGCGATTGAGCTTTATGAAAAGTTTCCAGAAACAGATCCGCAGTACATCCGCTTTACTGACCTGCATCGCTGGGTGACTGAGCTTGAAGGCTTTGATGATGATCCACAAAAATCAAACGAAGGCATCCTAGAAGCGATTCAAATGAATTGGATTGATGAAGCGGATTAATCAGTGCTGTCATACCAACTATTGTCTTACATAGAACATCAAATCAACAAACAGAAAAGGCTGCATCATGACGTCACAAATTAAAGAATTAGCCGAAGCGATCACTTGCAATGGCATTAGCGCTCGTACGACTAATAACGCAGAGATTAGCCACGACACTGCCAAGCTTGGTAGATTATGGCAAAAGTTTTATCAAAAACATGCTGGTGATCTTCCTGAAGGTGAAGACATTTATGGTGTTTATCATAACTATGAGAGTGAGGATTTAGTAGGGGCGTTTGATGTTGTGGCAGGTTGGAAAACGAGCAGTGAGCAAGCGCTGTCAGACAACGACAAGACCGCTAATGCTGCAAATGTGGTGACAGTAAATATTCCTGCAGGGAAGTACTTGGTATTCTCTGAAGAGGGTAAAATGCCATACACGGTGATGAATGCTTGGGAAAAGGCTTGGACCTACTTTAATGATCGCAGCTGTGAGCATGTACGAACGTACAATGTTGATTTTGAGCAGTATATCGGTGGCAATTTAGAGTATGGCAAGGTTGACCTCTATATTGGTATCGAGTAAACAGATCTACCCATAAAAAGTAAGCTTTAAAAGCGTTGTTTTTCCGATGTGCTCAACCACTCAACCACCTTCAAGCAGCTGGCTGAGCGGTTGACCTTCAGTATTTCCCTTACTATGTTTCTTCCCTTCATATATCGTTGAGTAGGTTTGTTTTATAAGAAACGAACTTATATTTTTCTGAACCGTCCTTTCCCTTCAAGTAGTGAAATTACGAAAATTTACTTATTCCTTCCCACTTTAAAGTATATTGAGTGGCGTGTCGATATGAGAAAATTCTCAAAGACTCTAAGGGTAAACAGTAAGTATGGATAATGATAATGACGATAAGATTTCAGTTTACGAGTTAGGTATAATCAAAAACGCATTGCGAAGAAGAGTCGTTGATGTAGAAGAGTTTAAAACAGAAGGTGTGCTGAAAGAGGAAGAAGACATGAATGATAAAGTTGATGCTTTTCAAGCAGAGCTAATCAATATAAAGCAAAAACTTGAGAATATTCCTTCAGAACAAGGTATTGATCTTTAAAAAATAACTAGGGCGTGTCATCATTCAGATTGTGAGGACACGGCTTAGGTATCCATACCAAATATAAAGGTTAATAGGCTGACCGTCTTAAAAATCTTGAATGAAATGTTCATAAAAAAGCGCCAAATCTAATTAAGATTTAGCGCTTTTTTTTGCTTTCTTCAATGAATAATTAGTCTAGCAGCAAGTTCTCTAAAATCCCTTCATAAATCTGTGCCAATCTACCCAAATCATCAACTTCTACCTTTTCGTCAACCTGATGAATCGTTGCATTACGCACACCTAGCTCGACTACTTGCGCGCCTGTTGGTGCGATAAAACGCCCATCAGAAGTACCGCCTGAAGTAGATAGTGTGGTATCAGTATCAGTCACCTTTTTGATTGCTTTTTGACAGGCAGACACTAGCTTACCTTCTGGGGTTAAAAACGGCTGACCAGACAATTTCCAATGAATATCGTAGCTGGCCTTATTCTCTAAAATCTGGCTATCGGCAAAGTGTTTGTCAAAGATAGCATGTGTTTTTGCTTTTAGCTCATCTTCAGTGGTTTCGGTAGAAAAGCGAAAGTTAAAGACGGCATTAAGCGTTTCAGGGATGACATTGGTCGCGCCTGTGCCACTATTGATATTAGAGATTTGCAGTGATGTCGCAGGGAAATAGTCATTGCCATTGTCCCAAGTCGCTGCAGTCAATTCTGCCAAAGCTGACATGGCGGCATGGATAGGATTAGATGCCAGATGTGGATAGGCCACATGACCTTGTTTACCAGTCACCGTGAGCACGGCACCCAGTGAGCCACGACGACCGTTTTTGATGATATCACCTAGCGTATCAGTACTTGATGGCTCACCAACCAAGCAATAGGTGATTTTTTCTTGACGTGCTTCTAAGGTTTCAATGACTTTGACCGTGCCATTAATTGATGGGCCTTCTTCATCTGAGGTGATTAAAAAAGCAATTGAGCCGTTGTGCTCAGGATGATTGGCGACGAAACGTTCGGCTGCGACAGTAAAAGCTGCAATACCAGTTTTCATATCAGCGGCACCGCGCGCCCATAGATACCCATCGGCGATGGTTGGGGTAAATGGTGGATAGGTCCAGTTTTTTTCATCCCCAGTTGGTACGACATCGGTATGACCCGCAAAGCAAATGACTGGATCAGTCGTGCCGCGACGCGCCCATAAATTTTTGACTTCGGCATGTTCGCCGCTTTGTTTCCTGTCACCAAAATACATAAACTCGCAGTCGAAGCCTGCCTGTTCTAACCGTGCTGACAATATATCTTGGCAACCATCATCATCGGGCGTCACTGAAGGACGTTCAAGCAGCGCGATACTTAAGTCCAATGTTGCTTGTTGATGAGTTGTTTGTTGAGCCGTGTTTGCTTGGTTATGAGTGTCAGACATGGGTAAGCCTTGTATGTAATAAATTAAAATGGTAAATATAAATAAAGAGTAGAGAATAAGTGCTAAATGGCTACTTCTACAAAGGGTACAAGACCATCACGGCGCATCCAAGTAGCGATAGAGTAGCGTTGGCGATGCGCAGTTTGTACTTGATGACGTAAATCACTATCAAAAATAATCAGTCTATTGGCAACTGGCATCACTTCATGATGCGTGCTATGTTTATCAACGACCTCTAGTGCACCGCCATCGGTTGCTTCCCAATTATCATTAAGATAAAACACTGCCGAGATCACCCGTTCATCACGTCCAGCAGGGTTGTCACTGTGCCATTGATAGCCAAAGCCAGTCGGATAGCACGCATAATGCGCTTCGCTATGGCGAATACCAGCAAATAAACTACGATTGAATAGCGAGGCCAAAGCATTAATGCTTTGTAGATAGTAATAACCTGCAAAAAAGTCTTCAGTAATCCAGCGTATTCTATCACCGCGAATATCACTGATGCGAACACCAGCGGTCAGCTCTGCATCACGATAGTCAATAAAACCGCTTTCTGCTTGTAGTGCTAACAAGGCAGTACTATTGAATACATCGTCAATGATGAGCCAGCCGTCAGTGACAAAGGTATCGAGCTGTTTATCCGTCAGCTTATCTTCCCAGTTAACCGCAAAGTCAGACATTTGCAATACGTGCTGAGTAGGAATTTCTTGGCTATCATTATGAGTATCTGGCAGCAGTAATGGTGGATTATCCTGACCTATCGGATGATCAACGACCAACGCTGTCTTGTTAAGGTTGCTAATAATCTGCGTCATTTCATCTCATTATTATCAATCAGCTATCAATATACCGTCATTCAATGCGCTTTTATTGAAAGCACTTACCAAAACCACATTATCTTTTACTCTGCCTATGCTACCATAGATGCAATTTTTCTTATTTAAACTTTTGAGATTATGAACTATAAACACGCCTACCACGCTGGTAACTTTGCTGATGTGGTCAAACACATTTTATTGGTACAACTGCTCAATCAACTGGGGCAAAAAAACAAACCTTTTTATGTGCTAGATGCATATGGCGGTCGCGGACTGTACTCGCTAAGTAGCGAAGAAGCTCGCAAGACAGGAGAGGCCAAAGGCGGTATTCAAGCGTTGCTAAAAGCAAATACCGACAAAGCGCCAGCCGCTGTCAAAGATTATATGGAAGGCATCAAGCAGGCCAGATTCACTTATGACAGTAAAGTCTATCCTGGCTCGCCATGGTGGATTGCTCATCATGTCGAAAAAAATCCTGATGCGGGTGTCCGTGGCGAAGCTTTTGAAGCCAAAGCCAGTGAATATGATGCGCTGAACTATCAGTTGCATAAATTGCCAATTGGTATCCATCACCGTGATGCTTTCGAAGGTATTACGGCGGTTATTCCACCAAAAGAAAAGCGCGGTCTTATTTTTCTTGATCCTCCTTATGAGCAAGAGCACAAAGACTTTACACGCCTTATCAACTTGTTGATTAACTCTTATAACAAATGGCCACAAGGCACTTATGCACTTTGGTTTCCTATCAAAAACATCGAAGCAGTAGAGCTGTTTTACAAAAAGCTTAAGCGTACTGAAATGAGACGTCAGCTGGTTTGTGAGCTAAATATTTATCCTAATGATGTTGCAGTTGGTCTGAACGGTACAGGTCTACTGGTTATCAATCCACCTTGGCAGTTTGATAACCATGCGCGTGAGATATTACGTTTCTTACAGCCAGCGCTAAAAGTAGCTGACGCTCCAGATTTGACACCTGATAGCGCGACCAATGTGCGCTGGCTCGTTGGTGAATAGTAATGTCAGTAAATACGGTGTCAGTGAATAGCCATGTCGGCCAATGAGGATAGTAAAATGACAAACGTGCAGCCACCGACCGGCCAACCAAGCAATGCGTCTTCAAACCATGGATTGTTGCAAGATAGTGCAGCAACCCAGCCACCGTTTGTCGATGAGCATGAGTTCAATGTCCGCCTAGCAGACAATGACAGTTATGATGGTCTGACTTTTGAAGTGATTGAAGCAGAGGTGGCTGAAGGTAAGCGAGTGGTCAGTCGCGGTGTTTATTTAGCACCCAACTTGATCACAACCTTATCGCTACTGTCAGGTTTTTACTCGATTTTAGCGAGTACCCAAGGCGAGTTTTACAAAGCCTCATTGGCCATCTTCTTATCCGCTATTCTGGATGGGGCAGATGGTCGTGTCGCCCGCATGCTCAATGCGCAGAGTCCATTCGGTGAGCAATATGACTCGTTAGCCGATATGCTAGCCTTTGGCGTTGCACCTGCTATCTTAATTTACAGCTTTGCTTTAGAGCCGTTAGGCCGCATTGGACTTGGTTGCGCATTCGTTTTTACGGCTTGTGCTGCTTTTCGCCTCGCACGTTTTAATGTTCAGGTTGGCATTGTCGATAAAAAGTACTTTGTTGGTTTGGCGAGTCCACTTGCTGCTATATTGGTAACGTCTGCTGTTATGGTCGCAGTCGATCATAATGAGTGGATTGGTCAATACGATACAGCGGTCATGTTGTTGTTTGCCGCTTGGGTGGTGACTTGTGGTCTGCTGATGGTCAGTAATGTCAAATACTATAGTTTTAAAGAATTTGACAAAAAGAAAGTCCCTTTTGTGGTTCTTATTATTGGCGTATTGGTCATGAGTATCGTGCTTTATGACATTCCTGTTGGTATCTTAGCCATCGGTATCATTTATGCGTTGTCAGGTATAGTCACTACGATCAAAACGAAAGTAAAAGGCTAGCATTTCTTTTGACATATAAATGGAGGAATTTACCGCAAGGTAAGTTCCTTTTTTTATGTACCTTATATATGTATCTGGCAGACTCATTATGATGAAAATATTTAGGCTATGAATATAAAACCAAGTATAGAGATTTCGATAGCGATAACAATGAATTAGCTGAAGACAGTATGGCTGTCAAAAAATAACCAAGATTATTTGTAGACTGTCTTTATTTACTGTCTCAACCCCCCATAAATTGCCACCCAATCGACAGGGCCATAGTGAGATTACCTAACTAATCAAGCTATTTCACACTAAATAGAAATTACCTCTTGACTCAGAATTTAAACCGTCTATAATACGCCCACATCAAGACGAGCTGGACAGCTTATATGTCAATTACATATAAACAACCCAGTTAACTTGAGTGAGACAAAATATAAAAAAGCTTGACAATCCCAATCATTATGATAAGATAGTCGGCTCGCTAGATAGCTTAACCGGCAACGGAAAAGATTAGATAGAGAAAGCAATACCCTATATATCAGTTACTGGGCGACAGTGATTGAGCACTATTTAAAAGCATAACTAAAGAACAACTTGTGTGGATTTTTGCTGATTCAGAATGCTAAAAAATAAAGTTGGCTGACTATCTTTTCGATAGAATTCTAACTATAAAAATTATCATTTAAGACAGTAAAAAAACTCAAAGTTAATTCATTACGAACATAATTTTTAGCGATTTTGCCAGATTAGATGAGCCAAGTTTAGAAGCTTCTTTAAAGAGCTTCATAGCAAGATTAAACTGAAGAGTTTGATCATGGCTCAGATTGAACGCTGGCGGCAGGCTTAACACATGCAAGT
>NZ_JASDDJ010000034.1 GCF_030407455.1 Psychrobacter sp. 5A.1
TTTCTTGGTCATGGTAAACTCCTATAATTGTGCTTAGTTTACCAAGTTTAGTTGTACGGTTTCTTCAGCATAGCTCAATCACGATGATTCGTATGATCCTTACAATATTGGAGGTAACTATGTCATTGCTACTAGCGACCCAAAAGTAGCGTTATTTATGGGACGGCTCTTTGGTTCACATGAAGGTCCAGGTCAGATCGATATGGGAGTTGTTGACTTTAGTGATGGTAAGGCTGTAGAAGTATATACTAATGATGAAGATAGCATTCTTGGTAAAGATTGTTATGAAAAAGATGGTTCTGATATTAGTTGGGCAGAGCATAAGTTTTTAGATAAAGCCAATCCTGAACATCGTATCGAGATCGAGTATTACAGTAAGCTATTAGAGACTTATAAAGTGCCAGATTGGGATTTAGATGTTTATGCTAAATCTAGTATCCATACTGACTATGTTTATAACATTGAAGTCGCTGATACTCATACTTATTTTGTAGGAGAGCAGGCTATATCGGTGTATGACGGTGAATTTTATAATAAATAATTTTAGCGAATCAATAATATGAATGAAGATGTTTCAGGGTTTGTCGCAGGGACTCGTATAACGACAGACAAAGGGATTGTACCGATTGAGCAAATTAAGGTAGGAGATAGAGTCTTATCCAAACCAGAATCTGGAGATGGTGAGCCAGCATTCAAACCTGTCGTTCGTACCATGACTCACAAGAATAAAGAATTATGGCAGTTAACATATGTGGAAATAAAATCTGATACTGACCTTAGTAGACTGACTTTAAGTAAATTAAAGCAGATGGCCAGAAAGGATAAATTTACCACAATTAAAGCTACACCAAACCATCCATTTTGGGTGGAAGGAATAGGTTGGACACGTCTTGACCACCTTGAGTATGGACAAATCATTCATTCCAAAAAGAATGGGTTATTATGTATGATATTTGAAGTATCTCCAGTTTTTTCAACTAGTGTAGATAATGTAGTCGCACAGTCTTCAATTCGGAATATTCTAGATGATAATAAAAAAGGTCAAGAAATTGATGATGTTGATTATTATAATTTTCCTAGATATGGTGACGATGGCTATGTAAAAGAATTTTTAGGTGGAGAAGATGCGCCCAGTCCATTAATTGTTGAAGGCTATGAGCCTATTGAAGTCTTACAGAAGGTTTACACCACATCCGTTTATAACTTAGAGGTAGAATACTTTTATACTTACTACGTCTGGGATTTATGGGTACATAACACCAATGTGGTCAACCAGTCCCATAAATAATAAAAACAGTAAAAGGAAAGCTAATGATCAACTCAGGGTTTGTCGCAGGCACGCTCATCCATACGGATAAAGGGTTAGTGCCGATTCAGGATATTAAAGTGGGCGACTTAATTTTATCAAAGCCTGTACTCTCCAAGCCTGAAGACGGTAGTGGTGATATAGAATATAAGCCTGTCATAAGTACCTTTAAGTCACCCAATAAGAAAAAAGTGTTCAAAGTTGAGTATTTTAATGAAACTGTGGATGCGCGAGGAGAAGAGGGTAGAAACTATATCTTATGTACCAGTAACCACCCATTTTGGGTAACTCGCCAGCCTGAAGATAAGGAAGGTGAATGGCTATCGGCGGAGCGTTTACCAGCTGGATATCTAACGTCTGCTCATGGTGATACGATTGCGCTTGATGATTATTCGTTTATCCCTGTACGTACCTTGCCCAATTTTCCTGAAGGCTGTGCTTATACTCAAAGTATCGAAGAGCATGATATGTGGGAAACAGATGGCCTGATTCAGTTTGTGAAATTTACGGATAGTGGCTATCAGTTTGTCAGTTTAGCCAATACAGAAGAAGCGTTCAAAGAAGAAATTAAAACACTTAATTGGAAAACCTCTGATGCCAAGTTGCTGATCAATCAAAAAGCACCGTTTTTAATTGACCCAGAGCTATATAAGACTTTAAATGTACGGTTACGCCAAGATATAAAACCAGCTATGCATACTGCTGAGGGCTATATGGAAGCATTGAATAGACCTCTCATTATTGATGGTAACGTTATTAAAGCGAATCGGATTGGTGATAAGAAGCTAGTTGACAAAGCCTTAAAAAACATTAAAAATTATGGCGACGCAACGGGTCTACAAAGTGAAAGTATTCATGAGCAAATGGAGAATTACTATGACGCTTGCCCTAACTCTTATGAGGATCATGTCTATAATATAGAAGTCGCGGATCATCATACTTATTTTGTCGGGCATGATGCGGTGTGGGTGTTGGATGCTAAAGAGCCAGCCAGTTAACCAGCTCTTTAGTCTATATCAATAGAAAAGTGTTATGACTGGCTATAAGGCTTATATCTTCGACATATTACTATTCTAAACCCCACCACCAATCCGCTCCGCCAATGCCTGCAATTTTGGCACGATCATCGCAGCATACTCATCCGCTTCCCAGTTAGCACTTGGTACACTGGCATTGAGCGAATACGCGTATTGTCCTATTGCGACATCATATACACCAACGGCGACTGCCAATATGTCGGTAGAAAATTCCCCATCAGACACCGTATAGCCATATTTTTCATAATGCTCTGCCGCGCTGGCTAAGGCGGTTTGCGCGTGGTTATAATCCTCGGTGGATAATTGCTCTTGTAAATTATTCTGAATCACAGCTTGTCTCGCTTGCGTACTTGCCGCATAAAAAGCCCGTCCAATGGCAGTGCGTGCCACAGGTACAGCTGAGCCAACTTGCAAGTTAACTGATAGGCGAGCAGGGCTACGACAACAAGCGTGATAGCGCATTTCTCCTTCGACTTCGGTTGCCAAATTCACCGATACTTCATTCTCACTAGCAAATTGTCGCAGTAAAGGCTCAGCCGCTGCAACCATATCGTGGCGACTCCATGCGGTCGCACTGAGACGTACCGCACTACTGCCCAGTTGATACTGTCCGTGCTCAGTGACACGTAAAAAACCAAGCGTGGTCAAAGTATGGATAAGACGGGTAATGGTTGCTTTTGGCAGCTCGGTCATCTGACATAGCTGTTGATGGGTGAGCCGCTCATGGTGCTCGAAAGCTGCCAGTATAATCAGTCCTCTTCCCAGTGCCGTCACAAACTGTCGGTCATTCTCTTCCTTATTTTGACTCATCGTTGCATGCATACGTTCGAGTAGCGGAGTAGATGTTGATAAGGGTTTCATCATTTTATACTCATCTTTTTTGGATAAAGGTTTACAGCGCGGCGAAAGTTTGCTTAAATGGTTTTAAATTATGAAACTAAGTTTCGCACAGCGGAATAATAAAGTCAATGACTTGTTAGACCAAATGATGTATCAAACACTATTCGTCAGTCAGGATGACTGATACCAAGGAGATCCACATGGCAACATCTACTAGCCCACGTTTTGATTGGGAAGATCCTTTTTTACTACGTGACCAGCTCACTGAAGAAGAACGTATGGTCACCGACAGCGCCCGTCAGTTTTTTCAAAAAGAGCTGATGCCGGGCATTGTTGAGGCCAATCGCAACGAGAATTTTGATCGTAATATCATGCGTCAAATGGGTGAAATGGGTCTGCTTGGTGTCACGATTGAGGGCTATGGCTGTGCAGGTCTATCAAGTGTCGCCTATGGTCTGATTGCCAAGGAAGTGGAAGCCGTTGATTCGGGCTACCGTTCAGCGATGAGCGTACAGTCAAGCTTGGTTATGCATCCTATTTGGGCGTACGGTACTGAAGAGCAGAGAGAGCGTTATTTGCCTAAACTTGCTTCGGGTGAGTACGTTGGCTGCTTTGGTTTGACTGAGCCAGACTCAGGGTCAGATCCTTCATCAATGTCTACTCGTGCGCGCGCTGTGGATGGCGGTTATGAGCTGACGGGTAATAAAATGTGGATTACCAACAGTCCTATCGCTGACGTATTTGTCGTGTGGGCAAAAGATGATGCTGGCGAGATTCGAGGTTTTGTTTTAGACAAAGGCATGAAAGGTTTATCAGCACCGAAAATTGAAGGTAAGTTCTCATTACGTGCGTCAGTCACGGGTGAGATTGTGATGGACAAAGTATTCGTTCCTGAAGCCAATGCTTTCCCAGATATCCGTGGTCTAAAAGGACCATTTGGCTGCTTGAATAAGGCCCGTTATGGTATCGCTTGGGGTTCGATGGGTGCGGCTGAATTCTGCTGGAAAGCGGCTCGTCAATACACGCTCGATCGTAAGCAGTTTGGTCGTCCGCTAGCGGCAACGCAGTTGGTACAGTTGAAGCTTGCCAATATGCAAACTGAAATCACCTTAGGTCTACAAGCGGCGCTACGCGTGGGTCGTTTGATGGATGAGGACAATGCAGCACCTGAGATGATCTCACTCATTAAACGTAATAACTGCGGTAAGGCACTGGATATCGCTCGTATCGCTCGTGATATGCATGGCGGTAACGGTATCTCTGATGAATTCCATATCATTCGTCACGTGATGAATTTGGAAGCTGTCAACACTTACGAGGGTACACATGATATTCATGCGCTTATCCTAGGTCGTGCGCAGACAGGCATTCAAGCGTTCTTTTAAACTGAATTTAAGTTAAATGTTCAGATTTAGCACATGTCCTAACGTACGTTATTGTTTGGCTTTTTACGAAGCATATATAAGCAGTAGCGTACGTTTTTCAGTTGTTCTTCATGATTTAACGGTTAAACAGCTAAATAATGAAGAACAATTTTATAATTAAAAAGTCAAAAAATACGCGACAGAGTAAGGGAATCTCATGACAGATATGATTGATATGGCTAATATGCCAAAGGGCGCATTGCATGGTATCAAGGTGCTTGATTTGTCGAGAGTGCTGGCTGGCCCTTCTTGTACTCAAGTACTTGCTGATCTTGGTGCCGAAGTCATCAAGGTTGAGCGTCCACATATCGGTGATGAAACGCGTCATTGGGCACCGCCAACATTCAGCGATAACACCTCCGCTTATTACGCCACTATTAATCGCAATAAAAAATCATTGACGGTAGATATCACTACGCTAACAGGGCAAACCATCATTAAGCAGCTGATCGCTGAGAGTGATATTTTGGTCGAAAACTTTAAAGTCGATGGTCTGAAAAAATATGGCTTGGATTACGACAGTTTAAAACAAGACAATCCACGGCTGATTTATGCGTCATTGACAGGATTTGGTCAGACAGGGCCAGATGCCAAGCGCCCTGGTTATGATTATATTATCCAAGGATTATCAGGACTGATGAGCATCACAGGCCCTAGTGATGGCGAACCGCACAAAGTTGGCGTGGCAGTCGTCGATTTATTTGCAGGTTTGCAGCTAACGATTGGTATTCAGGCGGCACTGCTGGCGCGCCAAAATACGGGTGTTGGTCAACATGTCGATGTGGCGTTGCTCGACAGTGCGCTCGCTATGCTGGCCAATGTCGGTATGAATCATTTGGCCTCAGATAAGATACCGCCAAGGCTAGGCAATCAGCATCCTAATATCGTGCCATATCAAGTATTTGCGGGCGAGGGCGAGCAGCATTTTATTTTAGCCTGTGGTAATGACAGTCAGTTTGCCAAACTGTGTGATGTGCTTGCAGTTGATTGGCATACCGACGAGCGTTTTGCGACCAATCCACAACGCGTTGCCAATCGTGAACTGCTGTGCGGTGAGCTGACTAAACAATTTGCCAAGCAACCTCGCACCTATTGGCTAGAGGTTTTAGATCAAGCAGGTATTCCATGCGGCGCGATTCATAATGTGGCTGAAGCCTTGGCTATGCCGCAAGCGCAAGCCCGTGAGATGATAATCGATTTTACTGAGCAAGGCAGTCCGGTAAGAGCACTTGGCAATCCTATTAAATTGTCCGCATCACCGGTCACTTATCGTACGCCACCACCACAATTGAGCGAGCATACTGACAGTACACTTGCAAATTTAGGCTATGATAAGGCTACGATAGCCAAGCTAAAAGCCGATGGGATTGTTTAGTCTACTTACTGCAAGCTGCTCAAAAGAACAGGAGTAACCTTGCCATTATTGCAAGTAAACCTCATATTTCCACTATTCAAATTATACTTTGCTCTAAAGTCTTCAACGCCACCGGATTGCTTAGAAATGAGGTTACCTCGACAGTCCGTGACCTTGTTAGGTAAGTAGGCTTTGCTGTCTTTACATACAAAATTAGCCGTTCCTTTTGGCAAATTATTAGCCTGCCAAAATTTATTAGCTTCTGACTCAGAATTATGCTTTGTGCTTATGTGGTTCCCATAACAGTTTATTACCATTCCATGATCGTTTGATAGATATTCTCCACCTGTTAAATAGTCACTATTCCAGTTTTGAAAATTACCGCAGGCGGTGAGAGAGAGTAGGCAAACACCTGATATAATAATATTGACGATTTTCATAATATTGTTCCTGTTGGTTAACCTTGAATGACGTAGCGGAAATTTTTTCTTATTGTCCGTAGAGATAACAACAGGCGTTGAACGATTCAGCAACTATTTAAAGCAGCATTTAAAGCCGCTTCCATCAAGATAGACTACTTTTTGGTATAATCTATAGGAACCACGTTACTACCTTCACATTCAAATGCAGTGTACCAAACCATTTCACCATCTTCATATCTGGGGAAATTATTATTAAGCTTGAACTGCGCAATACCGCCTGGTTGTTTGGCGATGAGATTACCTTGACAGTCTGTGACTTTGCTAGGTAAGTAGGCTTTGCCGTCTTTACAGATAAAGTCAGTGGTTCCTTTAGGTAAATTATTAGCTTGCCAGAACCGATTAGCTGCTGACTCAGAATTATGCTTCGTGCTTATGAGGTTCCCATAACAGTTTATTACCAGTCCCTGATCGTCTGATAGATATTCTCCACCTGATAAATAGTCACTATTCCAGTTTTGAAGATTACCGCAGGCGGTGAGAGAGAGTAGGCAAACGCTTGCTAGGGTAGTGCTGATAATTTTCATAATATCGCTCCTGTTAGTTCACCTTTATCTGATCGTTTGATAGAGATTTTCCTGTTGATAAATATGCATCATTCCATTGTTAGAGATTATTTATAACTGAGTGATTAACTCTAAACGTAACTCAATTACCTAACAAAGGTGAGTCTATTATTTGACCCTGTTTGTTAATATAAACCCATTCATCTTCATACTGGACATAAGCAAGACCGCCATAAAAACCTGCAGCATCACCGTACTCTAATTCAAGAGCTACCTTGCCAGTTTTATCAATAAACCCCCACTTGTGGTTCAATTTAACGGCAGCAAAATCTTCTGAAAAACTTAATGCCTCGTCATAGTTTAAAGGGATGACTGTTTTGCCGCTTTTATTAATAAATCCCCATTTGTTATGCTGCTTAACAGCGGCTAAACCTTCTGAGAAGTCGTTTGCTTCATCATAGATAAAATCGGTTATCCTCTTACCGCTCTTATCAATAAAACGCCATTTCTCATCTTTTCGGACGCCAATCCTTTCATTTTGAACGTCCAGCACTTCACTGTATTGATTAGCAATAATAGTATTGCCTTGTTTATCAACAAAGCCCCATTTTTCATTTAACTCAACAGCACTTAACCCTTCTTGAAAATATCGAACAAAATCGTAGCGTAGTGGGACAACCATGACTCCTCTTTCATTGGCAAACCCCTTTTTTGTTCCCTCTGCAATGACTATCACTCCATCCTCTAGACAATCGTAGGTTGTGTAATAAACCACACGAGGTACGTAGCATGCATCCTCTGAACGCGCAGAGTTCATAAATGTAGCCAGAGCGATAGTAATAAAGACGCCATTAAAACTGACAATTTTAAGAATTGAGACGGTAATTAAACAATATATTGGTCTAAAGGTTAATTGCATGATGAGCCTCTTTAATATCAATGAGTATAAGACGCTTTAATGTTCCGCTTTTGACTACGGTGGCTTAGTGATGATTAGTCAAAAGGTTTTTCAAGGCGTCGGCCTTGTCCATCAAGATAAAAAGAGTCGTCGCCATTTTTGATTAATGTTTTGTCACCATCCCAGCCCCCATCTATTTGATCGTATTCAATCGCCGTTATTTTTTGAGCATTCGTATTGATCAGACCATATTTCTCATTTTGCTTAACTATCATTATATTATCTGAGACGTGATGAATATCATCATAGATGGGTGGTACAAGAATTGCGCCTGTCTTATCAATTAAGCCATGTTTATTATTCTTTTCGATAGTGATAGAGCCAAACATCGGATCATACTTTATAAAGTCATAACGTAAAGGCAAAACAATTTTACCTGTATTGTCTATAAAACCTGCTTTATCATCTTGTCTGACTAGACCTAAACCTTGCTTAAAGTCATGGGCATTCTCATAAATAAGATTAATAACTTGTTCACCTTTGGTATTAATATAGCCATACTTATTTTGTTTCTCTACAAGCGCTAATCCATCGTAAAATGGGTTCATATAATCATATTGAGGAGCAGCCAGTATTTTACCTGTATTATCTATTAAGCCCCATTTATCCCCTTGCTTAATTTGTGCCACTCCATAGGAAAATGAGGTAGCATCATCATAAGTTAGATCTACAATTACTTGTCCATACTTATTAATAAACCCATATGTACCGCTATTAGCGACTAGAGCTAATCCTTCAGAAAAGCTATAAGCTCTGTCATAGGTAAGAGGGATTACCACTTCGCCTGATAAATCTATAAAGCCCTGTTTTGCATCTTTCATGACGACAGCTCTGCTTTCAGAAAACATCTCAGCATAAAAGTAAACAGGTGTGACAACAAGCTTACCATCATGGTCTACATAGCCATATTTATCATTTTGCAACACAGTGGCGCGTCCTTCACAAAAGCTTCCAGCATCATCATATACTAGGGGCGTGACCACGTTACCCTCAACATCAATATGTCCAGTACCTTGATTGGTTGTGACAGCTGCCCTTGCTTCATAGAAATCGCTTGCATAGTCATATTGCGGGGGAATAGCAATGCTTCCATCTATGTTTAAAAACCCAGACAACCCCTCTTTAAAATCAGCACCTGTTAGGCCAAAAGCTAGGTGGCACTGCACCTCCGCATAAGCTATATGATCGTACATCGCTGCTTTTTGACACTCACAGCTTGCCCAAGCGCTGCTGGAGAATGTAATGATACCGAAAGATAAAATAGAGGCTGAAATGTTATTAGTCAGCTTATAGACAGGCGGTTTTCTAAGAACGGTAAGAGCTTTTAGGAACTGAGCCATAGGTAGACTCCTTTATAACTATCAATAAAAATATAAATTAAAGCTCGTTCAAGAGGGTAAATAATAACCTAATGTTGAGACTTTTGCTTGCACCTTACTGAAATTTTGTCTACTGTAAACAAAATTATTTGCTAAAGCTCTAACTATGCCTTTGTCTGCTTCTAATATGCTGATTGTTGTTCTATCTTCGACCAAATTGCTTTTAACAATGTTCATTAGATTTATCTGTTTGAGCCTTGTACTGCTATTAATAAGCTTAGCCGCCTATGCTGATGATCCAGTCGCCGCTTATAAAAATAGCGACTCTTCCGAATCTTGCTTGCCGAATTGGTCTAACCGCTCAAATATAGCTGAATACAATCAAAACAATGCTCGAGGCTTTGAGCTAGTACGCCACGGTGCGGCTTATGATTTGGTCGATGATGAAGGTGCTGTTTTATACACTAGGCTTTATGAGATACAGCCCTATGACGATGATAGAATCGTGGCAAGACGCCAAGGCAAACATGGCGTCATAGGCCCAGATGGACAGCTTATTTTAGACTTTGACTATCACGATATTTTACTTAGTCCTGATACTAGTATCTATTCAGTTGAGATATTAGACGGTAACATTGAGGGTTCTGTATTGATAGATGATAGTGGCAATTGGATATACCCTAGCGCTACTAAGAACAAAACAGCTATTGAGGCGGCTACAGAGATAAAAGTGATTTATCCTATACACGCCAATGTCGATACTGGTATTAGTTATTTCAAGGTAAAGATTGAGAGCCATGAGCAATACACAGATACTATTAAGAACACTGGAATTATTGATCACACGGGTCGCACTATCGTTCCTATCGAGTATTATCGTATTGATAGCGAGATTAGCTGTAGTAATAATAAGCTGACGTTTATGGGTTGGAAAAGTGGCTATCTTACTATTATGAATGAGTTGGGACAGACTATTATAGAAGAACAAGCCAATCGTTCGGTAGAGGTATTTAATAAGAATAAAAGTCTTTTTAGTCTAAAAGTCTACGAACCAAAGAGTAAGCAGTTTATAGGTGGGTTTGATTACACAGGGCTAATAACTGAAAAAATAGTGAACGAGTACGGAAAAGTTATTATTGAATCTGATAGCGTTATTCAGCAGTTAGATGGAGGAAGTATTTTATATAGATTTATGGTCAATAATAAGTTTGGTTTGATTGATGATGAAGCTAATATTGTTATTGAGCCTATTTTTGATGACATTACTAACGTGGGTAGTTTTGGCCCAGTAATAAAAGTAGAAAAATCTGGTAAGCAAGCATTGATTATCTACGATTTGGAGACCGATACACTCGTACCTTCAAGTTATTATGACTATATATCGACACTCTCAAGTCACTATCCTAGTAACTTGCAGCAATTGCAGGCCAGAATCAATGTGTCAGATTCTACTAATTCAGAGCCCTCTACCGTATCAGGTTCATTGATTAAAGAAAACAGTTTTGTTCCTAATAATATTACCAATAAATATGGCTATGAATATGATGCTAACGAGCTATTTACCTTTGTAAAGAATGATAAACAAGGTCTTATGACCGCGCATAATAACGTGCTCATTCCCAATAATTACGACAGTATTACTGCTTATAAACGTCTGCTAAAGGTGCGTCTAGGCAGTAAATATGGGTTGGTGACTACAGTTGATGAAACTGTGTTGCCCATAGTTTATGACGATATTACTGAGGATAGTCGTATCGGCCGTGATAGTAATTTATTCATGATAAAAAAAGAGGGTCGTCAGGGGATACTAGATGAGTTTGGACAAGTGGTTGTACCGCTAAGAGATATGATTATTCCCAATATTTTAAATACCAGTTTAGAAGATATTTTAATCTTTGAAAAAGAGGGTTTATACGGTCTGATTGAAATGAAAAGTGGCAAGCAATTGTTACCAGCAGAATTTGAGCATATTAATGTTGAGCACTATACAGACTATATCTTGGCGCAAAAGGAGGGGCGCTATGAGTTATATGATAGAGCTGGATCATTAGTCTATAAAGGAGATGATTCAGTAACAGATATTGAACCTCTCAATACCCGTATCAGATTGGATAGCTTTTCGAGTCAGAATGTAGTTTTAGAAATACAGCCCTCTGAGCAATATATTAAAATTGCAGATAACTATGGTTTGGTTAGTTTAGTAGAAGCTAAAGAAGGGAAGGCAATACTTGCAAATAAGTATCAAGAAATAAGATATGCAGGAATTGCAAACTCTCTAGAAGGTTTGCGCAATAAAGAAATAACGCCCATATATGCGGTACAAAGGAACGATAAATTTGGGCTTGTCAATGCTACTGGAGAAATGCTTATTTCTGAAAAATACTCATTACTCGCGCCATTGCATTATCCACCCTTTTTCATGGCAGCCAATATAGTCGCTATAGAGGATGAGGAAGAAAACGAACGACTAAGGCAAAAGCTTAAAGATCAAGGCGTAAATTCAGGAGCGTATCTTGAGGAAAATAGTCGCTTTAATACTTTTAAATTCGGTGTAATTGATAAAAATGATACTGAGTTATTGCCGCTAGAGTATAGCTCTATCTTTTCTAACTTTAATGGTAATGCTGTTTATATCTATGCCATAAAAGATGAAATGGTTTATCAATATGATGCGAATATGACTCTGATAAACACAATACCTGAAGCTGAATTAGAGTTTTGGTAAATTAAGATAGTATCTAAAACATACTAAGAATTATTTGGAATAAGTATGATTTTTCAACTCTCAAACGATAAATTTTGTAAGCCCTTTAACCGTTTCTCAAAGCCATTATCAGCATTCATTTTCTTGATATCAGTAGTTATCAGCCCAATCACCTATGCCGAAATTGAAGAATGTTATAGCACTGAGTTTGGGCTAAACTATGCCTCTGATATGAGCCAGTACGTTAATGTCTCAGACATAACTCCAAATATGAATCAGGTTTTACAAGCTATCAAACTTGAACAAAATAATGCTTATTATAGAGTGCTAGATAACTCTAATAAGGTTCTATTTGATAAGCTCTATGATATTTTAGTTTATAGCGATGGCTATATTTTAGCCAAGCGCGACGGTAAGCTTGGACTTATTGACGATAATGGTAGGCTCGTTTATGACTTTGAGTATGACGCGATAGATAGGCTAAACGATGGACAAGCGCTTGTATCTAAGTATCAAAAGGGACAACTAACTGATGTCTTGATGGATGGCAAGGGACAGAGTATTTACCCTAAATCAGAAGTGTTTGAGCGAAACCTTCGCATAACAGCTCTATATTATGATGTAGATACCGAAAAAGGTTATTTTCAAATAGATAAAGACAATAAATCAGGGTTGATAGATGACACGGGCGAGATAATCATACCTATCATTTATGATGAGATGAATAGTATGGATCATTGCACGAGCGGTGATTTTATCTTAAAAGTGCAACGTGATCATCAAATAGGACTGATAGATCATAATAATAAATTCGTTGTACCATTACGCGCTAAGCAAAGTATAAGCTCTTTTAGCACTATAGGTTATGAGCCCTTTATTTTAAGTATTGAGAGGGCTCGCCAAGGTATTGCCGATGCACTTCATTGGAGTCCTAATAAAGCAGATGTGATGAGTGAGCAGCTGATTAACCCTAAGGGTGACGTTTTGATCACCTCCGATACGCCTATAAAAAGTCTGGGCGGTAATTTATATAAGTTTTCAAACAACGGTAAAGTTGGGGTTATCAATGATTGGGCTGAGATTGTGCTTGATACTTATTATGATGATATAACTTTTGAGTATGATAGTCCCCTAATCGCTCAGCGTGCTGGTAAGTTTGGCATTCTTAATACCGATCAATCTGGCGACACTCTCAAGGTGCGTCATTATTTTGACTCGCTTGAGCGAATAGAAGATAAAAGCGTTATTGAGGCCGCTTTTGCTACTACCTATGTTACCAGTATTGAAGCAGCAGACAGTGTCGTTGTAGAAGGTGAGATGAACGCAGAAATAGACGGCTACAATTATGTCTTACCTGATGAGGTGTTTGAGACCTTCGATCAGAACGACATTAAGTATTCAGTTTCAAGTTCGCTAGAGCACGACTATTATGCTAATCGCTCACCGCAAGCTTATATTGCTAGCAGTAACGATAAATATGGTGTTATGGCCAACAGTGGATTGGTTATTATCCCTTTTGAATACGACTCTATTAGAGAAGTGGGCGAGATATTCATTGTCAAGCAGGCAGATAAATATGGCGTATTAGACTTTCAAGGTAATATCATACAGCCAATAGCCTTTGATAATATTCAAGATTCTGACAATGGCTTCTTTATTTTATTCAAAGAAGATCAGCAGGCTATCATGAATAGTGCGGGTGACATCACATTTGCCTTATCAGATATAAGGCTACGAGTAGATATGATGGAGTATCCAAAGGCGCTGATACCCATTGAACAAGATGGGTTGTTTGGCTATTTAAACAAAGAGCGAACTGCTGTTGCCATTGAGCCTACCTATGAGACAGTAGAGTTAATTGGTGATCAAGATAGTTTCATTGGTCAAAAAAACGGTAGAAAGCAATTAATAGATGCTGATAATAGCGTTATTAAAGTGAATAGATCATCCGATTATCATATCTTAGACAATATAGTTGCTAATGATGAGCCAGCTTTTGTCGTTGCCTCAGTAGGTAAGCAAGGGATAATAAATGCTAATGGAGAAGTGCTGCTACCTTTTGATTACGAGTCTATAGAGTCCTTTTTGGTTAGACAATATGACCAAGATTATGACAGCTATGACTATGCAAGATTTTTTATTATTAAAAAAGGTGGTTGGTTTGGGCTACTAGATAAAAATATGAAAACGATAGTCAAACCGATCTATAGAGATTTGACTCGAATAGCTAATCTACCATATTTCAAAGTTGGAGCATCATTTGATAGTAGTTCCAACTCTACTAAGTATGGCTTATTGGACTTAAAAGGAAAAATGCTAAAAAATATAGAGTACGACTCAATATTGCCGGTTTTTAATAGTGATGGTGTCTCTATAGACTACATTATCATGCAAAAAGATATGAAGACTGAGTGGTACACAAAAGAGCTTGAGAAAATAAATAGTGAAGAGAACACAGATAATGTAGTAGATGCATTTTAATTGTTTGAGCTATGCTGAAGAAATCGTACAGCTAAACTTGGTAAACTAATCGTATTAACTAGAGTTTACCATGACTAAGAAAGTGAGAATCTATAGTGACGACTTTCAAGAAGGTGGCAGATAATAATAGCAATATTTTAGCCATTGCAAACATTAACAAATTATAAAGAATGGCTGTTTCAGGTACAGTGAATTGCTAAGCTAGAGTCTTAAAGATCACTATCATCATAATCAATCTCTTCACAAGTAGTAATCAAATCGGCATTGATATATCTATAGGCGTGAGCAAGTTTTCTGCTTCTAGTTTTATCCTGCCAAGCGTTAAGATGCTCTCCTTCCATTGATGAGCAAGTAGTTAAGTAATCTTGCTGTCCATTTTTATCAAAATCTAGGCCAATGATTAGACTGTCCTTAATAATACCATTAGCATCAGTGGCATCGAAGGCTTGGCCACTGGTAGAAAAATTTGAATCGTCAGGCAAGTAAGCAATATAGCGCGACTCAGTCAGACTTGCTTCAGCGTTACATTTTTCGAGTAGTTTATAGTCTTGCATAACAGATAGTGTTAAAAATTTAAGGTTGTAGTCAATATCATCTTCATCAAACCCTACCAGCGTAACTTTTTCGATAGCTTTATCATAGTTGATACAGATGAGATTTGGATAATTATCATCATAGTTCAGGCTATGATAAGTCCCTCCTATAATGACGTCATTATTTTGCTTAACCTCATTTTGGTTAATATTATTTAATGTGGCAACTTCTTTTACGATGCTTTTTTGCACATCGTTGTTTTGTATGTGCTGAGTTTGTTTGGAGAATAAAGTGTGTTGTTCAGGCATATCTGAACTACAAGCAGTCATTATTAGCGTTAGAAATGTTAATATGCTCAATCTTATTTTCATAGCTGTCTTCTTAGCTTTTTCAACAGACCCTAATCATTTGATTTAAATGAAATAGAGGATTCAGAAAACGATCTAGCCTCATGAAAAGGGGGAAGATGAACTGTCTTACCAGTTCGGTCAATAAAGTCGTATTCACCGTTTAGCTTTACGCGTATTAAGTTCTCAGATATTTGAGTGACACTATCATAGATTATAGGAATTATAACTTTGCCTTTTTTGTTTATGAATCCAGCTTTATCGTTTAGTCTCACTGAAGCTATCTCATACCAAAAATGCGATACTAGATTATACTGTGGTGTCACTATCAGCGTGCCACCTATATCAACAAATCCGTATTTATCATCTTTTTTAACTATTACAGGCTCTTTAGTCGGCAAGCTTAGAGATGTGTTTTCTGTCTTATACCAAAGCTCGTCATATAGAGTAGGCACTATTATCTTACCATTTAAGTCAATTAGGCCTACTTTGTCGCTCTGCCATACTCTAGCAAAACCATGCTCAAAAGGATCGGCACGATCATAATTTGATGGAATAACGGTTGTACCCATTTTATTGATATAGCCTACATTATCACCCAAAGAGACTGGGGCGAGTCCTTCTGAAAATGAGTAGGCCCAATCATATTTAAAAGGAACTACCTCTGTTTCATTCTTATCGATAAATCCCCATTTCCCATCTTTTTCAACAGATGCAAATTCATCTGAAAAGTCTCTAGCAGATCTATAATGAATAGGAATAGCTATTTTTCCTGTCTCATCAATAAAACCATATTTAAGACCTTTTCTAATACGAGCCATACCTTCAGAAAAACTTTCAATATCATCGTATTCTATCGAAATAATTACCTTACCTGACTGATCAAGAGCTCCCCACTTACCATTTTGTTTGACGACTCCTAGACCATGCTTAAAATACTGCGCGCTTTGATACTCTGTAGGTATTATCTCTTGACCTAGAGTATTGACGTAGCCACGTCGATAGTCAAATATGCTGAATTTTCGTACGACCACTGCTAACCCTTCTGAAAAAATATCAACTTCTTCATAGGTTGGCGCTACAATGATCTTACCAGTCTTATCAATAAACCCTGAGCCTTGATCAGTACTAATTTGAGCATAACCTTCGTAAAAATCCCCAGCACGTAAATACTGCGGTTTGATAACTTCTAAACCTTCACCGTCAATATAGCCGTACATCAAATCTTGTTTGACGCGTGCTAGACCGTCATATAAACAACTTATATCATCATAACTATTACTTGGTGGTTTAATACAGTATTTTGCCAATACATTTTGCGACAGCATAGACACGCTAGACGCTGCTATAACTAGAGTGAGCTTATTTAAGATCATTCTCATAGTAGGACATCCAATATTAACTAGGTGATATAAAGCAAGCGTTTGAAAAATAAGCGACAACAATTGTAATAGTTTTAAAAATTAAAGCAAACTTTTGTCTAAATATATTATACTAGAAAATAAATACGAGGACTTTATAGAGATGATTAAGACAATGTTACGGGCTTTGATATTACTAAAGATTATAGACGGGTAAAAAAACCGTGAAATTTGGCCTAAAAGTAATGGGAAAATCTATGAAAACATCGTCAACATCAGTAGTTAAATCTAAATGCTACAAGCGTAGTACGCTAAGTTATTCTCTGTGGTCATTGGCAGTGTTTTTTACCACCTCGCTCAGTCATTTAGCCTATGCTGATATTGGTGATTGCTACGAAAAACAGCAAGATATTGGTTATTTTGGGCTATCAGAAGATGCACCACTTAAAAAGATAGATGAATACTATGTTCTTTATAATTCTTCAAATGAGATAGTCCAAAAGCGCTTATATGATATAAAGCTAGTGGGAGGTGGAAGGGTAGTAGCCAAGCGTGATGGGCTATATGGTGTCATAGATAAGGAGGGAAATATCATCTTTGATTTTGAATATGATGATATCGATACACTCAATAATAACTTTTATATCGTATCCAAACTTCATAATGGCAAGCAAAACGATGCATTGGTGAAAGTTAGTAATACATTCAATAAAGAGTGGATATATCCTACGTCAAATGAGTTAGATACTGACCTGAAAATAACATCGGTATATTACGATATCGATAGCGAAAAAAGCTACTATAAAGTCACCAGTAATATTAAAAATAAAGGTCAACTATCAGGGTTAATAGATGGTACAGGAGCGATATTAGTTCCTATTGTATATGATGAAATGGAACACGTTGAAAATTGCGAAAATAATAATGTTGCTATGGAGGTTAGGCAAGGCAATCGATCAGGGGTTATAGATCGAAATCATAACTTTATTGTACCACTAAGACAAAAGCAATTTATCGATACGTTTCCTGAAAATCCTAGAATCATGAGAGTCAGACAGTCTTATCTTGATAGCGTAAGATCGATTAGCGATGGGGTGGGGTATGGTGAGTCTCATAGCGAGACGGTGATTATGCCTACAGGACGGGTTCTATTTGAGTCAGAGACGTCGCTTATTGACGTTGCTGGCGATCTATATCGTTATTCTAAAAATGGTAAGTTTGGTCTTACTAATGGAGAGTTCAAAGATTTATTGCCTGCTGATTTTGATGATATTATTTATGATTATGATATGCCCATTATAGTTATAAAGGACGGAAAGACTGGTATTGTTGAAGTTAGCGAGGATGACCAAAAATTGGTAGTCAAACGCTATTATGACTCTTTACAAACACTAAATAAGCAGTTTTTAAGAATAGAATCAGAATCTTATAATATTGATAATAAGCATCAGTTACCCAAGGACAGTTATGTATATTCACAACCTGTTGACGTGGATAATGATAACGACTATATCTTACTAGAACAGGAAGTTATATCTGATTCTGACTTAGTCGATGACATTACGCTAGATGTTGCTCCTGATCTGGATACTTCTGATGAAGGTCTTGAAAATCGTATTTATCTTAACTTTTATAACACATACTTTATTGCTTCAAAAGATAGAAAGTACGGTCTGATTAATAGTTACGGAACCCCAATCGTAGCCATTGAATACGATGAAATCATTGAGCGAGATGATTTTCTATTGGTGAAGAAAGGTGATAAGTACGGTGTTTTTGATATACAAGGTCAAACCATTCAGCCTGTAATTTATGATGCTATCATACCAACCAGTTCTTCTAGGTTCACCAATGAACCAAATGAGTATATCTTAATAAAGGACAGAAAAAAGGCACTGCTAGACACCAAAGGTAAGCTGATAACTGAATTTTTAGATATTGATATAGATCACCAAGATATCAGAGATGGACATCCTCTAATTCCTGTTTCAAAGCAAGGCATGTATGGTTTCGCTGACAGAGCAACTGGAAAAGTACTCACAGCATTTAAGTATGAAGACTTTAATTATATTGGTGAATACGGTAAGGAAAATGACAATATTATCGTTCAGCTTGAGGGTAAGACAATGTTGCTTGGTGTAACTGGTAAACCGTTGTTCCCTCAATATAATGGTTACTCTATTGTAGAAAAAAGTTATTACTCAAATCCTACTGCTTTTATTATCAGTTACAAAGGTTTAAAAGGAGCTGTAGACGCTGAAGGTAAGGTAATAATTGAGCCTGTTTATGAAGCGTTATACTTAGCGCAGAATATTGCCGAGTACAACGATCTATTGAATGAGGGAGCAGAACAAGAAGATACGATTCGTTATATTTTTGCCAAAAATGATCTCTATGGTTTGTTAGATAACCAAGGAAATCAACTAATAGAGGCTAAGTATCTTGATATACTACCTTTGAGCAATTCACCCTATTTCGCAGCAGTTAATGCAGTTAGCACGGAACCTAAGTACGCAGTTATTAATGAACACGGTGAAAACCTTACTGATTATAGTTACGATGAAATAGGCTCAGAGCTAGATGGTTCGGATGTAGAGATTCACACAGTAAATAAAGACGAGAGTAAAGTGGAGATATGGGATGACAAAATAAATCTTATAAAAACGATTACTTACGATGAATATTTCTATGACAACTGAGACTGCGGGGGGAGTTTCCCCCCCCAATCCTGCATACTTTAAATACGGCTGGGCAGATTATTGGTTTGATTCTTTTAGATATACTGTTAGCACCAGCATTTGATAGTTTATGCGCTATCAGTGTGCCGCAATCAACCCCAAACGCTGTTCAATTTGCTCAGCCAATTCAATCAATACCGTACTCACTTCCTCACGTCTAATCTCATACTCTCCCTGCAAAAAACTTACCGCCATACCAGCAATCGCAATACCTGATGCATTACGAATGTATGTGCCCAAGCAATACATGCCATCACGTAGCTGCCCATCGTCCAGTGAAATACGACTTTCATGAATCGCACTAAGCTCATTCGCCAAATCATCAAAATTATCGACACCGTGCTGAGTAATGGGCGCAGGAAAACCTGTGGCGTATATGGATTTTATATTATCCATAGAAAAGGTAGAAAGCATGGCTTTGCCCGTGGCAGAAAACACGGCCGGTACGCGGACACCAGCGCGAAAAGTAAAGCCAAGTGGTGCAGGTGCTTCATGACACGCCAAAAATACCACCTCCCCTAAGTCCAGTTTTGACAAGGTCACTGTATGTTGGAGTAGTACCGGATACTGCACAATAAGGTCTTTGAATAATTGAATGACGCCTTGTTGTTGCTCGTATTTCCCCGCCCAATACATCAAATAAGAACCCAAATGAAAGCGGCTATCAGCATCTTTATAGATGACATGTTTGGTCAGCAGACTTTGCAAAATATTGTGGGTTGAGCTGCGCGGCAGACCAAGCTCTTTGGCAATATGAGCCGCCGTTAGAGGCTGGGCGCTATCAGTAATCAAATCTAAAATCTGAAAGGTTTTGTCCAATGCAGGAACAGCAGTTGTGCTCATAAGGAACCTATAAAAGTCAGTAGAATTAAGACGGTAGAAAAATAAAGCGATAAATTACCACGAAAGTGATAATAGGGGTTGCAAATCGCGTCATATCATTCTTATAATAACGTCTCGTATATAGAATATGTGTTCAGTATATTGAACAAAAAGCGAATTATCAATAATTATTTACGGCCTATTATTCATCTTAATAAACATACCACCTTATATGACAAGGAGCGTCAATATGTCACATGCGCTACAGTTATCAAATCCAGACTTACTCAAACAATCTTGCTTTATAAAGGACGGCTGGCACGTTGCTAGTGACGAGGCTGTGCTTGAGGTAAATAACCCTTTCAATGGCGAGCTCATTGGTACTGTACCAAGTCTCACGACAGCAGATGTCAATGAAGCGGTTGCCTATGCTCATGACGTCCAAGCAGATTGGGCAGCAAAAACAGCCAAAGAGCGTGCAGAGTTATTGCAAAAGTGGGCTGATCTGATCGATGCTAATAAAGAAGATTTGGCCATCATCATGACCGCTGAGCAAGGTAAGCCACTCACTGAGTCACGTGGTGAAGTGGGTTATGCCAATAGCTTCATTCGCTGGTTTGCCGAAGAAGGTAAGCGTGTCTATGGTGATGTCATTCCTGCCAATAATACACAGCTACGCCATGTCGTGCTCAAGCAGCCAGTCGGTGTTTGCGCCGCTATCACGCCTTGGAACTTTCCAGCAGCGATGATCACGCGCAAAGTAGCACCTGCGCTAGCAGCAGGCTGTACGATTATCGTCAAACCTGCTACCGAGACACCGTATTCGGCATTGGCACTTGGCGTGTTGGCAGAGCAAGCGGGTATTCCAGCTGGCGTTATTCAGGTCGTTACTGGCAAATCCTCTGTCATCGGTGACATCTTAACGGGTGATGCCCGCATTCATAAACTGTCATTTACAGGTTCTACAGAAGTAGGCCGTACGTTGATGGCTCAGTGTGCGCCGACCATCAAAAAGCTATCGTTAGAGTTGGGTGGTAATGCGCCGTTTATCGTCTTTGATGATGCAGACTTAGAAAAAGCCGCGACTGGCTTAATCGCGTCTAAATATCGTAATGCTGGTCAGACCTGCGTTTGCGCCAACCGCGTGTACGTTCAAGACAGCATCAAAGACGAGTTCTTAAACATCTTTGTCAAAAAAGTCGCTGAGTTAACAGTAGGTAACGGCTTAGAAGAAGGCGTCGATATTGGTCCTCTTATCAACAAAAAAGCATTAGACAAAGTACAAGCCCTACTCAAAGATGCATTGGATAAAGGGGCAAAACTGGTTGCTGGTGGTAGTGTCAATGACGCCTCAGAGCTGACGTACAATCCAACCATCATTACTGATATTAGCAGTGATATGGATATCGCCTCTGAAGAAATCTTTGGTCCGATTGCGACCATCTTTACCTTTAAAGATGAAGCAGACGTTATTCGTGCTGCTAACGATACCATCTATGGCTTGGCCGCTTACTTTTATAGTAGCGACTATGCACGTTCATGGCGTGTGACGGAAGGCTTGGAGTACGGCATCATCGGTCACAACACGGGTTTGATTTCTACAGAAGTTGCGCCGTTTGGCGGTGTGAAGCAGTCTGGATTTGGCCGCGAAGGTTCAAAATACGGCATCGAAGACTATATCACGACCAAATACTGGTGCTCTGATATCAGCTAATCGCCATAACATGGTTAAGGCGTGTTTGATATTTAGCAGGACATCAATTAGCGCAAATTTTTAGATATCTGTGGTGTTTGTTTGATCAAAAACACCATTTGATATTTATTAACTATTCAATAAACCGCCACTCACTAGATGGCACTTATATTACGAACAAAGAAAAGGACATTCTCATGACGACTACCAATCAATCATTACTTGAGCGCCGCAAAGCTATTTTACCAACAGGACTTGGGGTTGCCTTTCCTATCTTTGCAGAAAGAGCAAAGAATTCAGAAGTTTGGGACGTTGAAGGCAATCGTTATATTGACTTCGTTGGCGGTATCTCAGTATTGAACACCGGTCACAGCCATCCAAAAATTACTCAGCGTGTCCATGAGCAGTTAGACAAGTTTACGCACACTGCAGCGCAAATGATCAACTACGAATGCTATGTAGATTTGGCAGAAAAGCTGTGTGAAAAAGCGCCTATTACTGGTCCGACAAAAGCGTTCTTTTTGACGACTGGTGCAGAAGCCGTCGAAAACTGCATCAAGATTGCTCGTGCTAAAACCCGTCGTCCAGGCGTGATTTCTTTTGTTGGCGGTTGGCATGGTCGTACCATGATGTGTATGAGCCTGACAGGCAAAGTACTACCATACAAAAAGAACTTTGGCCCGATGCCAGGACCTGTATTCCACGCATTGTTCCCTGCAGAAGAGTTGAACGTGACAGAAGCGCAAGCATTGCATAGCCTTGACATGATCTTCCAAGCAGACATCGACCCTAGTGAAGTGGCAGCAATGATCATCGAGCCAGTCCAAGGCGAGGGTGGTTTCCATCAGGTGACGCCGTCATTTGCCAAAGCGTTGCGCGAGATTTGTGATGAGCATGGCATCGTGCTTATTTTTGACGAAGTACAGTGTGGTTTCGCCAGAACCGGTACGTTGTTCGCCACTGAACAGCTAGGCGTTGAGCCTGATCTAATGACTGCTGCGAAGAGTTTGGCGGGTGGTTATCCTATCTCTGCGGTCATCGGTCGTGCTGACATCATGGATGCGCCGCAAGTAGGCGGCTTAGGTGGTACTTATTCTGGTAACCCACTTGCTTGTGTGGCGGCGCTTGCTGTTATGGAAGTAATCGAAGAAGAAAACTTACTTGAGCGTAGTATCGAGATTGGCGATACCATTGCTTCATTCTTAAAAGGCTTAAACCTCAGTAGTATCGGTCATATTCGTTATAAAGGCGCTATGCTGGCGTTTGAATTGATCGATAGCGAAGGCAAACCTGATGCCGCAGCCGCAAACCATCTAAAAGCAAAATCATTTGAGCAAGGCTTGTTGCTAGCGTCTTGTGGTATGTATGGCAATGCCATTCGTGTGATGGTGCCATTGACGGTTGAAGACGAAGTGCTACAAGAAGGTCTTGATATTATCAAAGGTATTTTAACGGCGTAAGCTGATTGATATCGGATTGACCATCGTTGATCTAACAGCAAGATTGCCCGCATGGCTCTCGCTTTGAGTACATTTTTTCCAACGGCGCCTTGCAAGTCAAGACGCCGTTGCTGTTTTTGCTATTTGATTATCAGATAAGTCGCAAACGACAGCGTTGATCAAAAGGTATATATGATAATTATGATGGGTACTATCCCGCTAAACAAAAAATAGTGTGATCGTAACGGGTTGACACGGATGACACACAGACAAGGAGTAAATTATGTCTGAACTAAAGAAATCGTTAGGAACGCTGGATATTATTGCCTTAGCATTTGGTGCGATGGTTGGTTGGGGTTGGGTAGTGTTGGCAGGTGGTTGGATTTTATCTGCGGGTACGTGGGGCGCGATGTTGGCGTTCTTGATAGGCGGGTTGGCAGTGATACTGATCGGCGTGACTTATGCTGAGCTTGCTGCCTCCATGCCGATTACTGGTGGCGAGCATACTTATACGCATCGAGCGCTAGGGGTCAATGTCTCCTTTATTTGCTCATGGAGTATCTTATTCGGCTATTTTTCGGTGGTCGCGTTTGAGGCGGTTGCCTTACCGACAGTCGTAGAATATTTTATTCCTAATTATAACCAAGGGTATCTTTGGACCATTGCTGGGTGGGATGTGTATGCCACTTGGGTGGGCGTCGGAATGCTGGGCTCTGTCATCGTCACTTGGCTGAATATACGCGGCATGGAAGTCAGTGCTTGGTTCCAAAAAACGGCCGTATTGGGTATTTTATTCGTTGGTACGTTATTGTTCATCGGTGCGGTCTTGTTCAATCCTGAAACCTCAAACTCGATACAAGCGCCAGCATTCATTGGTGGAATCGGCGGTATGATGGCAGTGATTGTCATGGTGCCTTTTATGTTTGTCGGTTTTGATGTCATTCCACAAGCGGCAGAAGAGATTGATTTAACTCGCCCCAATATTGGCAAGTTTTTGATTGTCTCTATCGTGGTTGCGGTGCTGTGGTATGTGGGTATCGCTTGGAGCGTCGGCACGACTTTGCCACTTGTCCAAGCAGAAAACTCAACCCTCGCTACTGCTGATGCGATGACCAATGCGTGGCAAGGTAAGTGGGCAGGTATCTTACTGGTTATTGGTGGTGTGCTGGGTATTTTATCGAGCTGGAACGCCTTCTTAATCGGTGGTAGTCGCCTGTTGTATGCGATGTCAAAAGCACATATGTTGCCAGCGTTTTTGGGCAAATTGCATCCAAAATACAATACGCCATCAAATGCCATCTTATTGATTGGTGGTTTGGCGACGTTAGCACCATTGTTTGGTCGTAAAATGCTGGTTTGGATCGTAGATGCAGGTGGTTTTGGTATCATCATTGCCTATACCTGTGTGGCGATATCATTCTTAGTATTACGCTATCGTGAGCCTGATATGGTACGTCCATTCAAAATACCCGCAGGTAAGCTGGTCGGTATGATCACGATTGCGCTTAGCATTGGTATGTTGATGCTGTATATGCCAGGTATGCCATCGGCACTGACACCAATCGAGTGGTGGATTTTCTTTGGCTGGACTGTCTTGGGCATCGTGTTGTATGGCTATGCGAGAGTGAAATATCCGGGTATTAGTGAGGCGATCATGGCAGAAGAGCTGCGTGAATTAAAAATCGTCAATCAATTGTGGTTAAAAGACAATCCACCCAAACGCTAAGCTTGTCGAGCAGAATTTTTAACCAAATCATCCTTCAAAAAAAGCCTAACATTGAATGTTAGGCTTTTTGCTATTCCAAAAACCACGCTATTGATTAAGACTTATCACGAATCAGTTTATAGTTTAGGAATTCAGTGATACCAAGCGTACCAAGCTCGCGGCCAAAACCTGAGCGTTTGACGCCGCCAAATGGCGTATTGGCCTCAGAACCAGAAGGGGCATTGATAGTCACCATACCGACGTCTAGTTTGTCAGCAATCTCAGCAGCCAGTGCCGCATCTTGCGTTTGGATAGACGCACCCAGACCGAAAGGCACATCATTGGCAATCTTGATAGCATGTTCGATGTCATTTGCTTTGTAGACGACCGCCACAGGGCCAAACAGCTCCTCACGATATACATCCATGGATTCAGTCACATCAGTCAGTACCACAGGCTTAAACCAAGCGCCAGGTTTGTCTTTGACCATGCCGCCTTCTACCAATACTGTCGCACCTGCTTGAATAGCGCTGTCTAGCTGCGCTTGCAAGTTGACCGCAGCGGCTTTTGATGACATTGGGCCAATGAACGTATCTTCTTTAAGCGGGTCGGCCAAAGTCATGTTACTGACCGCATTGGTAAAGCCTTCAACGAATTTGTCATAGACTGATTCAATGACGATTAGACGCTTAGCAGCATTACAGGCTTGTCCCGTATTACCAAAACGACCAGAGATAGCGCCTTGTATCGCCTGCTCGATATCGGCATCAGCTGCGACGATAAAGGCATCTGAACCGCCCAATTCTAAAACAACTTTTTTGAGTGCGCCGCCAGCTTCTTTTGCGACCGCTTGTCCAGCGCGCTCAGAACCTGTTAGTGAGATACCTTGTACTCTGGTATCGTTAATGATGGTCGCTGATTGCTCATTGGTCGCAAAGATATTGTTATACACGCCCTCAGGTACGCCTGCATCTTTAAAGATATCAACGATGACTTCTGCGGTATTTGGACACTGCGGTGCATGTTTTAAGATAATCGTATTACCCGCCATAAAGTTTGGCGCGACAAAACGGGCGACTTGGTAATGCGGGTAGTTCCACGGCATGATACCTAATAGTGCGCCCACAGGGTGTTTTTCTACCGACGCTGACCCTGAATCAACCTCAATGGTACTGGTTGCCAGTAGCTGCTCAGCATTGTCTGCATAGTAGCGATAAATATCAGCCACCAGACCAATCTCGCCTTTCGCTTGGGCAATGGGTTTGCCCATCTCGTTGGCGACGATACGTGATAGCTCATCTTGGCGCTCAAGATAGATATCAGCGATTTTATGCAGTAATGCACTGCGCTCATTCAATGGCACTTTACGCCAATCTTGATAAGCAGTGTCTGCTTGCTCAATGACTTGCTGGATATCTTGTTCAGTGGCGGTAGGGTAAGTGGCTTCTACTTCACCAGTGGCTGGGTTATTAACTTGATAATCGCTCATGTTATGTCCTTTATTTTAAAATATTATTGGGTTCAAAATCCATTTGGGTCTATATTTTTATGCGGGTACTTTTAATTAAAGCTTTTGATTAATGCTTTTGATTAATGCTTTTGATTAATGCTTTTAGTTATTGCCTTTGATCGATGATTTTGGTTGCTGCTGTGTAATACAGTGAATATTACCGCCACCAAAAACAATCTCTCTTGTTCGTACTCCCACTACTTGATGTTGAGGAAAGACTTTTTCAAGCTGCTCGATGGCAAGTGCATCATTTATATCATCATATTGTGGTACGATGACCGCGTTATTACAAATCAAAAAATTGGCGTACGAGGCGATACAAATATCACCTGTTAGGCGTGGTTTGGCATCGTCAGACTGGACAATGTCGTACTCATCAGGCAAGGTCACTGGCTGCTGAGTACAGCACAGCTTATGGACTTTTAGTCGTCTGCCTTTTGCATCGGTCATATTTGAGAGCTGCTCGTAGGCTTTTTGCGTTGCTTCATAGAACGGGTTCTCAGGATCATCCGTGAATAAGCAAACCACTTCACCAGGGCGCGCAAAGCAAGCAATATCATCGATGTGACCTGTAGTTTCATCAGGATCGATACCATCATCGACCCAGAGCACTTTTTGGACATTGAGGTAGGCTTTTAGCTTGTCCTCGATTTGCTGTTCGCTCAGATGTGGATTGCGCCCCGGGCTTAGCAGGCACATACGCGTGGTCAGAACCGTGCCTTCACCATCGACATGAAACGCGCCGCCTTCCATGACAAAGTCATCCGTTCGATAACGCGGAATATCTAGCTGTTCACACAGCCGTTCTGCGAGTTTATCGTCATCGTCCCATGGTGAATAGAGGCCATCATAGCCTCCGCCCCACGCATTGAATGTCCAATCACAAGCGCGTAGCTCGCCTGCGTCATTGATCAAAAATGTCGGCACGGTATCACGCGCCCACGCATCGTTGCTAGGCATAGAGATAACGTCGATATCATCAGGTAAGCTATCGCGGCACTGCTGATAATTATCAGGATTGACCAGTACGCCAACGTCACAAAACTTGTTAATTGCCAATGCAACATCAGCATAAGCCCTCTTGGCAGGGACTGCTTGTTGTCGCCAGTTGTCAGCACGGTACGGCCAGACCATCCATACCTTTTGTATTGGCTCAAACTCTGCTGGCATGTAAAAGCCATCTTGCTGCGGGGTTGAGTCTGTCAGTAATATAGACATAAAAACACCTTATCGCACACGAGCGACTATGAAAATAGTGAGAGTAAATTAAAAATATAGAGAGCAGGTTAACCGTGAGTGAGCAGCGTGCCATACATCGATGGACGACGATCACGGAATACACCCCACTGCTGACGTTCGATAGCCAATTGATCTAAGTCAAAGGTAGTACTAATCACTTCGCTGGCATCTGCTGACGCTTCTTTTATAATGTCACCGCGACCATCGGTAATGAACGAGCTACCATAAAACTGCATCGTGCTGTCACTGCCATTTTGGCTGATAGTCTCAATACCAATACGATTGGCTGCAATGACTGGCATTAAGTTGGCGGCAGAATGGCCTTGCATACAGCGCTGCCAATGACCTTTTGAGTCGATACCGAGTGTCGGCTCATCACCAATGGCAGTGGGGTAAAACAGCAACTCGGCACCCATCAATGCCATGCTACGAGCGCATTCAGGGAACCATTGATCCCAGCAGATACCGACACCAATCTTAGCGTATTTGGTTTGCCAAACCTTAAACCCCGTATCACCAGGGGTAAAGTAAAACTTCTCGGCATAAGGAATACCATCTGGTATATGCGTTTTGCGATAAGTGCCCAGTATCTCGCCATCGGCATCGATCACAGTGATGCTATTAAAGAAAGTATTGCCTGATTTTTCATAAAAGCTAATCGGCAATACCACTTCTAACTCTTTCGCTAGCTTTTTGAAGTGATTGATAGCTGCATTATCTTCGACTGAAGTCGCCAGTTTAAAATAATCAAAGTCATGTACTTGGCAGAAGTAGGGCGTCTCAAACAGTTCTTGAAGCAAGATAATATTGGCACCATCGTTGGCCGCTTTTTTGACCAAATCAGTCGCGGTCGCAATGTTTTGCTGGATATCCCAGCCGCATGTCATTTGCGTGGTCGCCACAGTAACGTTTCGCATGATGTAAACCCTTTCATTAGTAGATAAGTAATATCTCTATGTAAATGATGATTCGTATTTGCTAACGAACAATTTCTCATCATTCGTTAGTGTATAGCGACAATAGTTAAGCTCATGTTTTATAGGCTTAAGCCATCATATAGCCCAATCCTAAGAAGGTCACGACGGACAGTCCTGCACCTAACATCGCATAAGGGAACTGGGTAAAGGCATGCTGCATGGGTGAGCAGCCAGCACCTTGCGCGGCAAGTAATGATGAATCACTAAAGAAACACGCATGACTACCGAATGATGAGGCTGATAACAATGCGCCAATCATAAGTGGTGTGCTTACACCAAGGGCGAGCGATATTGGGAACACGATAGGCATCGCCAACACGTATAGACCCCAGCTTGATGAAGTGGCAAAGGTCAAGAAGGCCATGACCGCAAAGATAACCGCAGGGAAGATGATAATGGTCATATAAGGCGTGATAGCCTCAATCACATACATGGTCATACCAAGCTCATCGTTGATTGCTTTTAAGAAAAATCCACCAATAACGGTTGAGAGGGGATAGAGCATGACTTTAAAGCCTTTAAAGATGGCTTCAACTTGTGTCTCAAAACTCAAGATACCTTGCATCCAATAGACAACGACCGTCACAAAACAGGTCAATAATGCCCCGCGTAACAGATCGATTTCAAAATAAACCGTTGAGACAATCAACAAGATCATCGGAAAGGCAAAGTTAGTGATATTGGCTTTGAACGACAGTTTGCGTTTGGCTTGGACGTTTGAGATCAGTTGCTCTTCGACAAACGCTTCAGGGACAGGGTTGCCAGCTTTGGCGCGTGCTTCCGCTTTTTTCATTGGCCCCCAGTCGCCCAATATGCCATATGCTACCAAAAATACAATAAGCAGAGCGAACCAAGCATAAGCCATGTAAGGGATTGCGCTGATATAAAGCCCGATACCTTCACCGTCTGCGGCCACGCCATTTTCTTCTAGTAAACCTGAAAAATAGACTGCCCACGTAGAAATCGGCACGATGATACACATAGGGGCGGCGGTTGAATCGACGATATAGGCAAGTTTTTCACGAGAGACGTTATAGACATCGGTGAGTTTTTTAACCGACGTAGATACGGCGAGACAGTTCAAATAATCATCGATAAAGACCACAACGCCCAAAGCGAAAGTGGCCAATAATGACTGACGACGCGACTTAATGATTTTTTGTAGCCATTCACTAAAGCCATCAAGGCAGCCACTGATTTCAAGCAGCTGAATCAACCCGCCCATCAGACCACAGACGAGGACAATCCAAATAATGGTTTCATTACCCAATACCATCGACATATTGTCTGCAAAAGGGGAAACCAGATCAAAGGGGTTGAGCATCACAAGGCCAGCGACACAGCCTGCGATCATCGACTCAAACGGTCGCCTAGAGACAATGGCGGTGACCAGCACCAATAACGTGGGTAATAAAGACAAAGCGCCCCAAGATTCATCTGGGCCACGGCTAATGGATAACCAAGCAAAAGCCAGATAGATGACGACGGCTACTATGACGGTGAGAAAGACTCGCTTGTTATGATAGTGCCCTTCGACAGCATCATTGAGTTTCATGTTCATACTTACGCTCCCTGTAAAACCTCATTTTAGAACAAACTCTATTTTATGGTTGATGTTCGATAGACAGTAGCGAATCAGCTTTCTATCGAGCCCTATCACAGCAATCCGTTGCTATGACAGGTTAAGGTAACGACAGCTCTTCACAGTAAAGCGTTTTAGGCAACGCTCATCATTCAGGGCTTTTGAGGTATTTACATACCAGTGGTGTCTTTTAGTGCATACCACCATGAGCCCATGACAGAATAAGGTACGCGTAGTGCCCTGCCACCTGGGAACGGAATCCAAGGAATTTGTGCAAAGGTGTCAAACTCTTTGGTTTTGCCATTGATGGCATCGGCCAAAATTTGTCCAAACAGGTGTGAGCCTGTTATGCCGTGACCACTATAACCATGGGCGAAATAGACCCGCTCATGTAGTTTGCCCATTTGTGGTACACGCGAGAAAGACAAGGCAAAGTTACCACTCCACGCATAGTCGATTTTGACATCGCGCAGCTCTGGAAAAATCTTATTCATATTGGGTCTGATTTTGGCCGTGATATCAGCGGGATCTTGACCACCATAGACTGTACCGCCGCCAAACAACATCCGTTTGTCTGCTGAGAGACGGTAGTAATCAAGAATGTAGCGAACATCCTCAACACAGACATCTGTGGGGAGGAGCTGATCGGCTAAAGCACCCAATGGTTCGGTCGCAATAATCTGCGTCGATACAGGCATGACACGGTCGGTCAGCTTAGGAATGACTTTATTGAGATAAGCGTTACCGCATAGAACGGCTTGCTTACAAGTCACCGTGCCAAACTCAGTAATGACTTTGATAGAGTCGTCAGCGTATTCGATATCTACGACTAAGGTGTTTTCATAAATCGTGCCGCCACCTTGTTCGATCGCCGCCGCTTCACCCAGTGCAAGGTTTAATGGATGAAAATGGCCACCTGAATGATCGATGACGCCGCCCACATAAGCATCTGATTTTATATGCTCTTGGATGCCGTTTTTGTCCAGCATTTCTCGGTCGTGCATACCGTGGCTTTCCCACAGTGCATGCGTTTCTTGTAAGTCTTTTAGCTGCCCGTTGTTTAACGCGGCAAAGATGTTTTTTTCTTTCAGGTCGCAGCTGATATCGTAATCGCTGATGAAACGACGAATGATTTTGCCACCGCGAGTCACTAACTGACCGACGAAATCTGCACTTTGTTGCCCATAAGATTTTTTGATTTTTTGCAGGCTGGCATTTAGACCGTTGACGATTTGACCGCCGTTACGACCTGACGCACCCCAACCAATCTGTGCGCCTTCAAGCACGACGACTTCATGATCTGTTTCGATAAGGTGCAGGGCAGTCGATAGGCCGCTATAACCGCCCCCAACCACACAGATTTCTACTTGAATGTCGTTTTTTAGCGTTGGTCTATCAGGCTTAGGGTTACGACTGGCTGCATAATAACTGTCGGGATATTGACCCTTATCTGAATAATGTGGAATATTGCGCGTGTTATTAGAAGATGGGTTTTGGTTCATTGCCATACTGCTATTTGGGTTGCTATTTGACATATCAAACATCCTGTAAATAGGTGAGGTACTCAAGGTTGGTCACTTGCTGAGCAAAGCGTTTGGCTTCTTGCTTTTTGACCGCAATCAATAGTTCAATCATCTCGCTTGGGAATAATGAATCGACAATATCGCTGTTCTCAAATTGACGAATGGCTGAGAGCCAATCTAACGGTAAAGTTTTCAGCTCTGCTGCATCATAAGTAATGCTATTAATCGGTTCAGGCGCTTCAAGCTTGTTTTCGATACCATACAGCATACCTGCTAGTACCGCGCTACAAACTAGATAAGGGTTGGCATCCGCGCCAGACACCCGATGTTCGATACGGCGTGCTTTTGAGTCGCCACCTGGGATACGCACGGCTGCGGTACGGTTTTCATAACCCCACGACACGTTGTTGGGGGCCAATGTACCGGGGGTAAAGCGGCGATAAGAGTTGACATGTGGTGCAAATAATAAGGTGCAATCTGACATGGTCTTTAGCAGTCCAGCGACTGCATGACGCAACATATCTGAGCCTTCATCTGACCCATCATCGAAGACGTTGTTGCCCTCTTTGTCCAATAAGCTGCAATGCACATGAAAGCCATTACCAGACTGTAGACCAAAAGGTTTTGCCATAAAGGTCGCGGTAAGCTTGCGACGAGCTGCCACGGCTTTGACCACTTGTTTAAACAAAATCGCATCGTCAGCAGCTTTTAAGGGGTCATCCACGTGTAATAAATTGATCTCAAACTGACCACAACCATTTTCTGCCAATGCTGCATCGACAGGAATGTCGAGCTTTTCGCACTGCTCGTAGACTTCATCTAAAAATTCATCGAATTGCAATAAATCATTGATACTTAAAATAGAGGTTTTATTCAGTCTCAACCCGTTTTTGGGGCGAATGGGCGGTTTGGGTGTCTCTCCCTCGGTATAGTCCACCAAATAAAACTCTAGCTCGGTTGCCATCACTGGTGTCAGTCCCAGTGCTTTGAATTTTTTGCTGATGTGGTCCAAAACGTGGCGGGCATCACCGTAGTAAGGCTCATTGTCTTCGGTATATAGCCAAATCGGCAGTAGCGATGAGGGTGCACTGGTATTGAGAAGGGGATAAGCAGCGCGACCAGTTGGACGGGCAATGGCATCTATATCGCCATTGCACTGCGAAGACTCGATGACATCAGCGCCCCATATATCGACACCTAAGATTGACAGAGGTAATCGAATTGCCCCGTTTTCTGCTTTTTCCATTTGATCAAAAGGGATGCGCTTACCACGAAGTAAGCCATTGATATCACCTGCGGCAACATAGACGTATTCAGTGTTGTTTGCAGATTTGACCATTCCATTGGTTGTCATCATGTCTATTCTTCCTATGAATTTTAGAATTACGGGATTTGTTACTGCTACTACGTTTTGGTTGTGGCGTCTAAATTCTCTGTTAGTGACATTTATAACGAACACTTGATAGATAAGCGTTTGATAAATGACGGGTTGGATATGAAGCATTTTTATTACTGATAAATTTTTTGTCAATGATATTAGTAACTTATGGATATTACTCTCAGGCATTTTTAATCAATCTAAAAGTTAAGCTC
>NZ_JASDDJ010000035.1 GCF_030407455.1 Psychrobacter sp. 5A.1
GACGATGTTTGGCAAAATTTAGCTGTTTTTAGCCCATTTAGAGGACACTCGTTTGAATTGAGGACACGCCCTAATACTTGCTTCTTTTTCTATCCAAAAAACCATCAATACTAAGCTAGAAATCTTATGCTAAAAATTGCCTACTCTGACGTCTTTCGCTATTCCGTGCCAGAAAAGCACCGCTTCCCCATGCAAAAGTACATTATGATTCCTGAGCGTTTGCTCGCAGAAGGAACGATCAGCCAAGATAACTTCTTTGCCCCTGCTCGCTTGAGCGAAGATGAGATTTTGACCACGCATACCGCAGAGTACTGGTATCAGCTTAAAACCCAAACACTGCCGCGCAAGGCTGCACGTGCTATCGGATTTGAGATGACCCCGCAGTTGGTTGAGCGCGGTCGTTATATTGCTCATGCAACGTATGAGTGCGCGCTATATGCTCAGCAATATGGCGTGGCCATGAACGTCGCAGGCGGTACTCATCATTCCTTTGCTGGTCATGGAGAAGGGTTTTGCGTATTTAATGATGTCTGTATCGCTAGCAATTTATTGTTAAGTCGTGGACAGGCAAAGAAAATTTTAGTTATAGATTTAGATGTTCATCAAGGTAATGGCAACGCCAGTATCATGGCAGATGAGCCACGCGTTTTTGTCTTTAGCATGCACGGTGCAAAGAACTATCCGTTTCGTAAGCAAGTATCAGACTTAGATATTGAGCTAGACAACGATACCGGTGATGCTGAGTATTTACAGATATTAGAAGATACACTGCCACGTTTAATCGCTGAAGTTGCGCCAGATATGATTTTTTATCAGTCTGCTGTCGACGTGCTCGCTACCGATAAGCTCGGCAAACTTGGTTTGACACAAGCAGGGTGCAAGGCGCGTGATGAATATGTCCTGCAGCAAGCAAAAGCCGCCAATATCCCTGTCGCTATCGTGATGGGTGGCGGCTACTCAGAAGATATCGAAGATGTGGTTGAAGCGCATTGTAATACCTTTCGTTTGGCACAGCAGATATTTTTTGAAGAATTTGTCTAATAAAATATCGCTGAAAAGGCTTATATACTTTAGCTATAACAATGCGGTAATACCTTGCCAGCCAACGCGTATTCCAAGCACGATTAAAATCAATAAAATAAGCTGACGAAAACGCGCTTGCGGTAAATAACGACGCAAACGGATTCCAACCAAAAGAGTCACTATAGATAGCACACTCAAAAAAGTAATCAGTTGCCACTCACCACTGCTCAGTGCCATGATAGGCTCACGCAACACGATAATTTGAGCAATCTTTCCTAAAAAATAGCACATGTTACCGACTTTGGCGATAGTGTTCTTATCGTCACTAGCAGACAATAAATACATCATCAGTATGGTCGACATCGCATTGGTCGAGCCGCCGATGACGCCTGCACCAAAGCCAACGGCAATCAACATAGGCTTGGTGTTTGGTAGACGGATTTGTTTGCCAAGTAAACTACTCACAACGTAGAAAGCAATGACCGCGGCCAACAATAAAAGAATATAAGCGCTATCGACCCATAGCAATAGCTTCGCACCTAAAATGCTACCCAATAGGCTAGTAAGCGCAAGCAACCAATAGCGTCTGCCGTAGTAGATAAAGTTTTGCCAAATGGTGCGTTCACCGCCTACTAGCCAGGTCATCACATTAACGACTAGCGAGGGGAAAATTACCAACACAATGGCGTGTTGCAATGGGTACATACTAGCAAGCGCAGTGGTCGTCACTAGCGTTGCCCCAAGTCCGCTAATACCATGTAGCAGTGAGGCAAGCGCAAAAATAATCGTCAGCACTAGCATCTGAGTGCTATCGTTACCAGCTATATTCATCATATCGGTCACACCATTTTAGGCTCAACGTCTATATCCACATGCTATCTACACGCTTTGAGCCTGTAGCTCTAACTATCTTTACGTTGACCAATTGCTTGACCAATAATGCTAGCCAGTTGCTCAGCAATTTTATCTTTACTGGTCTTCTCAAGCGTTACCGCGTCACGCTCGTAGCGTTCAGAGAAAAACACCTGCATCGCATTGTCATCACTGGCAAAACCGATATCTGCGCGTGAGACATCATTACAGGCAATCATATCCAAATCTTTTGCGACCAATTTACCACGGGCATAGCGCTCGACATCTTGCGTCTCTGCTGCAAAGCCAACAACAAACAATGCTGGATGCGCAAGAGAAATCGTCGCTAGAATATCAGGGTTTTTCACCAGACTAAGCGTCATGGCATCTTGCGTTTTTTTAATTTTTTGCGGTGCGGCTTCTTCCGTACGATAATCTGCCACGGCTGCGGTCGCGATAAATATATCTGCTGTTATGACTTGGTTTTCATCATGAGAATGTAGCGAGTCATGATTGTGGTGATGGTCGTGGTCGCTCACGCTCACGCTTTCATCATCGCAACCACAGTCGCCATGATGATGCTCATGAGAATGGTCATGCTCATCTTCAAGGACCCATTGCAGCTCGCTATGCGTGCCATCCACACATTGCTGCGCCGCTATCAGCATATCTTCAGCAGACAGTACATCGATTCGTGTGACATTGAGCGGCGTGGGCAATGCCACTTTACCACCAGCGATCAGGATAACGTCTGCACCAGCCGCTACACAGGCGCGCGCCAAAGCAAAGCCCATTTTTCCTGAAGAATGATTCGACAAATAACGTACAGGGTCGATCGCTTCTACGGTTGGACCTGCGGTAATGACCACTCTTTTGCCTGCCAGCAATTGCGGCGTCGTATTCATCGCTATAAACAGTAAAACCTCATCCAACAATTGCTCAGGCTCAGGCAATCGCCCTGCCCCTACATCACCGCATGCTTGCTCACCGCTAGCTGGCTGGATAATCTGATAATTCATATCGCGCAAGGTTTGCACGTTTAGGTTGACGGCTGGATGCGCCCACATCTGCTGATTCATGGCTGGAGCGATAATGACAGGCGCTGTGGTGGCAAGGCATACTGTGGCCAATAGATCATCAGCCATACCCATGGCCAGACGCGCGAGTGTATTGGCCGAAGCCGGTGCAATAACGATCAAGTCGGCCCATTTAGCCAGCTCGATATGCCCCATGCCTGCCTCTGCTTGCTCATCGAGCAATGAGACATGTACTTCGTTACCTGTCAACGCTTGTAGGGTCAGCGGTGTGATAAAAGCTTGTGCACCTGTCGTCATAATGACGCGCACATTAAAGCCTGCTTTAATCAATAAGCGGGCAAATATAGCAGATTTATAAGCGGCGATACCGCCAGTAATAGCAAGCACAATATTGGACATAAGCGTGGCATCAATAAAAAAGTGGAAAGATAAAATTGCGCTTATAGTAACAATTATGAGATAAGTTGGGTAAGAATTTCTATATTTACCAAATATATCTGGCAGCAATCCATTTTCAAGGAGTGACAATGGCGATTAAAGACTGGCATGAGGATGATAGGCCACGAGAAAAATTATTGAAGTTTGGCGCAGCCCATTTGTCTGATGCTGAAATACTGGCCATATTTTTGCGGACAGGCACCAAGTCTCAATCAGCGATTGAGCTGGCGCGGCATTTGATTGATCAGTTTGGTAGTCTGGCAGAGCTATTGGCCGCACCACAAGAAATCGTCCTTGCCTGTCACGGTATCGGCCCTGCAAAATATTCGCAAATATTGGCTTCGCTCGAGATGGGTACGCGCTATTTGGACAGCCAACTCAAAACTGGCCAAGCACTCGGACGCTCACAAGCGGTCAAAGACTATATCAGTACACAGTTGCGCGGTGAGCATCGTGAAGTTTTTGCCGTTCTTTGTCTGGACAATGCACTCAACCTGTTAAACTTTGAGATACTATTTACGGGCGGCATCTCATCGTGCTCCGTCTGCATGAAGCACGTACTACGCCATGCGTTGAGTCATGCAGCTAGCCAGTTAATCATCGCGCACAACCATCCTCATACAGACTCCAAGCCATCGACAGCAGATAACTTACTCACCTATGAGCTAAAAAAGGCCTGTGACTTATTAGACATCTCTCTGATTGATCATATCATCGTTGGACGCAACGATACTTTGTCTTATGCCGAAAGCGGCTTAGCGCCTTTTAACTAGCTTTTGATACTAGCTGCCTGGCTGTATTCTCAACCCAAACCACTTGGCAAGCCTGTCAGTAAGAATACTTGATACATATCGTCGACACAGCGTAGCATTTTGGCTATTGATAGTTATCAACAGCTGTTTCATATTAGTAGCCAACTTTGTCATTTATTTGATAGGCTGTCATCGCTCGCATTTAAAGCGCGTAAAACTGACCATTTAGAAATTAGGGCGTGTTTGATAAAACGAAAAATAATTATAGTCAGCTTTTTCACTCACATACTTTCCACAGTATTTATTCCGCATTTTATAGGAGACAGTCATGGCAATTGGCTTGTTTATTTTGGCAGTCATTATTCAATTAGCCATGGTCTTGGCCATCTTTTTGTTGTCTTTATCACGGGTCACTGGCAGTATCACCGCTGTGGTCACGGTGATCGTCACTGCTTTTATCAGTCCGTGGTCTCTTATATTGGGCGTACCGATAGCATTGCTGTGCTTAGTCTTACTCATAGCACCAATGCGGCAGGCACTGATTACCAAACCTGTTTATAAAGCGCTAGGCGGTGCAATGCCGAGTATGAGTGATACGGAGCGTGAAGCCCTCGATGCTGGTACGAGCTGGTGGGAAAAAGAGCTGTTCATGGGTGCACCGAATTGGGAAACCTTTGCCAATTATCCTTACCCACAACTGTCAGAAGAAGAGCAAAGCTTCATTGATAACGAAGTAGAAATGTTATGTGCCATGCTCGATGAATGGCACATTCAACACCGAGACAAAGATCTGTCACCCGAAGCATGGCAATTTATCAAAAGTAATGGTTTCTTAGGTTTAATCATTCCAAAAGAATTTGGTGGCTTAGCCTTTAGCTCTTATGCGCAAAGCCGTGTGATGAGCAAGATTGCTTCGCGCTCGCCGACTGCCGCTGTGACCTGTATGGTGCCCAACTCGCTCGGCCCTGGTGAGCTGTTGATGCACTATGGTACGGACGAACAAAAACAACGCTGGTTGCCAGGTCTTGCGAAAGGTGATGAAGTGCCTTGCTTTGGTTTGACTGGGCCTGAAGCGGGTTCTGATGCAGGCGCGATTCCTGATACAGGTGTGGTTTGCTACGGTATGCATGAAGGCGAGCAGGTACTGGGCCTACGCATGAATTTCTCAAAGCGCTGGATTACGTTGGCCCCTATCGCCACTGTGGTTGGTTTGGCATTTAAAATGCATGATCCAGAAGGTCTACTAGGCAATCCTGAAAAAACCGATTATGGCATCACTTGTGCCCTCGTTCCAGCCAGCCATGAGGGTGTCGAGACAGGCCCACGTCACAACCCAATCGGCTCACCATTTATGAATGGTACGGTCGATGGTAAAGACGTCTTTATCCCATTGGACTACATCATTGGTGGCGTCGAGAATGCTGGTCGTGGCTGGCGTATGCTGATGGAATGCTTGGGTGTTGGGCGCGGTATCTCTCTACCCGCCTTGTCGACCTCCGCCAGTGAGATGACGTATCTGTCTGTCGGTGCCTTTGCAAAAGTTCGCGAACAGTTCAAGATATCCGTAGGTAAATTTGAAGGTGTACAGGATGCTACTAGCCGTATGGCGAGTAACACTTATATGTTAGAAGCGTTCCGACATTTGGTCACTTGTGGATTGAATCAAGGTGGTACGCCATCAGTGATGACCGCCATGGCAAAATACTACGCGACTGAAACCATGCGTAGTGTGATCAATGATGGTATGGATGTAGTTGGTGGACGTGCTGTACAGATGGGTCCACGTAACTTCTTAGCGACACCTTATCAAGCAATTCCTGTCTCTATCACTGTCGAAGGCGCCAATATTTTGACGCGCTCACTCATGATCTTTGGTCAAGGTGCAATGCGCTGCCATCCTTACCTATTCGATGAGCTTCAATTGCTACAAAGCGAAGATAAGACAGCTGCGACGGAACAATTTGACACCCTTTTCTTCAAACATTTAGGCTATACCTTTAACCGCGGAGCAAAAGCATTTGTCGCTGGATATATTGGTGGTAGTAATAAAGCCCCAAGCTTCGCAGATGCCTTTACTCGTCCCTACTACAAACACATCAACCGTTTAAGTGCGAGCTTTTCCTTAACGGCCGATATGGCATTGGGATTGCTGGCAGGGGATCTAAAACGTAAAGAGATGCTGTCTGGTCGCTTGGCTGATATTCATAGTCACTTATTTATTACGACCGCTATTTTGCAGTTTTATGAACATGGCAGCAAGTCAGAATCTGAACGTTTGCATGCCGAAGTTGCGCTACAAAACAGCTTATATACGATTCAAGAAGCCTTTGTTTCTTTTTTTGCCAACTTCCCCCATCGGATGGCAGCCAATGTGGTCAGCTTTGTGACTTTCCCAAGTGGTCGTATCTTTACGCCAGCAAGCGACGAACTCAAACGCAAATTGGGTGATACTTTCATGGATGATTTTGCCGCCAACCCATTCCGTGATTACCTCAAAACCATGGTCTACTATAATACCGATGCAGACGACGTAACCGGCCGTATGGAGCATGCTTATCAGACCTTGACCAGCATCGAACCGTTATGGCAGACGTTTAAGAAGGCTGAGCACCAAGACAGCTTTGAAGGACTTACCTTTGAAGATCATGTCGTGCATGCCAGCCAAAATGGCGGTATCACTGAAGAAGAGGCTGAAGTACTCATCCAATATAATGCCATACGCTTTGACTCGTTATTGACCGATGTGTTTGACAAACATCTGTCGCACACCCAAGAGCGTGCCAATCCACATACGCTTGAAAATGCCGTTCACCAATTGACCGACTATGCTCAGCTAAAAAGACAAGCTAAAAATAGAAATGGGATCGCTGTTGATACCGATGACCTTGGCACGGATCCATTAGACGATGCTGCGCCCACCAATGACCAAACTGGCGATGCCAATCCCAATCATGGATATGAAAGCGATGGTGATGTCGAAATGGTGGCGGAGCAAGACACTGCCAAAGAAGTAAATTTGCAGACAGACTTTAAGGAATCCGAACCTAAAGTAGAGGCACTCGATCATCGACATCGTGATGCTGAGTCACATTTAAATGAGCGGATGGGTAACAACCACCATCACCCTATCGCAGCACCTGACGAAGTCGATACTGACACAGATGAGCGGCAAATCGAACCGTTGGCGCAGCAATCAGATTTGTCGCCAGAAAAAAGTGATAAAAATTAGTCCCCCTATTTTTCGTCATTATGAAACATCATAAATATGACGATTCATAATGACGCAAGACCCGAATCTTTATACGCCAGACACTTCCTAGGGGGCAGTCTGGCTTTTTTAGGCCTATCAAAAAACCAATATCAATCAAACATATAGCCTTAATATCAATGGTTTAATCTCGAAGATTTAGCATCGCCACTTACCCTAAAAACACTTTCATAAATATTTTGTTTCATATGGGAAACAAACCGTTTAGAATAAATATGAGCTGTTTTATGGGCACATAATTATCATATCGATTATACATTCGGAACAAAATGATAAAAAAAATCTTGCAGTGCCCTTAGTTATTCTTTTATATTGTCCACGAAAATGTGACATCGAGCGATAATTACAGGAATTTAATAGTCATAACAAGCTTTATGGTAAGGCTGACGAGCACAATTATATTGGCTGACGATCCCTTACTATAAAGCTGTTATGCACACAAGGATATAAATTATGTGGAAAAATATGGGACTGACAGGCAAGATCATTGTTGCCATGGTGCTCGGTATTATGCTGGGTCTATTTCTAAACTCCTCAGGATTAAACGGCGAAGGTAGCTTTGTTAATACTTACATTACCAATGGTTTCCTCGCCATTATCGGTAAGCTATTTGTTAACTCGCTAAAAATGTTGGTCGTACCTTTGGTGCTTATCTCACTGATTTGCGGTGTGTGCGGTATCGGTGATATTCGCCTACTTGGACGTATTGGTACCAAAACGTTCGTTATTTATATGATAACCACCGCACTCGCTATTGCGACGGCGATTGGTCTTGGTTCGCTATTCGGTATCGGTAAAGGCATGAATATCGAAACTGAAGCCGCTTTTGAAGCCTCTTCAGCGCCACCATTACTTGATGTTTTTTCTAACATCGTTCCCTCTAACCCCATCAGTGCGATGGCAAACGGTGATATGTTATCGATTATCTTCTTTGCTATCTTGATCGGTGTCAGTATCTTGATGGTGGGTAAACCTGCCAAGGGCTTAGTACAGAGCCTAGAACTGATCAACGAAGTCATCTTAAAGATGGTAACGATCATCATGAACCTTGCACCATATGGTGTATTTGCGCTATTGACCAAAGCAATGGCTGAGCTGGGTTTAGACTTGATTTGGTCACTGCTTGGTTATGTCGCCGTGTTGGTTGGTTCATTGGCCTTCCATTTCTTTATCACGATGATGATTGTACTTAAGGTTTCTTCAGGCTTATCTGTCAAAACCTTTTTGGCAAAAATGCGCGAAGTACAGATTTTTGCGTTTAGTACCTCAAGCTCGAACGCGACGATTCCTATTACCTTGCGTACTGTTACCAAGCGTATGGGTGTGAATAACTCAGTTGCATCGTTCACCGTTCCTTTTGGTGCCACCATCAACATGGATGGTACGGCCATCATGCAGGGTACAGCGACCATCTTCATTGCCAATATTTATGGTATTGATCTGGGTGTGACCGAATACCTAACCGTTATCTTGATGTCAGTACTTGCCTCTGTTGGTACGGCTGGTGTGCCTGGTGTTGGTCTGATCATGCTGTCTATGGTATTTGCTCAAGTTGGTCTACCAATCGAAGGTATTGGTCTGGTCTTGGGTGTTGACCGTATTCTTGATATGTTACGTACCGCTGTCAACGTGGGCGGTGATGCTGCAGTCACCGCTATTGTGGCAAAATCAGAAGGCAAAATGGATCTGGCTATTTACAACGATCCTAACGCTGGTGCAAAAGACGTATTTGATGGTCATATCGATGAAGACAATGAGCGTGAATTCTCTGAAGTCTTTAGTGATGGCATCATGGGTAGTGAGTATGATGATGTCGATCGTCGCCGCTAACCACGCTTGCTAGATAGAAGTAAATAAAATAAAAAACCTCAGTCAAATTGGCTGAGGTTTTTTTATGATTAATAATCAGTAAATAATAATGATCGATACGGTTCTATCAACAACTAATTAGCCAAACACATATTTGGTCAACATCGCTAGACAGACCAGTACAATTACTGGACGAATCAATTTGCTACCGCCTTTAACCACCATATGCGAGCCAAAATAAGCACCGATGGTTTGTCCAACCATCATCGCTAGCCCTACCTTCCACAGTACGTTACCACCCAAAATAAAGAATATCAACGAGCCAATATTGGTCGATAAATTCAATACTTTTGCCGCGCCTGTCGCTTCGATAATTTGACGGCCACGCAAAGCCACATTGCCAAGCGCAAAAAACATACCAGTACCTGGACCGATATAGCCATCATAAAAACCAATCAAAGGTGCCACGATTTTTTGCCATCTGTTCTCTGAGATGCGCGGTGCCGCTTCTACTTCACCCAATTTAGGAGCAAACAAGGTATAAATACCGATAGCCGCGATCAAAAACGGAATCATTTTTTCGAGCAAATCAGGTGGTGACATCTGTACAGCGATGGTTCCAATGACTGAACCAATAAAAGCGGTGATAATAGCCACTTTGATACGTTGCGGTTTAACGACCCCTTTTCGGATCATAGTAATAGACGCCGCTAGCGCACCTGAAGCCGCTTGGAGTTTGTTGGTTCCGAGCGTTAATACTGGTGGGATATTGGCCAGTAGCATGGCTGGTATGGTCAACAAGCCACCACCGCCCGCGATAGCATCAATAAACCCTGCCAATGCGGCCACCGCAGTAAGCATTAAAATAATCTCTAAGGAGAAGGTTAAGTCCATAGCACTGACCTGCAAAATGTTGGGATAAGAGAAAAATACGTCGCACAGCGCTGCTCATTATAAAGATAAAAACGCAAAAAAAGCCAAAAACGCAAAAAAGTCTGCTAAATTTATCTAGGGTGTGTGATAGTCGGTTCAATATAAATCGTCGCATACCAAACACGCCCTATATTAAAAATATATAACGACTTACAACTACTTTGCTCGTCAAATCCTCTTTATAATATGGCTATGATGAATATAAAAAAGTGAGCGGTTGGCGTTGGCTCAACGTATTTTGTTGTCTATATGGATAAGAGTGTGAGAAACTGTTTCTGTCTATTTGCTACATCAATATAAAAGTTGGCATAGACATTTATAGATATTTGAAGTTATTTAGTAAATTGTATTTAGCGAATGAGGATGATATGGCAATACGAAGGATTAAGGCATTTTTTGAATTTGAGGCAGCAGGCGGCATCGTCTTAGCATTGGCTGCCATTGCTGCAATGATCATTGCCAACTCCCCTCTTCATGTTTGGTATGAAGGTTTTATCCATGCACCAGTTGCCATTCAAATTGGTGAGTTTGCGATTGCCAAAGACGCTCACCACTGGATAAACGATGGTCTGATGGCTGTTTTCTTTTTCTTAGTTGGACTTGAGCTCAAACGTGAAGTGCTGATCGGAGAGCTGTCTAACGTCAAGCAGATCATACTGCCAGCGGGTGCAGCATTGGGCGGCATGATTATGCCAGCGATTGTCTATTTGCTCTTTAACTACAGTGAGCCTGAATTTTGGAAAGGCTGGGCGATCCCTGCCGCAACGGATATTGCCTTTGCACTTGGTATTTTGAGTCTGCTAGGCAACCGTGTGCCCAATTCATTGAAGGTCTTTTTGGTCTCCATTGCTATCTTTGATGATATTGGCGCTATTTTGATTATCGCGTTATTTTATACCAGTGATCTGTCATTAGAGTCGTTAGCGGTGGCAGGGCTGTGCTTGCCGTTCTTGTATCTACTCAATCGTCGCAACGTTACCAGTATCACGCCCTATCTGCTCATTGGTATCATTATGTGGATAGCCGTTCTCAAGTCTGGTATTCATGCAACATTGGCAGGTGTCGTACTGGCACTATTTATTCCTATGTTTGACCGTACTGATCCTGAGCATTCTCCACTTGAAGAGCTAGAGCACGATCTACATAACACGGTTGCCTTTGGTATTTTGCCGATATTCGCTTTTGCCAACTCGGGTATATCGCTCGAAGGCGCTGGCGTTGCTGAGCTATTTCACTCAGTACCGCTTGGTATCGCTGCTGGTTTGTTTATCGGTAAGCAGTTGGGCGTCATGATTATGTGCTGGTTAATCTTTAAACTTGGCATCTCGACCATGCCAAAAGGTATGGATTACAAGCAAATATATGGCGCAGCGCTATTGTGCGGGGTTGGTTTTACCATGAGCTTGTTCATTGGCGGATTGGCTTTCGCTGGTGACACGACCCTGTTTGATGAGCGTTTGGGTATTATTATGGGTTCTATCGTCTCTGGTATCGCCGGTTATATCATGCTAAAAGTAAGCTTGAAAGACAATACTAGCAGCACATCGGTCGATTTGACTCGTCCACATTAATGAGATACAGAGCAACTTATATAATGGTACTGCTTAATCGCAACACCACTTATAAGTTGCTCTCTCTTATTTATATGTACGTTATCGAGATATCTACAGTTAGTGAACTAGGATGTGCCATCAATTAGCACATTGATACCTTTAGTGGTCTTAAAATGGCTAAAATTTGTCAAACATCGTCAGAAATCTTGTCAATATGTTCATATTTACGGCGAGTCTTTCCTTGTTTGGCTGCAATTTTTCTCATATTAAGCCCCACAATCTAAATGATGACACGCCCTAGTAATCATAGCCATCGGAGATAATAATGCACCGATCTATACACCACGTTGTACGACCATTGATAGTAGGGTTATCTATCTTTGGTAGTAGCTATCTATTGGCAGGCTGTGCAACGCTTTCAAAGCAAGAGTGCCGCATCGGTGATTGGCAGGCCATAGGCTACAATGATGGCGTGGCAGGCTACCATTCAGATCGCTTAGTATCCCACACAAAAGCCTGTGCCAAAGCCAGCATCGCGCCTGATTATCAGGCATGGGAGCGCGGTCGCAAGCTTGGCTTGCAACAATATTGTACCGTCAACAACGCTTATAATATCGGCAGACGTGGCCGTCCGTTAAACACCGTTTGCCCCATCGCTATGGCTCATACATTGCAAACAGCCAATCAAAAAGGCTTAGATTATTACGCTTTAGACAGTCAGTTAGACAAAGAAACACGGCTCTTAGATACTTATCAAGCAGAATTCGATAAGCTGGAAAATGGTGCAATGCTAGACTTTGCTAATGAAAAAGAAGCACGCGCAAGACTGTTATCATTGTCTGATGACATTCGTAGTACCAAACGTCGTATCCAAGCGACGCGGCAGCAATTGGATGCATTGAACCAATCAAATAGGTTTTATGAGTCATTGTGATAAATAGCTGTCATGATGCGAGTGTTATGTTCTAGGGCGTGGCCTCAATCTAAAAATGGCATTTGATAACTATGGATAAGAACATCATCAATATGGCAAGTACTCCAACTGACAGACCTGACTTTCAATCATCGAATGCTCAATCATCGACGTCTTATCAGCGTCATGGACGTACTACTGCTACCAATGACCATAGCGAGTTGCAGGTTTTAAGACGAATCAAACGTTATTTATTACCAAAAGACTTTGCTATCTCACCTGCCTTACTAGATGAAATCGTGGCAGGTTATGATATTGGCGACCCACTCGCCGACGCCTTAGCTGCTGAACATATACGTTTTTCGAAGCCTTTACAGCATACTATTCTCAGTGATAGCCCAAACAGTGACCTTGCGACTAACCCATCATTTAGCGCACTCACTGAGCAATTTCGCAGCCATCCTGGTTGGTTCGATCCCAAGCTTGCCCAGATAGGCGCGGTTGCTTATCGGCGCTATCCATTGATGCTCATTTGGCTACTGCGTAATGTTGCATTGATGGCAGGCTATAGTATTCCTGCCCTCTCGCTACCTCTCATTCAGACGGGCGCACTGATGCATGATGCACTACCGCGTCTGATGCGTACTTATGCCTATATCTTGGCCGTGTCCGAACACCCCTCATCGGATATGAGTACACGCAATCACAATAAACCTATCGATCAAGTACTGGCCATTGGCTCTGAGGGCTGGCGACAGTCTATCAAGGTACGCCAAATTCACACCCTAGTGCGGCAAAACCTACTCAAAGGTAAAGGCAATGCGGCCACAAGCGTAATACCACATGTCGACCAGCACCGTAATCCTGACGGTAGTTGGAATACCGACTATTGGGGTGTGCCCATCAACCAGACCGATATGATTGCCACCCATTTGCAGTTCTCTTTACTGATCATGCGCGGCCTACGATTGCTAGGCGCACGTATTAGCACCGAGGAAGCGGAAGGGATTTTGCATCTCTGGAATCTTGCCAGTTATTGGATGGGTGTTGACTTAGATCGCTTGCCAAAAGATGAGGCCGCGAGTTGGGAATGGCTCTATACGTATCTATCCATTCAGCAACTAGGCTTTAAGATGGGTCAGCCCTTGGCAAAAGCATTGCATGATCTACCGCGCCAGCTGATGGGCGAAGATAACCGTCGTGGACGTTTCGTTGAACTGGTCAACGCCAGTGTTACCCGCACCTTGGTCGGTGACGATATTGGCGATGGTCTGGACTTACCAAAATCAAAGATACGTTTTGGCGTGTTGTCTTCAGTGCCGATTCTGTTTGCGCTAGACACTGCACGCCAGCACAATACGACCGTTGCTCATAAGCTAGAAGCATTCCGTGCCAAGCGCCAAGACAATATGAACTGGTGGCTTAAAAAAAATGATGATTATTATAAGTAGATGACATCTATCAGCGCTTGTTTTCTACGCGGTAATACCACTCTAACTGCCGATCAAACCCTGTCTCTAGCAGGTTGGCAATCACACGTCCTGTGAGTCCCCAAACTGTCTCACCATCGACCTGCCAGCTCGGTGTTAGAATGGTCGCAGTTTGCTCTTGCATCTTATACTCAATTTCATACTCTACCGTTGGCTGAGTGACTAGCAACTCCAAATCTGCCCAAAAGATACGTGATATCTCTCCAGCTTCAGGTACGAGTAGCAGATCAGGCGCGATGAGTGCCACGATTGGACGTACGCTCATGCCACTTTTGGAGGTTTGAATAGGCAGCTGACCGAGTAGCTGGACTTTATTGGGTGGTAGTGCTGTTTCCTCACAGGCTTCACGCAATGCGGTAACGACATTATTGCCATCCCCTATCTCGTACTTACCACCAGCACAGGAGACTTCGCCTGCATGACTGTTCATGTGAGCGGCACGGCGTGTTAGTAGCAATTTGGGTCTGCGCTCATGAGTAATAGCGACCAATATTGAGGCATCGGCAATCGGTGTCTGGTATAAGCTGTCTAAAACACGGGCGCTATAAGAGGTGTTATGAGCCTCGTACATGGCTGGACTTGTCAGCGCATTTAAGGTCTCATGTTGTACTCGTTCGGCTAATTTACGAAGCGTCGGATGACGAATAAAAGTAGGTACAGCAACTGACAGATTATCGAAGCGCACAGCCTCGGGAGGGAGTAACATTATAATTGCCCTATGTTTTTATCGTTATTAAAAGCATTTTCAGCATGCATATTGAGTACTGCCGAACTCTCATTAGACTAGCGCAATCTACTGGTGGCTGCATGCTATTTATGTGACTGATTCATTGTTTAATAGTACCCAATCAGGGCATTTATATCAGACCTTAGTCGGTTCAATATAATTTGGATACTTTAGATACTTTAGATACTTTAGATACTTTAGATACTTTGGATACTTTAGATACTTTGGATACTTTAGATACTTTGGATACTTTGGATACTTTGGATACAAGGAAGCCGAGTGAAAGTACGACGAATAGTAGGCTAAGCGAGACTGACACCGTACCCAATTTATAGAGGATTGACTATAGCTTGCCTATCTGTGAAATGATGCGTTACTGTTATCTTGATTCTGTCCACTGGTAATATGTGCTATCTTAAGGCAATAGCTGCTCATTAGAATAGGGCGTGTTGAACCGACTATAGCAGCACTTCAAAATATAGGCCTTATAGCCTATCAAAATCATTATGCACAATAACTTTTATAACAAGGTAGTCGATATGCGCTATTGTCTCCAATGCGGTCATGAAGCAGAACGAAAAATTCCACCTACGGATAATATGCCGCGCTTGGTGTGTCCAAATTGCAACTATGTCCACTACGAAAATCCAAAAGTTATCTGTGGTTCGCTGGTCGTACACAAGGGTAGAGTGCTGCTATGCCGCAGAGCCATTGAGCCCCAGTATGGCCTATGGACGATACCTGCAGGCTTTATGGAAAGCGGCGAAACCATGGCCGAAGGTGCCGCGCGTGAGAGCTATGAAGAAGCAGATGCGGTGGTGCTACATCCGCATTTATACTGCCTTTATGATTTGCCAGATATTGGGCAGATCTACTCTATCTATCTAGCCGATCTAAAAGATGGCGCGTATGGTATTGGCTCAGAAAGCCTAGACTGTGCACTGTTTAGTGAAGAAGATATCCCATGGGACAAACTGGCTTTTGAAGCCGTTCGCCGTACTCTAAAGAGCTACTTTGAAGACCGAAAAAATTTCGAGCTGCATGCTGACTTCCCTATTCATCAAGACCGAATTGGCAAAGATCTGAGTATCAAACGGTATTAGGGTGCGTTGATTCATTACGTTCTTAGCGTAACCAAAAAAAAGAGCCGCTATTTTATAAAAATAGGGGCTCTTTTTTATGTTGAAAACTGGAGGATATAGGCTTAATTCAAATAGTTATTTGATACAACATCAGTCACTAGACGGCCTTACCATCTGTCCCATAAATAAAATAGCATTGGTTGGCGCATGATAAATCATATAAATAAATGGGTGATCCGCCTTAAATACAATGGGAATGACAGGCTCCTCATCTTCTTCAGCTGAAGCAGCCATGTCCATCACTGTGGTGGCTGCTGCCTCTGTTCCCAATTCATCCACCTCTATCACGGCCTGATGGACGACTTTATCAAATACCAGCGGTACAGTTTCGTGATACCCTGAAAAATTAGCAGCAGGTGAAAAAGCCGTTGGCATGCCCATCGTCATTAGCTTATCAGCCAATTCTTCATCTCTTACATTCATTTTAAATTTGGGCAGATATAAATTGATATCCTCGTAATCAGACTTTGCTTGCCATGATGTTATTTTTTCAGTCGTTAACGATGCCATCAACTGCTGTAAGCCTTGCTTATCGGCTATTTTGGGCAGTATCACCATCATCGATATCTCTTTCCCTACGTAGGGCAAATCGATGACCTGTGCTTGCTTATCTTCCACGTATTGGAATCCATTGTACTGATGCATCATATCTACCATCGGCGCACCGGTAGCGCTACCTGTCATCTGGAACGTCTCAAATGGCATCGACTCAGTGCTACCATCATAAAACTCATGGTACCAAGCCCCTTTAAAATAAAGGGCATTGGTCAACACACTGCGTGTTGCCTCATCAACGCCATTGATCGGTATAATCTGTGGGATAAGATCATGAGTCTGTTTAGCAATCGCGCGATTGATGGTTGTTCTTGCCGACTCTGGATCGTACATAAAATCTACTGGATTAACTTCTGCCTGTAAATAACGATTTATACTATCTAAGTAAGTTGGATTTGGATCCAATCCTTGCTGCACCCATAATCCATTAGTACTAGACAGCATGTAGTCTACATTAGGTCGGTTTAGTTGATTATAAAGTGCTGCAGCATTAGGCAGCATCTGATCTATAGCTGAATAATCAAAAACTTGCTGTATTTCATCGTAGGTATCGCCTTTAGCACCTACATATCCAAGTGCCATGGCTGAAGATATGCTGTAAGGAGAAAACACAAGGTTGTCTAATGTGTCCTCTTTCGTTAACTGGTGATACATCTTGATCGCAAAGTTATTATTAGCGGTCGCAATACGTTGGATGCCCTCTGCTGTGGCTGCTGACTCGTCCGCTGGCGTAAACTCCTTTTGTAAATAAGCCGATGCACTTTCTGTCTCATCCTCTATAAAGACATCATCTTCGATAGCCGCTTCGGTGGCTGACACCGTAGATGTATCTGATGCATCACAACCTGTCATTAATAGTGCCAGTATTGACACAGGTACGCTTGCCCAACGGATAGCTTTATAAAACCTCATTATATTCCTTATACTTTAGGGCGTATCTTCAATTCATTCGATAGTCATCTAAATGGGCTAAAAATAGCCCCATCTTAAATTATTTACAGCCAAAATAAAAGCAGACAATATTTTAGTATTGTCTGCTTATTTAATGATCACTATCAAGATTTGGCTTTTATTTAAAGACTTCTTATATAAAAAATGATATTAGCTCTTTATTTTGCAAACCTCAAAGCCAAGATTTTTAACGGCCTCTTCTTTATCATAAGGCGCTAATACTGCACGTACATGATCCTGCCCTTGCAGATATTGCTTGGCAACGCGCTGTAAATCCGCAACCGTCACTGACAATATTGACGCACGCATTTTACGCTGCCAATCGACACCGCGATGATGCAGATTTGTAAAGCATGCTTTGATCGCCTCGCCTGCTGGAGAACCTGGTTTATCCATACCTGAGATAATACCCAATATGGCCTCTTCCAACTGCTCGTCGGTCTGAGGTTCATTTAATAACCATTCGATACTGGCATCAAAATGAGCGAAGGTCTCAGCGCACTGCGGATCACGGTAGCTAAAGAACTTAAAGGCACAAGCGTTGGCATCGTAACCCGCACCACCACCATAAGCACCGCCGCGCTCACGAATAGCACTATGTAGATAGCCATTACGTAAGTAAGGTGCTAATACCATTAATGCTGCCGTGTCAGGATGGTCAGCAGCAGGCACGGTATAAGCACTGGCATTATGATAGACGTTGGTTGGTACTAGCCAAGCCAAATCCTCAACATTGAGCGCCACACCATTTTCTAGTGCTTTGACCGCGTCTTTCTCACCGTTCAGCGCTGTATCAAGTTGCAAATCTGCAAACTCGCTCGGGATACTGTCTTCAATGCCATTCTCAGAACTGCGGAGCTGCTCGGCAATCTTTGGCGCTTGGCTGTCTTTCCAACTATCGACAATCAAACCGCTTAAACGTTCGCTTTGCTCTGCTTCACAGATGATAACGGCGTGCTTAGGTAAGCTGATCAGACGTTGATGTAAATCCATCAAGCTCGTAGCCAATTGATCCCACTGGGCATCATCTGTACTAGCATGTGCTAAGAAATCTTTAAGCGCGTTCAATGCTGGCAAGCCGCTGCGCACATATTCCAACTGCGCTTGGCGACTCATACCACGACTAGCCGTTTGCATCGCATAAGAATGCCCTGAGCCCGCTAGGTTTGACTGCCAACCCGCTTGACGCTGTTGCAAGATTTCTTTGATACGGTCATGCTCAGAGAAGATACTGTGCTCCATCACTTCTTTGAGCAAATCAATTGCTTCAGGCTTACGATTTAGCGCACGCGTTGCCACAACGAAATAGCTGCTAATCGCTTGGCTATCATCGATATTGGTACGCTGGCTAATACGAGCAGTCACACCAGAAGAATGCGCCGCTTGCTTCGCTTGCATTTCATGAGCACTTAGCGTGTCCGTACCTAACTCTGACAACAGACTTAAATAGATAGGCAGCAATGGATGATTGATCACATCATTGACTGGTAGCGCATCTGCGTTCGCATTACCAATCGCATCGGTCAACGGGATGATGACTTGATAATAGTAGATACCGTTAGTACCTGCTTCATATTCAAATAAAGTGCTGTCTTGCCCGCTTAAACTCACCTGCTTTTGCGTGCCTTGTTTAAAGCTAATATCCGTTGGCACATCTTCTAAACCAACTTTTGGCAATAAGCTTAAATCATCTGGCGCGGCTTGACGTGCGGCCAAATCTAAGGCTTGTTGCTTTAAAATAGCTTTATCATCAGCGGTCAGATCCATCGCGATAGTATCTAAACGAGTCTGTTCAGCTGCTGCCAAACGGGCTGTTTTTTCGCTATCAGGGGTCATCGTTACACGTACACGATGCTGATTTTCCAATAGATGCGTCTTGATTAAATTCGGTAGCCACTGCGGATCGACGACTTGCTCACGTAGCCACTGCAAATGTTCGTCTACTTCCCACACGTCGATAGGATTGCCGTCATGAATAGCGGTACTAAAGCCCTCCAGCATGAGGTTCAGACCATAAGGGATGCTATCGCCGCCGATATGGCGCTGATCAATCTCGATTTGGTGCAGAATAGTTTCGATGGTTTCGTCATCGACTGGTGAATTGGCCACTTCGGTCAGCAAGTCGATAATACCCTGCTCTACCGCTTCGGCGTGCTCAGGGTTGGAGCCGCGCAGTCCCGTATAAAAGACCATTTCGTAATGACTGTCATCAAGTCCCAATAGCGGACTTGGTGCTTTACCCAGTGGATGGCTATCAAGATAAGCACGCAATGGCGAGCCCGCATGCTCAATCAGCACACCCTCTAACAGACGTAATGCCAAGCGCTGCTTGGGATCAGTAATCGATGGTAGCAACCAAGCAAGCACATGATGGGTTTGATCTGGGCCAGCTTCGTCCGCAGTATAAGTGTCTACCGCGCTAACGGGCGCAGATAAGCGCTGCTCTGGACGCGATACATGCTTTTTGCCCGCTTCAAACTGAATCAAGGCATCTTCGTGTATTTTGACTTGTGTCTCAGCAACAGGAATATTACCGAAACTCATGATGACACTGTTTGACGGATGATAATGGCTTTGATGGAACTCGGTCAGCTCAGTGTGCGTCAAGTCAGGGATATCGGCAGGATCGCCGCCTGAATTATAGTGATAGGTCGTCGTTGGAAACAGATGATGAGCAACCGTATGATATAGCTGATCAATCTCGCCACTCATCGCGCCTTTCATCTCATTAAAAACGATACCTTTAAACTGTGGCTTGTCATTTTCGTCAAGCTCTACGCGAATGCCTTCTTGAGCAAAATCGAGCGGATGGATATTTGGGAAAAACGACGCATCAAGATACACAGCGAGCAGGTTAAAATAGTCGTTTTTGTTTTGCGTCGCATACGGATAGGCCGTCCAATCAGCGGCGGTCATCGCATTCATAAAGGTATTGAGCGAACGTTTAATCATTGAAAAGAACGGATCACGGACAGGGAATTTGTTCGAACCACATAATGCCACGTGTTCTAAAACATGCGCCTCGCCTTTTGAGTCCATTGGCTGGGTGCGAAAACCGACCAAAAATGCATTTTCATCACTTGGGTGTGCCAGATGATAATGCATCGCTCCTGTTTTTACATGCTGACTGATCAGCACATCCATCGATAGCGCCTCAATATGGCGATGCTCAATCAGCTCAAATGCTGGATGCAGCGTTAAATCAGCAGTAAATGGCGTGTCCGTCATAGTTATCCTTATCGCTTATCATGCGTATAGTGCCCTGACTATCAGGGAAAATAGAGTAATAAATTGGCTAAAAAATCGTTGGCTTAGCGCTATTAGTGGGGCTGCGACATGGATAAGTCAAGGCGGCAGTCACACAATAATCCACCACATAATCTACGTTCCTATCAACTTTAGCTATTAAAGCCTTAAGGTTACAAATCCATCAATATCCACAATTTTATTATGGATTTATCACTTAACAAAGGTGATTTGCACTGCTACTATAAAGTTAACTATTAATAGGAGTACCTTATGAGCTACCAACACGTTTTACTGGTCACTGACTTACTATCCGATGCGGACAAAGTGGCGCTAAAAACCAAGCGTATCCTCGCAGGCTCTCCTGAAGCCCGACTGTCCGTCTTGCATATAGTCAAAGATGACATGGTGCGCTTCGGTTATGAGCTGGTGCCTTCCTCTAGCCTATCAGGTGATGTCGATAGTGAAAAGTGGCAAGAAGCTCGAGCAAATCTAGCACAGTTCTTGGAGCGCAATGAGCTGAGCGCAGTCGACGCTGAGGTAACTGCTGCTATTTCTAACAGCAAAGGCATCATTGATTACTGTCATGAAAAGGACGTCGACTTACTTATTATCGGACGCCATGAGCGCCATGGTATTGCTGCTTGGTTGGTGGGTGCGACCGCTGATAGTATCTTGCCGAACGCCCCTTGCGACAGCTTGATTGTTAAGCTTGATCAGCCTGTATCAGAATAATCGGCATCGCTCTAATCCGCTGCTAAAGACGACAAGCTTCACTTAACAGCACCCTATAGTAGTGCTATAGTAAATACTATCTGACATGAGGAAGACGCTATGAGTTACGAACATATTTTACTGGTCACCGACTTACTCTCTGATGCGGATATCGTCGCACAAAAGGCCAAACGCATCGTCGAAAACCGTCCAGGCTCTAAGCTATCTGTTTTGCATATTGTCAAAGACACTATGGTTGGCTTCGGCTATGAGCTGGTGCCTGCCTCTAGTCTATATGATGAGATTGATGATGAACGCTGCCAAGAAGCACGCGCAAAGCTGGCGCAATTCCTTGAACGCAATCAGCTAAATGCCGCAACGTCGGAAGTCACGACTGCCATCTCTAGCAGTGAAGGTATCGTCAGCTACTGCCATAAACATGATGTCGATCTATTGGTCATCGGTCGTCATAAGCGTACCGGTATCGCTGCATGGATCAGTGGCGCAACGGCAGATAATATCTTGCCCAATGTACCTTGCGACAGCTTTGTAGTGAGACTGGACAAACCTGTTTCGGCATAACAATATGCTTTGATTGTCTTATATTATCTAAAGCATATCTTAAACAAAAAGGCGCAGCATCATAACTCATGCTGTGCTTTTTTATGGCTGATAGTTTTTAGAGTCATCATTTAATCTTGTTGAATAATATCTATAAAGGTTTGCCAAATGGGGCTTTGATGACGGGCTTTATGCCAGACCAGCCACCATGTACGCGATAGATCGATTCCTGCCACGGTCACTTGTACCAGCTTGCCTGTCGCCAGTTCCGTCTCAATCACATGCTGCGACAGACAGCCAAGTCCAATATCTGCGCTTACCATGTGCTTGATGGCCTCGGATTGATGTATCGCCTTGACCACTTCTGCATTGGGTAGATACTTTAGCAATTGCTCATCGATAATCTGCCGTGTGCCCGATCCTGCTTCACGCACTAACAACGGCAACTGCGCTAGCTGATGAATGCTCAGCTGATAGCAGTCCTCATCTTGGTTATAGGTAGCTAAATTCTTTAGCCACTTGCTATCACGTTTGGCAAATATCATCAGCGTATCAGTGCGCCACTCACGCTGCTCAATGGCTTTCATATCTACCGGACGCGGCATTCCTTCTACCAGCGCGATATCAATATTTAGTTGCTCAATTTCGCTCACCACTTCTTGCGTATTGGCAATATACATATCGACATTGGCATCGGGTAGCACCTCATATAGCTTGCCAAGCAATGACGGCAGCACATAGTTGCCGATAGTGGTACTGGCACCGATATGAATCTGTCCCGCTTGATACTGATGATAATGCTCAAGCGTAAGCGACTGCCCCAAAATAGCCTGTGCCTGTACATAAATGGGATGGGCATTGGGGTGTTGATTGAGCCGACGACCGACGCGCTCAAATAGCGGCATCTGTAGTCTAGACTCCAGCTCTGTCAGCGCACTACTGACCGCTGACTGTGATAAATGCAACTCCTCACTGGCACGGCTGGTGCTGCCTGTCTGATAAATACTGACAAAAACAGCAAGCTGCTTAAGCGTGATTTTTGGCACTGTCTGCACAGATTTTTTCATGTTATCGATGATGCCTTATGTTGGCTTATGTCAGTTTCTAGCCTGTTTTATTCGCTATACCTATCTTGGTTAAATCTTAATATTTTTACTATCAATCTTGAATCATCATAGCTGACCTAAAAAATCGATAATTTGTATCTTATTAATCTGTTTTTATTATAGATCGACTTATCTTATACTGTCTATTCATAAGCTTATGCTTATTTCGATTAATGACAATAGGACAACCTGTCATGAATGCCTTAACCAAAACAGTGACCAACTATTTTCCAAACAATCGGCACTTAGCAGGATTGGCTGTAGTGCTGGTCGGCAGTCTATTTTGTTTATGGCTCAATACTGGTCTAGATACTTGGTCAAACGGGCGCATCGTCGGATTATCCTCTCTAACATTAGCGATTCTGCTGGGTATGGTGTTGGGCAATACGGTGTATCCTAATTTCACTGAGCAACTAAATGCTGGCGTATGCTTTGCCAAAGGTCAAATCTTGCGCTTAGCGATTATGTTTTATGGGTTTAAGCTGACGATGACCCAAGTGGCTAGTGTCGGTATGCCAGCAATTATGACCGATGCACTGGTACTGACGTCGACCTTTCTATTGACCTATTGGCTGGGTACGAGATGGTTAAAAGTCGATAAAGAAACAACTCTATTAATTGGTTCAGGCGCGAGCATTTGCGGAGCAGCCGCAGTCATCGCCGCAGAGCCAGTGGTCAAAGCAGAAGCACATAAAGTCACTATTGCTGTGGCAACCGTCGTCGTCTTCGGCACTATCGCGATGCTGCTTTACCCTTTTTTGTACCATCTTGGCTGGTTACAGCCTTGGCTAAATGCTCAGCAATACGGCATCTATACTGGCTCGACCATACACGAAGTCGCGCAAGTCGTGGTCGCAGGTAACGCGATCAATCCTGAGGTTGGCAGTACAGCCGTCGTGACCAAAATGATACGCGTCATGATGCTCGCCCCTTTTCTACTGATTTTATCCTTTGCTTTGACCAAGGGTGACAATGACAGTCATGGCGAGACATTGTCATTTGTAGACCGCATCAAACAAGTCAATGTGCCATGGTTCGCCTTTATTTTTATTCTTATCGTTGTATTGCACACATGGGTACCGATGTCTGACTGCTTTGAGCAGAGCATGGTCAAGTTTGATGATGTATTGCTAACGATGGCTATGTTTGCACTAGGTCTGACCACTCATCTGAGCGCGATTAAGCAAGCTGGCGTTAAGCCACTCATCTTGGGGGCTATTATGTTTGCTTGGTTAATCATCGGCGGTGGTCTGATTAATATTGCTATCAGCTCTATCTGATAGATTAACTTCTTTAGCGCTACGCTAGCCCTAGCTCTAATAACTCGTTATTCACCACACTCTCTAAAAACAAAAATGCCTACAACTATCGAAATAGTACGTAGGCATTTTTGATTCTATATTTTGATGTCAGAGCCATGTGATATTTAACGGCTCATATCAAATGACAGACGTAAAAAAACGAACCCGAAGGTTCGCTTTTTTCACATCTATTCATCTATCTGTCTATAAAGACAAATTAGATAGCAACGATGTTATGTGCTTGTGGGCCTTTTTGACCTTGAGTTACAGTGAACTCAACTTCTTGGCCTTCAGCTAAAGTTTTGAAGCCTGAACCAGTGATTTCGCTGTAATGAGCAAAAACGTCTGCGCCAGTTTCTGGAGCGATAAAACCAAAGCCTTTAGCTTCGTTGAACCACTTAACTGTACCTTTTTGAGTATCTGACATATTGATAATCCTACTTTTTAATTTATTAATGGCCTAGTGACCGGTAACGCTTGCAAATAGCTACTGAACGATAAATATTAAAACGAAGGATTATAACTAATACTACGAGGTAATGATTTGGTGCAGAACTGCTCTTAAGCTTGGGCGTATTATAAGGGGTACATCCCAGTATCGCAAGTCTTATCTCATGTTTCGTGTAACCAGAGCCATTTATTGACTGATTTTTTCTAAAATTGCAAGGATTTTAGGCGTTTGGCAAACGGAATAAATATATCGCTACCCCACTACACACAACGGCTACCAGCCATGCCACCCACATCATATCGGCAGGTAAACGATAAAACAACATAATTGTCGATATGGCCATCATTATGGTTGCCAAACACTTGGCATAAAGTGGCACAGCATGATTTTCTTCCCAATCACGGACGAATTTGCCAAAGTATTTATGATTGATCAGCCAAAAATGAAAGCGTCGAGAGCTGCGCGCCCAGCAGCCCGCTGCCAGAAGTATAAAAGGCGCGGTCGGCATCACGGGCAACAATATGCCGATCAGACCTAAGATAAAAAACATCCAGCCCAGTATGACAAACAGCCAACGCACGGTTGGATGCTTGTGTTGATTGGTCTTTGGTCGGTAATAAAAGGTACGTTTTTTTTCAGTCATAACAAGCATATCAGTTGTCGATAGAGATCAAGTAGCCACCGCTACCTATATAGGTCGCTAAGCATGCGATATCGCTCAAAAACGCACAAGCGTAATTTTGCATCTTTATGTCGTTTTTTTATGAGCCAATTAAAGTCAGGACACCCAAAGTCAATAAAACCAAATTTTAGTTCAATTTTGTTAGAAAAATATCGTAAAGTCAGGCATACTCTGCATGCCACTATTTGCTTCAATCGTAGCAGTTGATAGAAAGCAGCTAATCATAGCTCCTATTCTATTATCAACAGATTTTCAATAATTATATCCACAGTATCGTAAATAATTAGAGACCCTATCATGATTAAGATCACTTTGCTTACAGCCAGTATGCTGGTAATAACCCTATCCTTAACTGCATGTGGTGATGATAATAAAAACAATGATACGGTGGCTCAACCTGAAAACACAGATGTCGTTAAGCAGCAGAGTATCTATGGCATCGTCACTGACAATAGTGGCAACCCGCTTGTTGATGCCACTATTAAGATTGGCAAATATATAGTAATGACAGACAACGCTGGTAAATACGCATTGAGTATAGATGATGTCGTATCTAACCCTGTAATATTGGTGAAGAAGTCGGGATATTTAACGGCAGCACGTACATTAAACCTTATACCCAAGCATAAACATAGCTTTGATATTTCATTATCTGCCGATCAGGTCACTACGGCATTTACTACCGGTGCTGGCATCAATGAACTACAAGTATCAGGGGCTACGGTAAGCATTCCAGCGAATACTATCGTCAACGCCGACGGTAGCGACTACACAGGCACTGTGAATATCGCGGCCAATTACTATCACCCTGACTCTATAGCAGGTGCAAGAGCTTTTGCCCAGCCGTTTGCGGGTCAAGATGCTGATGGTAGCAATCCTACCAATCTGATCACTGTGGGCGTGATTGATGTCAAGCTGACTAACCCTACTACAGGAGCCAAACTTGATCTCAAAGAAGGCTCAACAGCCACTTTGACCTATCCCGAAGTAACTACTGATCAAGACTTAGCCTCAATACCTCTATGGTATTACGATGAAGAAAAAACTATTTGGGTAAAAGAGGGTGCGGCTATCCGTCAGACAGATGGCAGCTATAAAGGACAAGTGCCCCACTTCACGCTATGGAATCTTGATATTACTTTGGATGAGTATTACGCAATATTAGAAGGCTGTGTAATTGATGCCAAAACTAAAAAACCGTATACCAAAGATGATTTTTCTGGTCAGGTAACAGGGCGAGGCAGTTTCTTTAGTGCTGGTGGGGCTGATAGCGAAGGTAAATTTAGTATCAAAGTACCTTTTAATACGCCTTTAACCTTATCTTCTTATCTATATTCGGTTAAATTCAATACCATTCGAATTCCTGCCTTGGCACAAAATGGTACTTATCAAATCAATAATGGTAATTGTATCGAAATAGAAACTATTGATAGTGATGGTGAAATAGACCTGAATAATAGTGATGTGGGCGGGACATTTGATGAGCTACCGCTAGCGCCTGTCCCTGTGACACCTACACCTGTAATACCAGATATGCCATTTCAACCACCCACAGAACAAAATACGACCGGTTTAATTGGTTATATTTTTAATTTTGAAACTGATTCTGATAACGCTTCAGGGCTTGAAAATATCTCATTTAGTACCTTGAGTACTAAAAGCAGTAACTCGCTTAATAGCATTGAAAAATCATTATATGTCACCCAAGATTACGAGGGTGTTGAGGCAAAAAGCCTCCTTTTATTAACGACGATGGGGATAAGCCCTGCATTTAAATACTCTGTGACCACTGATAACGCCCTTAATATTGAGCAATTCAATACAGTTTTTAGCAATAATAGATATACGCAAAGCTTGAGCAATGGATACGTATCAACGGGGACTTATACCGATGTCTCACTTTCTGGTCAAAAAATTGGTAACGTATTTGCTCTTGAGAACAATGATGATGATTACAATGATATACCCGATAACGTGATTAACGCACTCAATAACTTGCCTACTTCATTGAGTGTATTTAGTAGTGGTGCCAGTTGTAAAAAGACACTTACTGGTAGCGTCAACGTCGATTATATTGAACTTATCGATAAGTTACCTACCTTAACCTTTGAACAAGCTATAGAAGGGTTTACCGATTCTAGAAGAGGCACATGGGCGGGAATACCTTGGAACGCTGGTGTGAGAGACCTTACTGATGACGATGCACCCATCGCGTATGTCAATTACAACGATGATGTATACGCAGGTTTTTATAATGAAGCTGCTCTTGGAGGCTTAAAAGAGTCAGAAAAAAATGATTGTGGGCTTTATAACGAAGTCGCCAAGAATCAAATTCTTACCGCTTTACGCACTGCCTATCCAACACTCTAAATATCTATAATCGGCTCAATTTTTAGTCAATAAAAAACCGCTGACCCTATCAGGTGAGCGGTTTTTTTATGTAGTGATAATAGAATAATAGGATTATTGCTGCACGATACCCAGTCGGCGCGCTTCTTTTAGCCACATTGGGAATTCTTCTAGCATGTTTTCATACAAGGCTTCTTCGCTGATATCGTCCAAATCATCTAGTTCAAAAAAGTCGCAATTATCAATCACGCGCCCTGCCATGTCGTCTAGTTTTTTTAGAATGCCATAACCACGACCACCCAAGCCCACAAACTGCCAAAATATCGGTAGTTTCGCGGCTTCCGTCATGACTCTCGTGATACCGCGATTGTCATTCACCCCGCCATCACTGATAAATAGCACGTAGACAGGCACATCCAAGCCGTCCTTTTGATAAAACTCCGTCACGGCTTTCATGACTTCTGCTTCATTATTGATGCGCGGGCCCAGTGCCCATTTGCGCCAGCCGCCATGAGCGTTGTCAATGAAACCATCATAGTTACTCAGCCCAATCTCGCCCAAATACTGCGGATCTCGGGCAAACGCCCAGCAGTCTAACGATTGGTCGTCATCGAAGCTCACTGCCAATGGCAATATGCGATTGACCACTTCTTGCACGCGGCCTTTTTTGTACTGTCTGTTCATTGAGCCTGAAGCATCTAACACCAATGCTACCTTTGCGGTTAATTGTTGCAATTGGCGTTTCTCAAGCGATATCGTGGCTTTTTTGGCCAGATTGACCAGTTTTGGCGCTTTGTCTAGCATGACCTTCTCTAATGACGGTTTTGCTTGAACTGGCGTGACGGTCGCCTCTACTGCTGTCGAGCTGCCCTCTTCTACATCGCCACCGAAATGCTGCACGATGGCGGCAAGTCCACCATTAAAGCCTTGCGCGACGTTGGATACTCGCCACACGCCACTCTTACGATAAAGCTGCATCAACATACTGGCTTGCTGCTGGGCAAAGTCTGCTGCTTGATACGCTGCCTGCGCCTTTTGCGACTGCTGCCAAATGCCAATCTCTAATGATTGAATTTGATTCAGCGGCGTGTCGGCTGATAATACAAAAAACAAGCTGTCTATATTCGCAGCCAGTTTGGATAAATTCACCTCAAACTCGGCTTGGATGCCTTTACTTGCCGTTGGCTGTGACTCGTAATGGGTGAGCTTGATTTGTCCACATGGTGAGGTTGGCTGATTGTAAAACACCATGTAATCATCATTGATCAGCTTGCCCGCTGCGTCTAAGGCAAAGCAACTGATGTCCATCTCTATTGGGCTTTGGCGAGTGAACTTGAGCGTGATGGGTGCGGTATCGTCAATAGCAAGATTGCTTAAAGGTGCGCGTTGTCCGACGGTGAGATGGTTCATGGTGTTCCTTACATAAGAGTTTTATTCTTTTAAAGATAATAGCTTAATTACTGGCAATAAAAAACCGCTACAGTGTTTGCTGTAGCGGTTTTAAAACCAGTTGAATAATCCTAACCAAAATATGATTCATTAACTACCTATATTAAGACTGATTTGTGAACTATCTTCTATTTCACAGAGGATGCTATCTAATAGCCAAAACGAATCATAATATCATCGCAATCTACTTTATTTACCTAACAATGTTGAGTAATTAACATATTCATTTGTGCTAAACAATGCTAAATTAGATCCAAATTGCATTAACAAATTAAACCTATGAGCAAACTACTCCGAAAGCACTTTGAAGACCGTGAAATAAAAAAAGGCTCAGGACAAGTATCCGCCTTTATTGCGTTGTCTTTAGGCATACTTGCCACGCTTGCTGCTCTGTGTTTTTTATTCCCCAATCTGCTAACTACGCCAGATTTCAGACCCTTATATAATGCAAATATTTTACGAAGCCTATTATTTGCCAGTGTGATTATCGGCTTTGTATCAGGTGTCATTAGCCTACTACGCAATCCGTCTAAGCGCTGGGGAATGGCGGGTATGTTACTCAATGCCTTTGCAGCGCTACTCGCATCAGGACAGATCGAGCCCAATTATTATGACCGTAGTATGTATGCAGGCTTGGACTATTTTATTTTAACGCTGGTAATTTCCGCATTGGTGTTTATTCCTATGGAGCGGTTTTATGCCAAATATAAGGAACAAAAACTGTTGCGATCTGGCTGGGTAACAGATATTAAATACTTCATGTTTAGCCATTTGGGTATTCAGTTACTGAGTTTTTTTACTATCATTCCTGCGCAGATTTTATTTAACCAATGGCTTAATCCTTCATGGCATCAGATTGTAAGTAGTCAGCCTTTAGTGCTGCAATTTATAGAGATTTTGATCGTGGTGGATTTTTTTAGTTACTGGATTCATCGCAGTATGCATAAAGTCCCGTCTCTGTGGCGCATACATGCTGTACATCATTCTTCGCATCACATGGACTGGCTAGCGGCAAGTCGGGTGCATGTGTTTGAGCTGATTGTGAATCGTTTTGTCGGTTATATTCCATTATTGTTTATGGGCTTCTCTCCAGCGGCAACTTATGCTTATCTGGTGTTTATCTCTTTTCACGCCATTTTTATTCATGCCAACGTACGTTTCCGCTTTCCGTATTTTCGCTGGGTGCTCGCAACGCCAGAGTTTCATCATTGGCATCATTCATCAGAAAAAGAGGCGTGGGATAAAAACTTTGCCGCCTTTTTGCCTATTTATGATGTGCTATTCAAAACCGCTCATTTGCCAGACCATTTACCCAAAAAATACGGTACGACGGCCAATACAAAAATACCAGAGGGCTTTGTGGCGCAGTTGGTATATCCGCTGCAACAGAAACAACGCAAGAAAAGTTGACCTGAATTTAGGCTCTTATCTGCTACAGGAGTGGTAAATTCCTTATGAATACCACGTACGCTACCGATTAGTTGCTGCCTCAGAAATAAAAAAGCCGCTACAGCATGACACGGTAACGGCTCTTTTGCCCTATGCAAGCTAAAAACTGAATTTCAGATACTAAGGGTGAGTTGCATATCGTAGGTTGGTGTGGAGCTTGCGACACCCAACGGTTTGATTATGATAATCAACTATAAAAGCTCATATAATCATCATTGATCAGTTTGCCCGCTGCGTCTAACGCAAAGCAGCTGATGTCCATCTCTATTGGGCTTTGGCGAGTGAATTTGAGGGTGATGGGTGCGGCATCGTCAATAGCAAGGTTGCTTAGAGGCGCGCGTTGTCCGACGGTGAGATGGTTCATGGTATTCCTTACGTTAAAGTGTTATTCCTTTAAAGATAATAGACTAATTACTGATATTAAAAAACCGCTACAGTATTTGCTGTAGCGGTTTTTTAATATCAGTATGACAGTTTAGTTCTACAATCTTAATCGCCATTTCTCTTATGTGAATTATTATAATTAAATCCAGGAGGTACACTTTTAAATTTGTTCGTTGATATGGATGTATAACCTGTTTTGCCAAACTGGAAGTCTCTCAGCTTAGATATATCAATGGTGGTTTTTAGTACGCATTCATTTTCACCACCTTTTAGATATAACATCTTCTTGAGTTCTGTTTTAGATGGTCTTAATACACAAGAACCGCCATATTGAGACGTGTTTACCTGTACAACATAACAATGCAAGTCTCTAACTACAGACTCCATAATATGATCATAATAATTAGTATCAGGGTTAAAAACAGAAGCAACCAATAAATCTATTTCATTCTTAAATATAGCTCTGTGAGTAAGATCAGCTAGTTCGTAACAATTGTAGGTAGCTAAGTAAGCTCCTCTCCATTTAACCTTGTGGTAATAAGAAAGTTTATCCAAACTAAAAGGTTCTGCAGGAGATTTTAAATGATATTCATTAATTAATTGATTTTCTCTAGGCGAATAATGATTTTTAAGTCTTGCAGTAAAAATATTCTTTCTGTAGCGCTTTACACCCTCAATATAGGGTAAATATTCAATCATAAAATTGTAAGCTATTTTATTATCAGAAACCCAATGTTCTAAACCAAATATCACTCCTATATTTCTTGTTCTTGAAAAAGATATGATGTACGGTAGCCAGAGTACAGGCACACTTACTTCAGGAAGGACTAATAGGTCACATTCATTTTTTTTAGCTGACTCTAAAATATTTTTTAATTTATTCCACCTTTTAATAGAAATGTTATGGGTTTGATCATGTCTGAGGTTCTTATATATATCAGATTCATCTACTCTTATGTTAGCTATGCCGATGCCGACTTCTCCTAATCTACTACTATCAGGTAGATTCACATCTACAACTTTCACAGAGCTTCTTGATAAATTTAAATTAGTTTTAACTTCAATACTATCTAAAGTAAATCCATACTGATAAGCATCTTTACATCCTTTGAACCATTCTTCAAAATCGAAAGTATACTCATTTTCATTTATTTTCGGAGAAGAGTTTATGTTTTCTAACAATTTCAGCAATTGAACTTCATCAAAATTAATAAATCTCGGCGAGTATTTTACTTTACCTTCATCAATCGATAAACTTGTAGAGACAAGTACTTCATTATGATCTACGAAGCTTCCATGGTAGTTACTGTAGTTTATCAGAGGCCATACAACCAAGTCATGATTGAAGATGTTGGTCACTTTAAATCGATGCGCTAATGTTTCTTCGCACATTGAAAGCGAAGAAACATTAACAAGAGTATTTCCTATTTCTATCTTTGGAAAACTCAGAGTCGGTGCTTTTCCTAAATCAAAACATATACTGTTATACTCTTCAAGAGACTTGATAATGCTTTTACGATACTTCTGACTCTCTACCTCAAGATCAGCTTTATTCGAGACTACAACTATCTCTAAATCTATTATTTTTTTAAGCTCTAATGCTTCTTTCAGTCTATTATTAATGAAAAGGTATTCATATATTTTATGCCAAAAACCATAAAACCTTAATATATTAAAACCTTTAAAAATATTCTTTATCTTGTAGTAAATATAGTCAAGCCTACTTAAAAGTGTTATAAACTAATTATCAAACTTAATTATTATTATAAAGACCATGACTTACT
>NZ_JASDDJ010000036.1 GCF_030407455.1 Psychrobacter sp. 5A.1
AACCTCAAATATATCATCTTGCTTCGGCTGTCACCCCTCCTTTAATTCCTCAGCATACTTTTTGATACACCACCAAAATATGATCTGGCATGACTTGAACCAATGACCCGTTCGCCAATTCACTTTTAACAGCCCACAGTGGTATTAGCGTCAGACCTGTATGATTCAATACCAGCTGCTTCTGACCATTCACGGAGTTCACTGAAACCTGACTATTAATCATCAGCTTTTTACGATCTTCTGCTATCAAAAACCACTCTTTCCAACCGTTATAACCATATCGGATACATTGGTGATTAGCTAGATCATCAATCCTACGAGGCGTGCCATTATTTTTTAAATATTGGGGGCTTGCACACAGTAGAAAATCATTAAATACCAAGCGTCTGGCAATCATGGTCGAATCAGATAGGCGTCCACTTCGAATAGCCACGTCAATATTTTCTTCTATAAGATCTACAACCCGCTCTGTTAACTCAATTTTTATATCAATATCTGGATATAACGACATAAATTTCGGTATTAACGGCAATACCATACTTTCACCAAAACCGACTGTCATGCTGATTTTCAGCTTACCCTGTGGCGTTATTTGTAAGTCATTAACGGCTCTTTTGGCATTATCAAACTCTGACACAATTCGCTGAGAGTATTCGTAATATTTGTGCCCCGCTTCAGTCAAACTGGTGTTTCTGGTCGTTTTATTGAGTAGACGTACTCCCAACTCTTTTTCAAGCACTGCTAACTGCCGTGAAATAGAAGACGGCTGTACATCAAAGATGCGGCTGGCCTCTGAAATGCTACCGGTTTCGACAACACTATTGAAGTATGCCAATCGATTTATTGAGCTCATTGCCACTCCTTTATTAAGTTGATAGGTATTCCATTTAACTGTAACCATGGCTTGCTCAAAAAGCAAAAGTAATTTGTTTACTGGGTAATGGTTTGCTGGATTAGCAACGTCTAAACTGATTCTCCTGAAACAAACAATAAGACATTCACACCAGTAAAGGGTAATAACATGAAAGCGATGATCATTAAAGAAATCGGTACAACTGCAGTTTTTCAATTGGCAGAAAAACCAAAACCAACGGCAACACTAGGTCACATGGTTGTGGAAGTGAAAGCCACGAGTGTGAACCCTATTGATACCATGCTGCGCTCAGTCGAGCTGCCTTGGTCGGAGAATTTGCCAGAGATACTACACGGTGATGTAGCTGGCATTGTGAGCGAGATAGGTGCCGACGTCACTGAATTTAGTGTTGGTGACGAAGTTTATGGTATGGCTGGTGGCCTCAACGGTATTGATGGTGCACTTGCTGAATTCATGTTGGTTGATGTGCGTTTGATGGCTAAAAAGCCTAAAACACTCAGTATGAAGCAAGCCGCAGCCCTGCCGTTGGTCGCACTCACTTCTTATGAGGCACTCGTACAAAAAATGAATGTTAAAGAAGGCGATAATGTCCTGATTCATGGTGCAACAGGGGGCGTTGGTCATATTGCCGTTCAGCTAGCAAAAGTACTTGGCGCGACAGTCACCGCTACCTACTCTCCTGCTAATAGTGCACTAGCACAAACACTAGGCGCGGATCATCTAGTGGATTATACAACAGCGGAAGTTGATGACTATGTGGCGACGTATACTGACGGTGTGGGTTTTGACAAAATTTTCGATACGGTGGCTGGTGATAATATTCAAAAATCTTTTCAAGCCGTTAGATTCAATGGCCATGTCGCCACTATTTTACCCATTGCTGATCCATTGCAAGTTGCTCTCAAAGCCTTATCCTTTCATGGTGTTTTGGTGCTCATTCCATTATTTCATGGCATCAACCATGAATCGCACGGTCGTATCCTGACAATGATTGCAGAGCTGGTTGATAGTGGCAAAATTACGCCTATCATAGATAATAGTAACTACTCTATTTGGGAGGTAGCGCGGGCACATGATCACCTTGAATCAGGTAAAGCAGTAGGTAAGATTACGCTTACTATATAGTGGTATTAGGGCGTGTCCTCATTTTGAACATGACGATAAAAATGAGATAAATTGCCGTCAAACAAGGAAAATAGTGCAGATAATATCGAGATATTGACCAACTATTTGACGATGTTTGGCAAGATTTAGCTGTTTTTAGCCCATTTAGAAGACACTCGTTTGAGTTGAGGACACGCCCTAGTTACGCAGCTTGACGATAATAGTCAAACCACACCTGTCTTGGCGAATTATAGCCTAAACTCTTTTGAATCCTCGTCTCACTGCCAGCACCACATTTGAATGTTCAACAGAACCTAAGTTAACATCTAACAAATTGACAGCGAGGGTCAGCTTGTACTACCATTGATAATTACTTTCATTCATCTTACTGATGTACCGATAATATTCATTCAGGAGCAATCCCATGCAGTGGACTAAACCAGCTTTTCAAGACATCCGTATTGGTTTCGAAATCACGATGTACTTCGAAGCCCGTTAAAATTTACGAGCTCTAAACCCATTAAAAGCCCTAGATGACTAGGGCTTTTATTTTTTTGGAAATATTGATTTATGTATATTCATGTTTTAGGTTCAGCTGCTGGTGGTGGTTTTCCACAGTGGAATTGCAATTGTGATAACTGCCACGGTGTGCGTCAAGGAACCATACAGGCAAAGACCCGTACCCAATCTTCGATTGCCATATCAGAAAATGGCATAGATTGGATTCTATTCAATGCATCACCTGACATTCGCCAACAAATATTTGAATTTAAGGCGGCGCAGCCAGCACGTGGATTAAGAGATACCGGCATCACCAACGTGGTCTTGATGGACAGCCAGCTTGACCATACGACTGGACTATTGACCCTACGTGAAGGCTGTCCAATGCCTGTTTGGTGTACTGACATGGTCTATCAAGATCTGACGACAGGATTTCCTCTCTTCAATATGTTGAAACACTGGAATGGCGGCTTGCAATATCATCAAATTGATCCAGAAAAGACGTTTAAGATTGAAGGCTTTGACAATTTAGAATTGACGCCTTTGGTGATTAGAAGTTCAGCACCGCCTTACTCCCCGCACCGTAATGATCCACATGATGGCGACAATATTGCCCTGATTGTGAAAGATTCAAAAACACAAAAACAACTCTTTTATGCGCCAGGTCTCGGTAAGATTGACGATCAAGTGATGCAGATCATGAAGAGCTCTGATTGCGTGATGATTGACGGTACGCTATGGACTGACAATGAAATGCAAGAGTGCGGTGTCGGTACAAAAACCGGTCAAGACATGGGGCATTTACATATTAGTGGTGAAGATGGCTCATTGCATTATCTAGATCAGCTCGATAACGCACGCAAAGTATTGATCCATATCAATAACACCAATCCGATATTAAACGAACAATCTGAACAGGCTGCGACATTAAAACAACATGGCGTTGAAGTGGCTTTTGATGGTATGCAGATTGAGCTTTAAGACAAAAGGTAAGGCAAAGAAAGCAATTGTAAGGTGAGAACAATGCAAAAAGAGCAAACAGCACTCAGTCCAGAAGCGTTTGAACAAGCGATTATGGACAAAGGTCAGTATTATCATATTTACCATCCCTTTCATGTCATGATGCATGAAGGGCAAGCGACGCAGCAGCAGATCCAAGCATGGGTTGCCAACCGATTCTACTATCAAATCAACATTCCACTAAAAGATGCAGCGATTATGGCCAATTGCCCAGATCAACGGGTGCGTCAAGAGTGGATTCAGCGCATGATTGATCAAGATGGCGTGTATCCTGATGGCGGTGGTCGTGAAGCATGGCTAGGTCTGGCAGAGGCGGTTGGTTTGACTCGTGAGCAAGTGATTTCTGAAGAGTTGGTATTGCCGGGTGTGCGTTTTGCCGTGGATGCTTATGTGAACTTTGCTCGGCGTACTTCATGGCGAGAAGCCGCCAGTAGCTCACTGACCGAGCTATTTGCTCCGCAGATTCACCAGTCGCGTTTAGAATCCTGGCCCAAGCATTATCCTTGGATTAAGGAAGAAGGGTACACTTACTTCCGCTCACGCTTGAGTCAAGCGCGCCGCGATGTTGAGCATGGTCTGACCATCACACTTGACTCGTTCAAAACGGCTGACCAGCAAGAGCGTATGCTAGAGATATTACAGTTTAAACTGGATATCTTATGGACGATTTTGGATGCATTGAGCTTGGCCTATGTGCATAATCAAGCCCCTTACCAAAGCGTCACCTCTGACAATGTCTGGCATAAAGGATTGTTCAAATGAGTATACCTGCTAGTTTACCTGAGCTGGATCAATCCATCGTACCGGTATGGCGTCACGGTTATCGTTTTCAGTTTGAGCCTGCGCAAAATGCGTATGTCTTACTCTACCCTGAAGGTATGATCAAATTAAATGACAGTGCGAGCATCATTGGGCAACATATTGATGGTCAAGCGTCCATCGCTGATATTATCCAAAAGGTACAAGCTATGTTTGGCGATATTCCCGAAATCGAGCAAGACATCATCGAATATATGCTGGTTGCTCAGCGTGAACATTGGATTGATTTAGTATGACTGCACCAGTCGGGCTTCCACTATGGCTACTTGCAGAGCTGACCTATCGTTGCCCATTACAATGCCCTTATTGCTCTAACCCCATTGATTATGCTCAATATAAGCAGGAGCTGACGACGCAAGAGTGGTTTGATGTGTTTGATCAGGCGCGTCAAATGGGCGCGGTGCAGCTTGGTTTTTCTGGCGGCGAGCCACTGGTTCGTCAAGATTTAGAAGAGCTGGTCGCTTATGCGCACAATCAAGGTTTTTATACCAATCTAATCACCTCAGGTATGGGATTGAACGAAGCTCGGATTGCGCGCTTAAAAGAAGCAGGTCTTCAGCATATTCAAATTAGCTTTCAAGCCAGTGATCCATCGGTCAACAATGCCTTGGCAGGTTCAAAGCATGCCTTTGAGCAAAAGTATGAGATGTCACGTCTGGTCAAGCAATACGACTATCCGATGGTGCTCAACTTTGTCATTCATCGGCAGAACATTGATCAGATTGACCAGATTATCGAGCTATGTTTAGAGCTAGAAGCCGACACGGTTGAGCTGGCTATTTGTCAGTTTTACGGCTGGGCATTTGAAAATATCGAGGGTTTACTACCAACCAAAGCGCAAGTAGTCCGAGCTGAACGCATTACCAATGAGTACCGCAAAAAGATTGAAGAACGTGGTATCAAATGCAAACTTATTTTTGTGGTGCCTGATTATTACGAAGAACGCCCGAAACCTTGTATGGATGGCTGGGGCAAGATTTTCTTAACAGTGGCACCAGATGGTACAGCCCTTCCTTGCCATGCTGCCAGACAACTACCTATACAGTTCCCTAATGTACGAGAAACACCGCTGTCAGACATTTGGTATGAATCTGCGAGTTTCAATCAATTTCGCGGTGATGACTGGATGCCCGATATCTGCCAAAGCTGCCCAGACAAAGAACGCGATTATGGCGGCTGTCGTTGCCAAGCCTTTATGCTAACTGGGGATGCCAAAAATGCCGATCCTGTCTGTGGCAAATCGCCTTATCATTATCTAATCGAGGAGGCGCGTATCAACAGCGAGACGCCTGTACCTTTTAATGAACTGCGCTTTCGCAATCCAAAGAATTCTAAATCACTGAGTAACAAGCAGCTGAATAAAGACAAACTGATTCCTACTCGTATGGTGACAGGTGAAATATGAATGCTAATACTAAGCCTGTCATATTTGACGGACATAATGATCTATTGACTCGCCTTTGGCTAAGTTCAGCTGCCGATCCGGTACATGACTTTATTTATGGCACGTTACCGGGACATTTGGATTTACAACGCTGCAAAGAAGCAAATTGGATGGGCGGATTATTTTCTATATTTTTACCGCCCTATGCTTATGTGAAAAATAACCATCCTAACAAATTAGCCAACCCATCACATTCAGACTTCAATCCGCAAGAAATCGTCGATATCTGCTGTGCGCAATTGAAACTGGCTCAGCAACTACAGGCAAGATCTGACGGTCAGATTCAGATTTGCACCTCGTTAGAACAAATTCAGGCCTGTCAGCAGAATAAGCAACTGGCCATTGTATTGCATTTGGAAGGTGCTGAGTTTTTGGCCATACAGCCTGATCTGCTAGATGTGTTTTATGAGGCAGGACTCAGAAGCATTGGCCCACTATGGAATAGAAAGAGCCTCTTCGGTGATGGCTTGAATGCGTCTTTTCCACATTCTCCAGATACAGGAGCTGGGCTCACGACTCAAGGTAAAGACCTCATTCTTAAGTGCAGTGAAAAGCATATGCTGATCGATGTGTCGCATATGAATGAGCGTGCTTTTTGGGATACGCTAGAGATTGCCAATCAGCCCATTGTTGCGACACATTCAAACGCACATACTCTCTGTCCGCAAGCACGGAACTTGACCGATCAACAGCTGGCTGCTATTAAACGAAGCGATGGTATGGTTGGGGTAAATTTCGATGTGGCGTTTCTTCGTGCAGATGGGCAACGTAATACGCAAACCTCACTCGATGTGATTGTCGACCATCTTGATTATCTGATCGACCATCTAGGCGAAGATCACGTTGGGTTTGGCTCTGATTTTGATGGTTGTCTACTACCTGATGAGTTATCTGATATCAGTCAACTCTCCATGTTGATTGAGCGAATGCAACAACGCCATTTCTCTGAGCAATTGATTGAAAAGGTGACGTCAAAAAACTGGTTTACGGTGCTTGATAAGGTATGGCAATAGTCATAATAATCATTAAGTAACCACTGTCTAAGGACTGTTGTTTTGCTCGTCTGATTAAACATGCTTCATGCAAAGAACTTGAATATGAACCATATAAAACTGATCAAACAGGGTAATAATTAGTTTTCGTTTTACCTTAATACCTGCTCTACCCGTTCAATCAAGTATTCTTTGACCGCATTAAACAGTGGATCGATTAAGCGCCGTTCTGGGCAAATCAAATACAGCGGATAGTTGGCCACTTGCCAGCCGTCCAACTCTACCTCGACAAGTCTCCCTGCCTTTAAATCGCCGGCGATATCTAACTGAGACTTTAATGCGATGCCTTTACCCGCCACTGCCCAGCGGCGTACAACGTCGCCGTCTTTACTTCTGCGATTGCCGTCCACTGCTACACGTTTAGTCTTTCCGGCTTTCTCAAAAGTCCACTCGCTCAAATACTTTTCATCATGTCCCAAACGTAAACAGTTATGCTGTGACAAATCTTCCGGCATTTTTGGGATACCGATACCCTTATCAATTTTGCTCAAATATTCCTTTGACGCACACAGTATAGGGCGATTATTCAACACTATGGGTAATGCGACCAGTGATGAATCTTTGGGTGCACCGTAACGTAGTGCCAAATCAATCTGCTGACCGTACAAGTCCACATAGCTGTCTGACATATGTAGCTGCACCGTCACTTCTGGGTGAATGTCTATAAAATCGTCCAACCAAGGCAAAATTAAGTTTCGTCCCAAATCTGATGATGCCGACAGTCGAATGGTACCCGTCAGTTCAGCATCATTGTCATGTAGTCCTGCATAAGCATTGTCTAAGATAGCCACCGCATCTCGGCAATGCTTTAAATATTGCTCACCCTTGCTAGTTAAACGCAGTCTACGAGTAGAGCGAACAAACAACACCGTCTCAATTTCGGCTTCTAATCGCTTGACCGCTGCACTCACAACTGCAGGCGATAGATCTAAGTGCCGAGCACAGGCAGATAGGCTACCTAAGCGAGCGGTCTCAATAAAAATACGTAGATCCTGCAAATTTTTCATCGTCATGCCTTCGTTCAATTAACGTCTAACTTAGCAACCACCATCGCTTGCTATGGTTACTGTTGCTGCTAGCCTCATCATTATATAAAAATTATTGAAACTGTTTCTCTAAGCCTGCTGATTATCAAAATCATTAATTATAGTAGCATGCACCTATAAGGTTTACTCACACATTTGGAGATACACGATGGATACTATAATACGGCCTACGAGGACACAGGACACTCAACACCATAGCCACCATGATGGAGATAATCAACAGAGCGCACTACAACAAGCACGCAACTTACCACTACCTTCAAAATCAGACATGCTTAGACGTGCACCATCGGTAGAGCATTTCTGGCATCAAAACAGCCAGTTACTAGAGCAAGCGTGGGCAGAGTGGGAAACCACTGAGCATGACTTGCCTGTACTTGATGACTCCTTATTTGATCCAACTCTACGTGATGCAGTGGCGCAAGCATGGCGCGCTCCTTCTACAGAGATCGCTGTTAAAAATTTATGGCAAGAGATACTACCTGACGTATATCAAGGGCAACTCTTTGACCCAGCACAACTATCAACGCTGCGCCGTTATCTGCAAGCAATCGCAGACGCTAACATTCCCATACGTCCTCCTTACGGTATTGCATTGAACAGTAATGGGGCCATGCTAGATGCGCGCTCGCTAGGCTATCTGGCCACCCCTAATTTTCAGGCGTTTTATCATAAAGTAATGAATCAATATATGCGCCCTATCGCTCGGTTATTATTTGCCAATGTTTATGGCTATGACACTCAGACCTTTGGGTTCTCGATTCAATACCAGCCCACAGGCGACACATCGCTACAACTTCATACTGATGCTTCAGCGGTGACTATGAATATTAACCTAAATCTGCCAAGCGAAGACTTTACTGGATCAGAAGTTGACTTTGTCGATCGCCATTTAGGGCAAACCAAACGTGCCATCTTTAAACCTGGCATGGCGATTATTCATAAAGGCTCGGTGCCGCACGCCGCACATCCAATCACTAGTGGCAAACGTACCAATATGGTGCTTTGGCTATATGGCGATAATATGCAAGTACCACTAGGAGTTGGGCTTAATAGTCATATTGATGCCAATCAACGTTGGACTGCTACGCACAGTCAGCCTGATAATTTCGCGCCGTTTTAAGATGAGCTTATGCGTTTAATGGATTTATCAATTGATAAAGCACTTTCATTATACGTCCTAATATAGCTAATAAATAACCTTTAAACAGATTAGAAACGCCATATTCTCAAAATAATATTGAAAGTGTTTTCTCTTGTAGCTAGTGGTTCTAATGTATGAAATTTACTATTATGAGTCATCACTAGGACGGACTAATCAGTTAACTTAACGATGAACGATAAGGGTTGAGTGGCACCGTTTGTTAAATCCGTTTGTATTACCAGCTGACTAAAAAACTGGAACTTACTTTACTTAAGGACAATCATGAAAACCATTAATGAAGCGCTAAACTGGCGTTACAGCACCAAAGTATTTGATGCCAATAAAAAGATATCTGCTGAAGATTTTGAACAGATCAAAGACATGCTACAAATGAGTCCATCAAGCACCAATATTCAACCATGGAGCTTTGTCATTGCAGATGATGACGCAGGCAAAGCGCGCATTGCCAAAAGCACGCAAGGTGCCTTTCATTTTAATACACCTAAAGTCCTAGCTGCCTCACACGTGGTGGTTTTCTGTACTCGCATCCATGCCGACGATGAATACATGCAGGCGGTGTTAGAAAAAGAAGATCAAGATGGTCGCTATGCGCAGCCAGAATTCAAAGCACAGATGCATCAAGGTCGCCAATTGTTCTTAGATATGCATCGATTCGATACCAAAGATGAGCCACATTGGCTTGCCAAACAGGTATATCTCAACATGGGCGGGGTACTATTGGGCAGTGCGCTTTTGGTTATTGACACCGTCCCTATGGAAGGGGTTGATTTACAGGCGCTTGATACAGAGTTTGACTTACGTAGCAAAGGATATTCTGCTGTGGCAGTGGTATCGTTTGGCTACCGCAGCGATGAAGACTTTAATGCCAAAATACCTAAATCGCGCTTGAGTGAAGAGACTATTTTTATTAGGGCTTAAGCAATCATTAGGGTCTGTTGAGTAGTTTTTGAATACGCCTATTTTTATGAAAGCGTGTCACTCGAGCACAGCTCTCCTCTTGCACTCGGGCAAAGCAGTGCTTTGCTTGATCCTCGCTCATATCCATCACAATCACGCATTTTCTTTTAAGCGTTGGTATTAGTATGAACTTGCACCAGTGATAGAAAATCTCTTTATTAATGTTTGTTTTTAAGTAGTCGAGTGCAAAGAGCGTTTTGCCATATAGTATAGTGCACCGATGACATTGGTTCGATCTTTAGCTTGCCAGTTGTAACTGTCAATACAAGGGCTACCAATGGCTGCATAGCCACAAGGGCACACCGTTTCACTCTCAAAGCCACTTTCATCCATGGAGACAATAGCAAAGCCTTGAGAGATGAAGTGGTGGAGTTTTTTTAGGTAGCGAGCTCTCTTTAGGGGACAATCTTTGGGATGCTCAAGTGTCTTTTTTTTTGCTAATACCAATACGCTTTAAGGCTTTACTGATGCCTGTTGGGCTACATTTAAAACGCTGAGCTCTCTCATAATGGTAATCGTCAGGGTGGTCTTTGACATCTTGAGCTAAGGCTTTATCCTCTATTTTGTAGGGCTTAATATCTCGAGTAGTTTTACTGTGAAGACGCTTTTTCCACTTCTGGATAGTCGTGGGACTGATATCATAGAAAACAGCAGTTTCAGCAAAGGTCATGCCCTCATCTAAGCTTTTCAGGACTTGTTTGCGATAATCTAGGGAGTAAGTCATGGTCATTTATAGTGATAATCGTTTAGTTGATTTACTTTATAACATTTTTGGAGTCAGCTGACTATACTCATGTTCGGCTTAACAAAAAAAAGCCAGATGCGCAAGGCATCTGGCTCATTGAAAACCACCAATCGATTTTAGAACAAGACACATTAAAAAATCATATGAGCGCATAGTGCAATAATTGGTAATGAAATAATGGTTCTTAATAGAAAGATGATTAACAACTGAAAAAAGCTAACTGGGATTTTTGTTCCTAAAATCAATCCACCTACTTCCGACATATAGATTAATTGAGAAACTGACAAGCAAGCAATAACAAATCTAGTTAATTCCGACTCTATTGAAGAACCGATAATAGCAGGTAAAAACATATCTGCAAAACCTACCATGATCGTTTTTGACATTTCTGCTGCAAAAGGTATATTCAATAACTCTAAGAATGGAATAAATGGCATACCTAGATAATCAAATACAGGTGTTTCTTCTGCAACGATTAAGCCCATCGTTCCGATTGCCATAACAACAGGTAATATTCCGATCCACATATCCAAAATATTCTTTAACCCATCATTTAAGAAAGTAGAAAAGCTTGGACTCTTTTCTGCTTTGTGAACCGCTTTATGTAAGCTGTGGGTAAATAACGTTTTCCCTTCAGGGATGGTTTCATGATCTCTATCACTGTTTTCTACTACATACGTATCTTCAATTCTAGATAAAGGTAATAGTCTTGGTACGATTAAAGCACAAACAATCCCGCATAAAGCAACCACACCAATCATATTAAGAAAGTAGGTTTCTAGCTTAACTTGAGAGATGACAACCAAGCAGAATGTAATCGAGACTGCTGAAAAGCTTGTAGCAATAACGGCTGCTTCTTTTTTGGTATAAAACCCACCTTCCAATTGTTTATCAGTTAATAGTACGCCAATAGTTCCATCACCCAACCATGATGTTAAACAATCTACAGACGACCTACCTGGTAAACCAAATAGAGGTCTCATCACTTTACTTAATAAAACACCAAAAAATTCTAATAAGCCAAAATCAAGTAATAGTGGTAGTAGCAATCCAGCTAAGAAAAATACGATAAAAAGTATTGGCATTAATTCATATAATATTAAACCGCCAATATTTTCTGAATATATTGCCTCAAACCCAAATTTAAAATAGGTAACGACAACAAAAAACGCCCCAAGCATTCTAATGATAAGCCAAGGTGTTGTAACGTTCAACAAATTATTTAGAAACGCATTATTTAAAATAAACGAAGGTTTCATAATTTTAGTATATAAAGTACAACACAATGTAATCATAATTGAGATTACAACAAGTAGTGGCAAAAGGTTGCCCATATAACCTTGTATATAATCCTTCAGAACAGATATAGGAATGGTAAATCCTTCTGAATATGTGACAAACTTACCATCTACATAGGGAATGGGAAGTATGAAGAGCATCAAACCTATTATAGAGGGTATAAAGAATTTTAAAAATTGTCTGATATTGATACTGCTAACATCTTGATTTGAAGCATTAGCTTGAATGTCCATATTATTTTCACTCGCAGTCCCTTTTTTAACTCACCTAAAAAATTTATGTAAGAAATTTATTTAGGTGAGATGCTTTAACTCATTTTAAATAGTTCATACTAGTAATTATTTAAAAGAGTATGTGTCACTTTTTCTAATATTTTAAATATTCTGGTGGAGTCATCTTTTGAATTGTTATACAAAGGATTGATTTCTGCCATTTCCCAACAGCATACTTTCTTATTCTTAATTAACTCTATATTAAGTTGCATCGCTTGTTCATATGAAAGACCGTTCATTGCAGGTGTACCTGTTCCTGGCACATATAAAGGGTCAACACTATCAACATCAAAGGAAACATAGATATGATCGCAATATTCCAATTTTTTGAAGATTTCCTCTACTGTAGAACTGATGCCTTTTTGGGTTATCTCAGCAACGCTATATAAAGGGATTTTATGTCTTCTAATTAAATCCATCTCTTCTTCTTGGTAATCTCTAACGGCACAAAACACCACATTCTCTGGCTTGATCGATGGTTCATCAGAAGCCATGAATTTTAATCTCTCCCAATACTCTTTTTCTTTTTCAGAGAGGTCATTACGCTGACATTCCAAATTATCAATTGCACAAGCCATCGCCAAAGGCATGCCATGCATATTTCCTGATCCACTGGTATATGGTGAATGAAAATCAGCGTGTGCGTCTATATAAACCACACCGATCTCAGAATCAGGATGCGCCATTTTTAGACCATGCATCGTGCCTGCACAGCTAGAATGATCGCCCGCGATAACGATTGGGAATTTATTATCATTTCTTATATCTTTTATTTTATGTGCTAGTTTAGAGATAATCGGTTCAATCACGTCAGCATATTTTGCATGCGCAAATTGTGATTCCCCTTCACTATTACTATCATCCTTAATACTGTCAAATTGCAATTTTTCATAATATTGTGCATTGAGTTCTTTTGATGAATCTCTTAATGCATCAATTCCTAGCGATGCGCCTTTTTTATATCCCGCAATATCTGAATAAACTTCTACTATTCTTATATTTTTCATCATATCAGTCATTATTTTGTCTCCGCTAACTAAAGTTTTGCATCATTTAAATTTGGAATTCAGCGCATCTTTTTTCTTATATCAGTTCTCTTACACATATATTAGATCTCGTGCAGAAGTAGCCGCTCATTGACTTCCACTGACGAATTTACGAGGGCTAGCAATGACTGATGCAAGAGGTCTATTAGAGCTCTTGCATCAGTCGTAGAGAGATTTAAAATAAGAAACATATCCATAACAGTCTAAGAACCATGCCAAACACAGATAAACTTTTTAAGCAAAATGCGACTGGTTTTAAACGTTATAAAAAATGAAGAGGGCTTATCGTTATGTTGTATCAGTCAATTACGCCATAGCCATGGTTTCATTCGTCACTATGCTATGCTCTTTCACTACCGAGTAGAGATTTTTAGGATCAGCTTGTTGAGGAATCATATCTAAAACCTCATACCCTTTCTGCTCTCTGATCAAGTCTCTTAAAAAGACCAAAGCCGTAAAGTCTTCTGATGCAAAACCAACACCATCAAACACGATGAGGTCATTAGCTGACGTTCGAGCTGGTACTTCACCTTTAAGGATGCGATGGAATTCAATAACAGGGAAGTCACTTGATAGATGTTGAATCTCACCCTCAATACGCGTCTGAGGTTCAAACTCCACAATCACACGATCTGCTCGCATTAATATATTGCTATCCAGCTCTGTTTTACCAGGACAATCACCGCCTATCGCATTAATATAAACACCTTCTGTAATTATATCGTCTCGTAAAATAGTGGCATTTGTTTTATCAGCTGTACAAGTAGTAATGATCTCTGCACCTAAAACTGCTTCCTCTAACGTGCGACAAACAATGATGTTCAAACCTGAGTCTGAAAGATTATCGGCCGTTTTCTGCGATGCCGCTGGGTCAATATCATACAAACGAACTTCGGAAATACCTATTACGGCTTTCATGCCTAATGCTTGAAATTCAGACTGAGCGCCGTTTCCTATTAACGCCAATTTTTTAACGCCTTTTGGCGCACAATGTTTGGCCAACATAGCTGATGTGGCAGCAGTACGTAATGCCGTAAGAATACACATTTCTGTCAGCAAAATGGGATAGCCTGTATCGACATCAGACAACAAACCAAAAGCCGCTACCGTCTGGAGATTTCGTTTGGTATTAATGGGGTGACCATTAACATATTTACAAGCAAACATCTCTCCATCGCTTACGGGCATCAATTCTATGACACCGTCTTTGGAATGCGAAGCAAAGCGAGAAGATTTTTCAAATTGCTCCCAACGAAGAAAATCTTGCTCTAAAGCATCTACTAAATCCGTGATACATTTCTCAACGCCATAATCATGAATCATTTTAGCCATTGCTTGTACACTAACGAATGGAACCCCTTCCTTGGGTGGTACGATAAACTTCGACATACTTTACTCCTAGATAGCTTCTGTGATTGATGTGAAATATCTTAGCAAGGCCAAGTGTTAGTTAAAATGTAAGAAACTTATAAAATAATTGTTAATTTTTGATATTTTGCTAAGATGTGCTATACATTTTGCTAAATTCAGCCCACAGTAGGTCAAAATTTAATGAGAAAATACATTTACGACAGCTTAGATAGCGAGCTTATCTCAGAGTTAAGAAGGGATGGTCGAGCAACCATTTCTGATCTCTCTAAAAGACTAAAAGTATCTCGTGCAACCATCCAAAATAGGCTCGATCGCCTGCTATCTAGCGGTGCGATTCTTGGCTTCACTATTCGAGTGCATGAGACATTAGATCAAAAAACGGTAAAAGCCCTCATGATGATCGCAATATCTGGACACTGCACATCTCAAGTCATCAAAAGACTGCATGGTATTCCGGAACTAGTAAAGTTGCACACAACAAATGGTGCTTGGGATCTGGTCGCGGAAATAAACACTCCCACTCTAAGTGAGTTTGATGAAGTACTTCGTGAGGTGCGAGAGGTCGAGGGTATTCTAAACAGTGAAACCAGTGTTCTGCTTTCGAGTTTTTAATGTACTTGAATTCACAATTTCATAAACTGTACTGTCCATCCCATAGTTATTGACTTGAGATGTTTTGGTTAAACTGCCTGAGGGTAAACGTCAAAAAATATTTTGGCGCGCAGTGTATCAAAAGCTGGTGGTATCAAACGTAACCATCATTGATGTAAAAGAACACCAAATCAAACAGATTAATGCTCTTTACTATTGCATATTATTTTCGGTAAGGCGTTGATTTACTGCCAGTGACTCTCCAAAGGTATCAACTCTCATCCAAGTAGTCGCGCCTGTCTGGAGCATGATTTTTAATAAAGTAGAGCCGACAGTTGAGATGAGCAACCAAGATGAGCCGTGGTATAATGCCTTAATAATCGATATTTTATGAAAGGTTTACATTATGGCTCGTACCGCTAGCGCATTACACATTTTAGTAAAACACAAAGAAGTGGCTGAGGACATTATTGTCAAGCTTAAAAAAGGCGCTAAATTTGATGTGCTGGCTAAAAAGCACTCAAACTGCCCATCAGGTAAGAAAGGTGGCAGCTTAGGCGAATTTCAAAAAGGCGACATGGTGCCAGCATTTGATAAAGTCTGCTTCAGCAGTGAACTCTACACCCCGCATTTAGTAAAAACCAAATTTGGCTGGCATGTGGTCAAAGTGCTTTACAGAACATAAGTGTTAGAGTCAGTTCTGAATAGCACACTCGGATTAGAAGATAAGACGCTCATGGGATTAAATCAGCCAGTTCAGATATGACTCTGTATATGGCAGCTTATATAGGACTGCTTCCTTTAAATAAAGATATTCAGTAATCTTTAGAGCATCATATAAAGGCTATTATTAAACGAGTATATCCCTGACAAGGAATCAAGCATAGGATCAAAGCCGCCTACACAGTTTTTGACAATCTTAGACAGTGCAAAGTCTCTTTAGAAAGGACGACAGCACGATGAATAGCTATCACTCATTACCTATGAGTGATAGCTATTTTGATTACGATTTAAGACAGAGAAAGCTGTACCAAGCTCTAACGCTCACCTAAGCCTTCAGAGAAGGTTTTAGTCAACGGTTTAGTCAGATAGGATAATACTGAACGCTGTTGCGCTTTGATATCGACTGAGGCCGTCATACCAGGCCTAATCACAATCTCCTCACGGCGGGCAGAAAACTCAGCACCCGTTATCTTGATTTGAACACGATAGTATGGCTCTTCTCCTTTGGGTGTCTGCTCCATCAAGGTATCTGGACTGATGTAGATGACCTTACCCGTCATGGCACCAAAGATAGAATAATCATAAGCATCGAGCTTGACACTCGCCACTTGATTTTCTTTGACATAAGCAATATCTACTGGGCTTACCTTAGCTTCAACGATCAAATCGCTACTGGTTGGTAGTATCTCCATAATGACTTCGCCAGGTTTCACAACGCCGCCAATAGTGGTGATTAAGATATTATTGACTTTACCCTTAGTTGGCGCAAATAAACTGGTTTCTTCTAGCACCTGTGAATGGTCTCGTAACTGTTCGAGCTCGGTATCTAGTTCCTCTTGCGCTTTGGTCATTTCCGATTGTGCTTCTTCAAAGTACTTATTCCGCTTATTGGTAATTTGTGCCTGTATTTCAGCCACTTGACGTCGTAACTTAATCACATCAGCTTGGCTCACATCACCATAAGCGAGCAACGGTTCATTCATACTAAGCTCTTGCTGAGCCAATACCATCATTTTCTGTAGTGAGCTGACATCTTGATCAATCGCTTGCCGACGGCGATTGTACAGTTGGGTTTGGTTTTCTACATACTCACTATAGCTTTTGATACCATCTGGAAACTTGAGTGGTTTTTCAAATATCTCTGCTTCAAGGCGGGATAACTTCGCCTTTAATGCAGCGATTTTCGAACTTGAATTAGCAACTGCCGCTTGGGCACGTTCTTCTTCTAAAGTCGCAATCAGTTGACCTTTGACAACCTCTTCTCCTTCTCGCACTAATACTTCTGTCAGTACACCACCTTCTACTGCTTGGATATCCTGCGTTCGAGCACTGGCGATAACTGTTGCAGTAGCGCGCGTTACTTGGTCAATTTGAGCAAAATAAGCCCAAACTATTAAGACGATTATGCCAATCAGCGCACCCCAAATAATAATACGGGTACGTCCAACTTTAGGGTCATGAGATTTGTGCTGATAGTTATCCATTTTCCTGCCCTAAATTGTCTGGGTTATTACGGTTATCGGTGGCTGATGAGGCGCTAGAAGCCTCATTACTAATGACTTTCACTTTAGGCTTGCTTACCTTAATTGAAGTCTTGTTCGCATTTGCCTTGGTATCATTGCCTTTTAGTTGTTCAAGTACTCGCGCTTTTGGACCATCCATCACGACTTGCTGATTGTCCATGATAATAATGCGATCTACCAATTGTAATAATGGCATTTTATGGGTGGCCACAATGATAGTCGAGCCTGACCCAAATTCTTTACTAAGGGCATTAATACACTGTAATTCTTGACGATTATCCATCGAGGCGGTCGGCTCATCCATCAATAAAATGGCTGGCTTTGTCAACAGTAAACGCGTAAAGGCAACCAGTTGTTTTTGACCACCAGACAACCCTTTGCCACCTTCACTAATGGGTAGATCCAAACCACTAGAATGACTAGCTACTAGCTTAATGAGCCCTGTCTTTACCAGTGCATCGCGCATCACATCATCACTTGGCGCAGGTAGTCCAATCAATAAGTTCTCTCGAAGCGTGCCTTCAAATAAGCGATGATCCTGTTGTAAATAGCCAACCTGCTCACTGAGCGACTCGCGACTGATCTGTTGAATATCCAAGCCATCTAGTAATATTCGACCTTGCGTTGGGGCATATAATCCCGACAACACCTTTAATAAAGTGGACTTCCCTGAACCAATAGCGCCCAAAACGGCAATACGCTCGCCCGCTTTAATCTCTAGTTTATTAACCGCCAATGCTGGCTGATCATTATTTTGATAATTGAAAGTCACTTTTTCCAAATCAAAGTTACCAATAATGCGGCTGGGCGATAAGGGGTGCGCGACGCCATGATTGTCTTGCTGTAATGAAAACAGTTGCTCAATATTGAGCTTAGCGGCTTTCGCATGTGAATGCTGCACCAACAAACTGGGAATACTCATCACTGGTGCTAAGATACGCCCCCCTAAAATAGAACAGGCGATCAACCCACCCATAGTCATGTCACCAGACATCACTACAAATGAGCCGACAATCACAATGCCGACATAGCTGGTTTGCTGAATCATCTGTGACAGATAGCTCAAATTATCGTTCGCATGCTTCATGTCGAGATCGTTTTTGGTCGTAATATTCATCACATCAAGCCAACGTGACAAAAACTTCCAGTTACCAGCACCCGCCTTGATGGTCTCAATACCTTCCACCGTTTCAACCAAAATACCAGTCTTACGATAAGAAGCTGAGGCACCAACGGCAGCGATACTGTCAATCTTTTTGCGCGCACTCCATCCTAATACAATAGCAACAATCGCCGCTATAATAGGCACTAGCGCCACTAATGGATTACCGATCACGACAATCAGTGACACAAAGATAATGGCCATCGGAATATCAACCAGCCCAAATAAGGTGCTGGCAGTATAAAACCCACGGACTTGCTCATAACCACGTAACTGCGCGGCCATTGAGCCTACTGATCCTGGCATTTGATCAATACGAACGCTCAACAACCGCTGAAATACTTCTCGTGAAAGGTGTTGATCAAGATTGACCACCACTTTGTCCATAATCTTAGAACGGGCAAACTTCATAAACGTTTCAAACAGAATAACCAAACCGACACCGCTTGCTAGGATAATTAAAGTATATTCACTACGAGTCGGAATCACACGGTCATAGACTTGCATCGAAAATAGCGATACAGCTAACGCTAGCATATTAATCAAAAATGAAGCGACCACAGCCTCAATGACAATACCACGATAATTTTTTAGGTCTTTTTTTAGTATTTGATCAAAAGACAGCTGTTTACGTTTACTCGGCTCTCTGTCTAAACGGATACGTAGCAATTGGGTAAATGTGGCACTTGGGTACGCGTCACTTTGTGCTGTTTGCTTAAATTGCCACAATCCCTGTGGGTTCTTCTGATCTATGATTCCCCAACCTTGTGTCGGATGCAATGCCAATAAAGGCAAAAAGGCGGCATCTGGTATCGGTAATGATTCTGGTAACTGATCCACTCCTAACTGCTCTAGTACCTTGACAATACTAGCCAGCGTCATTAATTCTGGCTGCTGACTAAGCACTCCATACAGACGCATTTTATCAATAGGATAGCCTTGCTGAGTGAGTACAGTATGTAGTGCCACTGCCAGCTGCTCGGCATCATGGCTGATTTGCTCATTCAGCTGCTCATCAGTTTCAGGTGCCAACAACGGCGAGGATGAGATTGCTACCAGCTCATTATCAGGTGTATTGTCACTCGACGCTGGAACAGGGTTATTCATGATAAGTACATCCTACTGATTAACGGGTAGTTAGAAAAACAAGTCGAAAAAATAAAAAAACGCCTGTTTATTCATAGACGCTTTGTGATGGGCTTAAAGGCTCACTATCTGTCAACAAGCCTGTATTGGCATCAGAATATCCTGTACGCTCACTAGCCATTGAATTAGACAGCTGGTCATAAGGATAGGTTGTTATGTCTTGATTTTTCATGCCTACTGCTTGAATCGCCACTCTATCAGATGTCTGCTGCGTATCACTCTGACCATTAAGCCATTTTTTGACAGGGTCTAGCGGATGGAATAACGGCTCTGGTTGACGGCTCTGGTTGAAGTTTTGCCATGACATCATACCAAAATCGACTTGTAGCTTATAATAAGTCGCAATAATAGAAGAACGAATTTCGACCAGTTGGATTTGATACTGAGAGTGTTCACGCACTGCGTTCAACACTTCGAGCCAAGACTTGCGACCAGCAATAAATTGACGGCGGTACGAGCTCACCACGATTTGTGCACCAGCGACGGCAGCAACCAACGATCGCTCTTGGTCTTTTGCACTGGCAAATTGCTGATATTGTGTTTGAATGGTTTCAAGTACCTGTCGTCTTGAGGCTTCCTTTGACTGTACCAAGCTCTGTACTCGAGACTCGGATGCTTTCGCTAAAGATAAGCTCGATAATCCTGCACCAGGGTCATAACTGAGACCTACGGAAAACTCACCACCATTATCGTTGTCATCATTATCGTTATCATGATAATAGTCATATTCGTATTGCGCATAGACGGTGGGATAGCGTGCCGATTGTAATGATTTAAAATTCTGTTTGGCAGCTTCTACTTGGTAGTGCTCTTTCACTACCGTAGGGTTATAAAAACTGGCATCATCAAATGCCATTTTCTCAAAAGTTTGTGAATAGCCTTTTGCGTGATTGACCAGCTCTGCCATATTGGGTGTTGGCAAATCCGCAGCCGATAACCGGCGGCCTGTTATCTGTTCTAAACGTGCAATCGCAATACGTTGCTGCTCTACTGCTGACTGATAAGCATTTTGTTCTTGCAGAATACGATTGGTCACCAAATCAAGCTCAATACGGGCTGATACGCCTTGGGATACTCGGCGCTGCATCATTTCCTCAAACTCAGAAAGCAATTGCAAACTGTCATAATACACTTGCTGCTTTGTCAGCGCTGTCATATAACTTTGCCATGCCTCAATCGTTGTTTTTGCAATTTGATTCTGCTGCTCATACACATATTCGACAGCTGCTTTATCGTCAAAGATGGCTTGATTGACATTGGCTATCAGCTTGCCGCCTGTCCATAGAGACTGCCTAATTTGTAATTGTGACACCATACCATCGGTACGATCATAACCTGATGAGACCATCGGGTTTGGCAACATATTGAGCTTGGCAGCTCTTATACTTTCTGTAGTGGCTTGTTGCTCTGCACGCGCGGCGCCAACCAAAGGGTGGGTTTGTATCGCTTGGTTTATCAGCTGATTCATATGCGTATCAGCATTTGCAAACGCAGTACCTGAGAGCAGCACAGACAGTATGCTAAGCATTATGCGTTGCCATGCTGGCTTTGATTTTTCTGTAAGTTTTATTATTCTTGTCATAGCAGGAAGCCATCTCATTGATAATTCATGTTGACAAACAATCATTCGGTTATACTAAATCATACTCTAAAGGAATAACAGATACAGAGGCACTAATCTTATTTTTCTATCACTATGTTATGGATATTCTTATATAGGCAAGCTTGCTTATAATCGATATAGTGATAAGTAAAGTCATAAGTACATTAACAGATAATGGATTTTTGTAGTGAATTTTTGTCATCAAAAAACTAAAACGAACGGACGGATCAATCACATGGATCAATTTTCACCCCCCAATCCGCCTATAAAAAAACCGACAAGAACCAACAAACAGTCAATAATTGCGATTACCCTAGCCGTATTACTACATATTTTGGTGGTGGCCATTATTTATTTTTCAGTCTTTCAAGACAAAGTGCCTTCAACCTCAGAGCAATTGTCTACAAATACTGAGCAACCACTACCTACCGTCATCATAACAGAAAATAAACCTGAATCGTCGACCGATAAAGCAAAGCTAACGACCAAAAAAGATACACCACCTGATAGTAATACGCCGCCAGACAGCCTAAAAACGGTAAATCAAACACCCAATATAAATAAAAAGTCGCCGTCGAAAAATACAGCATCGCAAGACAACACTACAGTAAAGCCTGTTAATGTCGATGAGAAAACGGCAAACACAGACTTGGCCACCAATAATCAACCATCAACACCTGAATACACACTCAAAAAAACCAAAGAATACGAACAATTAGACGAAGTTATTGACAAGGATAGCGAGCAACTTTCCAAGCTCATTATAGAGGTTCGTCGACGCAACCAAGATCAAATTCAACAGCATCAAATCGACCAACCAGTAGTAAAAACGCCTAAACCTGTCGAAAAACCGGCACCCAACTCATCTGTACAAAAACCAGAGCTACAGAAAGAAGAAGCACCTTTATCAACTAATAACGACTACCCTATTGCGCCTATTAAATCACTCAATAATGAATAAGAAGATCTAGGGCGTGTCCTCAATTAGCACATTTATGCATTTAGTGGTCTTAAAATGGATAAAATCTTATCACCATGTTACAACCGAAAACACGCCCTAACGCCATAAGCAAAAGGCCAATACTTCCTAATAAAAAAGCCATAATAAATTATGGCTTTTTTACAACTATTTAACGAATAGATATTAAAACAAGTACCTATTAATCAGCACAACTAGATTATTACCGTCGTATCGATATCTGTATCAATATATAGCGATACACTTGAATCTGTCGTACTTTGATAGAGATCATATCCCGTTTGATCAGACGTTTGCTGCTTCGCAAATTCCGATGTTAGTGATACTGTATCGGTATTATCACCATTGACGAATAGCTTATTACTGCTATCGGTCACATCGATGACATCACTAGTGCTCAAATTGGTTAACGACTGAGCGCTACCGTCTGTCATATCAAAAACTTCAAAGTTATCAAGCACTGATGAGTTAAAGCTACCAAAATCTATACTGGTATCAGTAATCAGAAGTGTATCAATATCAGCACCACCATCCATCAATACATTATCAGCCGCAAAGGTGATTGTATCGTTGCCTGCACCACCTCTTAGCGTATCGGCTCCAGTACCACCGTCGAGGAAGTCATTACCGCTACCTCCGATTAAGATGTCATCACCAGCGCCGCCTTTATAGTTGACAGATACTGACTGTCCAGAGGCATCAACGATATCATTCTCCGCTGTCCCTACAAAAGTTTTGCTAAAAGCGATATCGATAGATATAGATGGCAATTCACCATTGCTATCTGTATAAATACCTGACGTATCCGTTATAATCCCTACCGTATCTGTAGTAGTAAGCTCAAAATCCAAATCACCTTTCAACGGTACGGAAGACTGAATTTCTAGATCATTGATCTGCTCAGGGGCGATACCATTTATGGTATAGCTATTAGTGGCATCATCCCAAACGGCAGTCAATATTTCACCTGTACTCTGCACTCTAAAGCGTAAGACATCATCAGTTAAGTTGACACCATTGTCAGTAATAACCATATTCACCGTCTCACTGCCATCCGTATCTTCCATTACCGCATTCAGGTTAAGTGCTACCCATAAACCTTGCTTACCAAGAACAGTAGTAGTCGAATTAGCAGTGATCCCGTCGGCCACGGGGGTTACATCTAGACTTATAACAAGTATGTCACTGACCAGACCGCTGTCACTGATGGCTTTCATCTCAATACCATTAATAATGCCACTGACGTTTTCTGGTGCCTGGATGAATATATTGTCTGTTTCTCCTGCTTCACCACTGTTGACATTGATAAGCTGACTGGCATTAATTGACCATGAATTATTACCATTGCCATCTGAATCGCCATTATTACTGGCTAAAACGATATCTCCAGAGGCATTGGTGTAGTAAACCAAGTAGCCATTAGGTACTTCGTCTAGAGTGATGGCCGTGGTGCTATCGTTTTCATCAATCGTGTTGATTTTGTATTCTATTGCAATTTTGGTATCTTCTTCACCCACTGCTGTCGGGTCTACATCATCATAGGTAACAGTAAGTTTGTCAGGCTGCGGAGCAACTGCAATGTTATAGCTGTGCTCATAGGTCAATATACCACTATCATAATTAATGACATCATTGACTTCTTCGTGCGCTGCATAGACATTGATCGTTGCTGTGCCATCCTCATTTGCAGCGGGTCTATAATTGACAGTGATAGTATCAGCAGGGTTGACACCATCGATAGCCGCATCAGTGTCTGCAACATCGACCACGTAATAGGTACCAGCGGGAATACTGCCAACTTCATCATCGGCTAACGTGACTGCTATTAGCGCCGTGCCATTATTATCAGTCAATTCACCAGTGGCACCATTATCATTGGTCAGACCTGTTTCATCAAGTTGAAGATAAAGCTTGCCGTCGATAATAGAAACGTAATCACCGTCCGCACTATTAGTCAAGTTGATATTGATAGCCACAGTCGTATCTTCATTAGTAGCGAGTACGGTAGTTTCAAGATTGTTGTCAAAGAGGTCTGTGACAGGTTTTATTTCGACACTGACATCAATATCTGTGCTGGTTTCTAGCCCTACATTGTTTAGCGCTGTAAATTCCACACCAAAATTCAGATTTTGACTGGTGTCTGAATTATCGTTGGTACTGAAATCTGCAGGTGGTGTTAACGTCACAGCAGCAAGCGCAGCATTAGGCGTTAGACCATTGATATTGACATTATCAACACTAATCAGCCATATTCCACCAACCAGTTGTACAGTAACCGCTGGATTGGTACTGTTTAACAGGACGCCGTCTGGCAAATCAGTTAGTGAGAAAGTGTAAGAGCTGACGGTGCTCGCTGTGTCCGTCTTTAATGTTGCATTTATCACATCAGACAACTTAACAGCGCCATCTTCTGTCTGAGACAGTGGCGGTATAATCTCAAGCGTTGCAATCAAATCAGGATCGATAGGGTTCTCACCTGTACCATCTCTATCTAAATTAAGCACAAAGATATCAGATACACGTGCTTCACTACCGCTCAATCCTACTCCGTTAATATCTTGAGTAATACCAGTGACGGTCACTGTGAAATCGCCCTCAGGAATATTGGCGGTATTTGGATCGCGGGTTAAGACTAGCGGATAGGTTGCTGTATCTGTCACATCAATCTCTTTATCTGTCACATCCACATACCACGTACCACCAGATAAAATACCACCCTCTACAGTCACACCCGCTGGCACACCTGTTATTTCCAAGCGCGTAAATGACTCTGAGCCATCTTGATCAACTGACGACAATGAAACAATCACACTGGCACTATTGTTATCATTAGCACTACTAATAACGATGGTGTTGTCAGTTACATCTAATTCAATACTAGGCGCATCCGTCACTGCTTGGAAAGTAACATCGATATTGGCACTGCCCGTTTGCGATTGGCTATTGACCGTAGAGGTATCGGTTAGTAGTGCGGTATCGGTATACGTGTAATCGAAAGGTATCGTGACATTATCATCACTATGGCGCTTGTCATCATCGTACATCATCTCGATAACTTGATCTGGCGTAAACGTCAAAGATGGCGGTGGATTAGTCGTTAAGTCAATCTCGACATTGTCGACACGTAAGATGATATCTTTAGCCAGCAGGTCAGCTACTGATAGCGTGACACTTTCAAGCGCTTCTTGACCTGTAGTTAGAACACCCTGATCTGTCGTCGTAAAGGCCGATTTAAAGTCAATGGTCGCCCATGTATCTTCGACTGCTAGCACTTGCGGATTATTCATAGTGCCATCAGCGGCATCAGGCGTAACCACAATGGATATGCTTTGGGTGTCATGTGTAACACTATTACCAGAGATCGTTTCGGTCGTTGTGCCTGTGATTGTGAAGTCAATTTCACCAGCAAAGTTGTTAGGGGTTATCAGCTGTGCTGTACCATCCTTTAGAGACTCTAAAGGCACAGACCAACTACGAGTCTCACCGATACCACCTAAAAATACTGCACCTGTGATATCAAACCCTACCGGCACGCCTGTTACTTTATAAGTGACTTGCTCTGTTGCTGGAAAGTCAACGTCATACGGCGTAATCGCAGAAGCATCAGAGAAAAACTCTGATAACGCTATAAAGTTACTGGTATCTAATACGTTTTCTGCGATGGTATATGTATAATCTTTACCATTAATGTCAACTGGATCTGCCAATTCATCATTTAAGATAAGATCGGCTTGACCAGTAACTTTGATCGATAAATTCAATGGTGGATTGGGGCCAGGATTACTGGTATTACCATCACTTTCTTCACTGACTGCTGATACTTTAAGATTGACGGTACCGCTATAGTTTTCAGCAGGTACAAAGTATAGGTTATCGACCACATTGGTATAGTCTGATATTGTCACTGACCCACTACTGGTATCTAGCAGCGTTATAGTGCCATTATCATCAACGTATAGCTGTGCACCAGCTGGAATATCATCGATAGTCACATTATAAACTTCAGATCCATCATCATCACGCGAACTTGGACGGATGTTAAGTGGAATGCCAGCGGTAGGAGTGACATCACTTCCGATGGTACCCGTTGTTACATCTCCCATATCTGCAGCGGTGGCACGCGTATTACCACCAACGATGGCCTGATCTTCAGAGCCTACCGCTGGATCAATGCCCACTGTGATTGGGTCAGCGACACCTTCAACGGTAAAGGTCAGATAACTCTCACCACTGGTTGCCGTCACACTAGCACCACCATCTTCATCATAATCGATGGTTTTGGCTTGTACTTTGACCGCTGTCGTTGCAGGAGATACCACATTAAACTCACTGTAATCAGCAGGCGGTGTGACTGTCACGCTATTGAGGTAAGCTGCTGGAATATCAACACCATTACCGCTGTCCGTTAGATTAACGGGATTACCATTACCATCAGTATAGGTAAAGACTGCGCCTTCAACTGCGGTAAAGGTACTTCCATCTTTATTACCAAAGGTTAGATGTGCATAAGTTTGCTCTGAGTCATTAGCAGCGGTGGTATGGCTTTCTGTTCCAAAATTGATTGAATCATCTTGATTAGACCAGTTATCTATTAGGTTAAACGCACCATCAGTACCCAAGTTAAAGGCCGCATCTTCTTTCGCCGCTGTTGTGTATACATGGTCTGGATTAATGGTTAGGTCAATTGTGCTATCACCATCCATATCGCTACCAACAACTTCAGCCACTGGAGTTACTACTACTGTTTGTGTTAAGTCTTGGCTACCTGTTTCTGGTACATTAATACCATCATCATCTGGATCTACTGTAGTTACCGTAAAGGTAAAATCAGCATCTTTTGATGAGTGTGCAGGCGGTGTAATAGAATGATTTGATAAAAATGCATCTAAGTCATTATTATCAGCCTCCGTAACAGCGATAGTAACTTTCCCGTCCAGTCCTACTGAACCAGCGCCCGAATAAGTCCAGCCTTCAGGCAAAACAAACTCTATAGTTGTAATGGTTTCTGGCAATAGACCGTTATCATCTTGTTTGTCCTGCACAATAAAGCCAAATTGATTAAGCGTAACCGCTGTATCTTCTTCAGTCTGAACACCTGTGTTATCAAGCTTGACTTGCCCTGCAACTGGTGTCACAGTCATATTAACCGTCACTGTGCTGATTAGTTCAACAGTAGCATCTCTCTGTTTACCTGCAAGATTCGGATTGAGATCAGAATCACGATCATGATCTTGGGTATACAACGATACGGTAATATTATCCATATCTTGTGAGTTATAATCGGCTGACTTGATGCTAATCTTAGGTTCTGAACCACCATTCACAGCCAATGTTGTAGAGGTAGGTGTTGCAGCATCAACACCAATCAATACCTGACCATTACTATCCGCAGTGTACTCAGTCGCAGTGTTGCTACCAGCTTCGGTGAATGAGATAACAGCATCTGGCTGTAACCCACTAATTACGAAACCATAGGTCTCACGATTTCTTCCACCGTTCACTAAATCACCGAATGTAGTAGTAATTGGTAAGTTAATATAGTCACCTTCTTTGGCACTAACAGTATATGTATTACCAATTACACCAGTTGTCGTCGCAGTGTAGCCAAATGTACTAAAATCATCACCAACTTGATTGTTATTGCTGCTATCCGTAACGGCTTGCACATCAATATCAATAGTGACGGTACTCTCTGCACCAGCCACTCCTGCAAGGACATTACCACTATTATCAACTTCATATTCTGTCACTGACATCTCAAAAGAGATGTTGCTGGCGTCATCTGCACGTGGCGTAAGCGTTATGCCTTGGAAAGCAGTCGTATCCATTTGAACCGTCGGTGCACCATCAGCAACCAAAGTGCCTGTATCAGTTAGCTCAATGATAATGTTACCGTCTGCATTTGGAGTAAGAATATTACCTGAACCATCTTTTAGCACTGCACCTGCTGGAATATCGGATAAAGTGATGTAGCCAAGACGCTCAGGCATATCATCATCACTGCTCGTATCAAGATCAGTGCTATCGGTGATCGTAGGTACTTTTAGACCTAGTAAAACGGTGGTGTCTTCTTTGGTCTCGACTGAAACACTCTCTAATCCAGGGGCATCTGATACTGGATCAACGGTGATGGTTAGGGTTTCTGTACCGCTTTCTGGAGTTGCAGCATCAGGTCCGTTGTTTACCTCAATGGTAATCTCTGGTAGCGTGCCACTATAGTTGGTGTCTTCAAGAACAAACTCATAAGTGCCATTAGCGTTGACAGTGACCGTACCTATCGTGACACCTCCTATGACAACAGGAGCATCATCTCCTGCAGCTACTACTGTGGCTACACCGTCCACAGTATAGCTAACTACCGTAAGCGTTTCATTTAGATCTATGTCATCAGTGTCATTATCAAACACGTTTCCTGATACGGTGTTGTTATCCGAATCAGCGACATCATATTCGTTGATACTGGCAGTGTCATCAGCAAGTGCAATACCATCATCTGTACCGGTGATGGTTACTTCAACATAACGGATTTCACTAGTACTAAGCTCGTTACCATCAGCAGCCGTAATTACGCCTTCATTATCGTCAACTTGTACGGCATAACGAATAGTGATGGTTTCGCCAGCAGGGATAAAATCAAGAACATTGGCAGGTGCATCAATACTCCAACTGCCTTCTTCAAAACTGCCCGCATCATTTTTTGCCTTAAAGATATTGGATAAGGCTGCTTTCTGAGCAGCTGATAATGGATTGATATCTGTAAAGGTCGAATTATTTGGATCATAGACGTAGATGTTTTCTGCGGGCAGCTCACTAATAGTCGGCTCATCACTGCCATCAGTATCGGTAAAGCTGATGGTACCAGTTCGAGTAATATTCGCTGGATCCGTCGTCTGTTCTGTTATTGCCGCTGCGGTTTCGATAATGTTATTACCATTCGCGACATTAGTGATGACAGGTCTGTCATTGGTACCATTGATAGTCACAGTCAAGGTTGTCGTGCTGGTATCGCCATCAGCATCTCTGATGGTGTAGTTAAACGTTTCTATTAAAGGTTCATCATCGATAGCAAGATACTGCACTGCATTGTTATCAAGATCATAACTGTAGCTGCCATCGGCATTTAGCGTTAGATCACCGTATTGACCGCTGGTTATAACACCGATATCACCATCAGTAGTCGTAGCTCCAACAACCAGTTGTACTGCCGTTACTGTTGTTGCATCTGCACCTATCGTATCGGCGACATCTGTAGCAGCGGCACCAGTAGCCGTGAGCACGTTACCAGTGACCTTGTCTGTCTCTTCAGTCATAATATTGGTGTCTGGATTGGCAACAGGTGCTGTATCGATGATTTGAATATCTAACGTATCAGAGGAAGTTCCACCTGCACTGTTGGTGAGAGTGACGGTAAATTGATCTAATACATTGTCACCAGCGGTGTTATGCGTTTCTGCGCTACCATTTTCGGTATATTCATAAGTGAGCGCACCGGTGGTTGCGTTATAACCAGTAATGACCAGTTTGCCTTCGCTACCATTGATAATGACAGGGTTAGCAGTAGTGGCTGTGGTCACATCCGTGTTATTTATAGTTAAAGCCGCAACGCTTTGCGGGTTAGTAATCGTGATAGCACCAGTTATAGTATTACTTGTTCCTTCGACTACACTGTTATCTGCTGGCGTAGTGCCTGCATCCGTATTTTCAATGGCGATTGTTGGCGCTGTATCATTATCAATAATGGCGGTAGTAACACTGGCTTGCGTACTATCAATACTGGCATTGAGTGACGGGTTAGATAAAGCAATAGTATAGTTTTCAGAATTTTCAAACAGGGTGTCGTCAGTAATAGCAACCGTTACCGTTTTGGTCACCTCTCCTGCTGCAAAGGTCAACGTGCCTGAGTTTGCACCATAATCAGCCCCAGCAGTGGCAGTGGCAGTGCCATTACTCGTCGCATAGTCAACTGTCACAGCGGTTGATGATGGGTTGGTTAAGCTGACGGTATAAGTGACCGTACCAGCATCTTCATTTACTAAAGTAGCACCAACAATTGAAATAACAGGCGCATCATCGTTGTCAATGATGGTACCAGTCGCTGTGCTTGGTGTGACTTGTCCGCTTGTACTTGCTGTAAGCGTGATGGTCTCATTCGGTTCATCAATATTGTCATCAACCGTAGGGACACGCACGATAATGCCATTCGTGCTATTGGCTGGAACATCGACACCAAACGTACCATCTACAGCAACCGTAACTGTGCTGAAGGTGTTACCACCATCTACACTCACTTCGACAGGCGTGCCAGTGTCTGTACCAAGTAATGCTGAGCCATTCTCTAGCGTCAGCGATACTGTGGTATCGGACTCAGATAGGTTGCTCAAATCAACGGTAAACTCAAGAACGCTGCCCTCAGTCACACTGTCTCCCGTAACAATCACCGTAGGCTTATCGCCTTCTTGAGGTGTACCATCTGCCGCGTCTTCATCTAAGATAGTGCCGGTGGCAACGGTGTTGTCAATCGCTGCATTGTCAGCATTCGTGATTACAAAGCTGAGCTGTTCACTGTTTTCATAAATATCATCGTTGTTGGTGGTGACGGTGATGACAGGGGCCGCTGTACCGCCTACTGGTACTTTGACGTCAAGCTCGGTGGTGCCATCAAGTACTGCTTGAATGGCAGTGCTGCCCGTGATGGTCACTGGGATACCCGCTGCATTGATATAGGTAATCGAGGCAATGTCTGCCGCTTCTACGTCACTGTTGTTTACGTCAACTTTCACTTGCACGGTGGTGGCAAGGTTGCTTAGGTTGTCTTGCTTGACGGTGTAGCTTAGGGCGTTGTCTATCCCTTCAATTGCTTCACTGTCGGTCGCTTCAATGCGGACGGTCGGACGGTCGCCATCGGTGTTGCCAATAGGACCGTTTGGATCCATGTTGTCTGTAATGACGGCGGTATCTGTGGCGGTGCCAATGCTGGCGTTGATCGGATTGCTGATGCTCATGCCAAAGCCTTCTGAGACCTCATAGATGGCATCGTCATTTGGGGTAATGGTGAAGGTTGGCAGGACGCTGCTACCCGCTGGAATGGTCACGCTAATCCCTGCTAAGGCATCTGCCACGCTGATGGTCTGCGTGCCATCGGCATCCGTAAAGGTGATGCTGTCAATGTCGCCAG
>NZ_JASDDJ010000037.1 GCF_030407455.1 Psychrobacter sp. 5A.1
TATTCTCTTAAAATTTCTTTCTATTTTTAAGATAGATTCACTATTCAAGAAAGTATTCATTTCTTGCTTTTTATATAGCTTCTCGTAATCTTCTCTCCAAACTTTGTCTGCCTTTTGTTTAGCCTTTACTTCTAGTAGCTTGGCTTCACTGATAGGAATACTCAGATTTGCAGTAAGTTCTAAATCATTATCATATTTGTAGTCGTATTTACCAAAGTTTTCACGTGGACTGAAATATACTAACTCTTTATCACGTAGGTTCTTTATTCTTTTTTCATTATCATCTAAAAGTATGCTTTCTTTAACACTTGATTTGACCGAGTGTTCTAATCCATTAATGATATTTGCAACTTCTAATTTATGCTTATTATTTCCAAAATATTTTTGCTCAAGGCTATCCTCGTGCTGGATCATAAACTCATTCAAATCAATTAATTTACTAACAGAGTCATGAAAATTGACATTAATAACGATATTTTTTTTACCCGTCGTTTTGATACCTTTGTTTTGATACTTAACGAGTGTATCAAGCAATTCATCTGCTTCAGAGCCTTTGTACGGTTGATAGTGCTTTCGAGTAAGAGGGTTGATATATCTTACTTCATCTTGGCGTCCCCCCAAGTCACCATGCTCCAGTGGCAGTGGGCCATAAAAACCTGATCTTGTCTTTTTAGATTCAGAGTAATTCCAAAGCTTATATTGTCCTGCCTTTTGAGTCTCATCTGAATCTTTAGATAATCTAATTTCAATCATATTGTTAGTTTTAGCACTATCACTTTCATGCCTATCTAATACTGCCTTTGTCCATTTAACAGGGCTATAAGCTATCCATAACATTTCAATATCCTTATCTGGATTAGGAATACGGATAAAGCTTGATAATGCAGTACAGTTATCGCCTTTGTTACAAGCATAATCAATAACAGGAATATCAGGTGTCTTTCCTAAATCATTGACATTAAATTGTTTTAAATAACGACCTTGAGTGACAATAAATCCATACCATTCATTATGGTCATCTAAAATATAAACATAGCCATCACGCAATAGCCGTTGAGGATAAGATAAGTCAGCTACACTCGACTCATTAATATCAATACTACAGCCTAAACGCGTAGGCAGTATTGCAATCCCTTCTGCCAAGCACTGCTCACATCTCTTTGCCATGACCTTGTTCCTTATCTTTTAATTATCTATTTCTGCTAAACCAAATTGTTCATAGCACTCATACAGCCATCTGTTCATCATCGTCATACGGTCTACAGGATTGGTCAAATGCGTGGCAGCAGTCAGTTGAGTATTTGCTTTGTATAACCAGCTCAGCAATACACCGTAGTGATTGAGTATCAGTTCACTACCCTCAATCCCTTTTTTAGCAAAGAAGCGATTAAGCATACTGATATTGTCTAGCTGGCTTTGAGTGATTGGACAGTAGCTTGACTGATGTTGGATATAACTTTTAGAGTCAGCGATGTAACGATGAATATTATCCACACTGTGCCAGTCACTACCTAATGCCAACCACAGCCGCTTTGGATAGTCATAGCGATTGGCGATATAATGGTGATATTGTAACGGTAACAGGTGGATCAGCACTTGCGCGTCTAAGTAGCGAAAATGCTTTTTTTGACTGCCTTTTTGGATGATTTGGTTCAGTCCTAGTACACGAGAAATTTGCTTAGCATCTGGTTTGGAGGTTTCTACATCAGCTGCATTAACTATTGGCTGCTGCCATTCAGGATCATCTGGCAAATACTCTTTTGCACTGATTCTTGTTTTATGTGCCCTTATATTAGGAGCAGTATAATCCAGTAATGTGAGTATGCCGTGATGACGAGATATCAGCTCACACTGCTGCAAATGCGCCTCTAGGATATTACTGATGTCTGAGCTTAGCGTGATCATGACTGGACTATCGATCATATGGTAGCTAAGCAACTCTTGCTGTAATGAATGTACAGCATCGGGGAAAGCAGAGTTTATCTCGTCGATCAGCTCTGTCTGGCTATGATGAACAATCATGATATCAAAGGTACTGAGCACTCTAGCGTCAAGCGTTTGCGTCTGTAAGCTTACGCTCAATGGTTTTTCTGGTTGGATATTCATTATGCTGTCATGCTTTTATATCTGCGTGTGAGATTGATTTGAGTGAAAGTCATTTTTATTATAAGTCGGTACTAGCAGCATGATTGTCCTCAGCCTGCTCTGACAGTTTCTCACAAGCTTCAAACTGCATCTGCTTCATCATTAGGTTTTTAGCCTCACCACCCCCACTGCCCCGATCCACCTTACTTGCCTTATAGCCCACTTGAGCAGGTGTGATAAACGTCACATTGCCACCTGATATCTCAATACCACTGCCCGCTGATTTTAGCGTTAGCGTATCAGGCGCGATGATCTCAATACTGTCTCGGCTATGGATGCGTAGTACTTGCTCACTGTCGAGTCGCATCTCACTTTGATGCGCTTGTATGGTCACATCACCATGAGCAGCCGTATGGGTTTGGGCTTTGTTTGCGTAGTAATGGATATCACCTGCCACCAGCTGATTCATCTGTGTTTGACTATGATGATGGGTGCTATCGATGGCGTGGCTATGTGTGCTTTCAGTACTGGTATGTTGGCTGTGTTGTCCTGTGAGCATGGCAAGGTGACGTTGAGAGTCAATCAGCAAATTGGCTTGTTGCCATTGTCCGGCATTATCTAGTGCGCTGTCATTGGTGTCTTTGCTAAATTGACCGAATGCGGTTTGCTGCTCTCCTCCTTTGTTATTGCTTTGACTGCTGCCATCTATGCCGACAGGTTGATGGGTTTCTGCTAGGCTTTGATAGGCTACTTGATGTTGGTCAGCAGTTTGTAGTTTGCCATGACTGTCATGGCTCATGTGAGGGTTTGATGAGGGGTCTGACTGGCTGCTACTGATATGAATGCCGGTGCTGCCTTGGATATTGGCAGCCGCTTGGGTCTCGATACTGATGCCTTGTCCACGTGCTTGACCACGGGTATGGTCGGTGTGCTGATACAGATGACCAATGGTTAGGCTGGACTGATAGCTGCTGCTATAGACGTTGATCTGTGGACTCTCAGGATGGGCGTCAAACATGAGCTGGTTGTAGCCATTAGTGATGCTGTCTTTGGTGGCATCGCCTGTGCGACTGCTGTCGATACTTTGGGTTTTGATACCGTCTATGGGGTAAGCATGGCTTTGGTTGATGAACCAAGCTGGACTGGTGGCGTCAAGGGTATCTGAGTCACTGACGATGCTATTGTGCTGAGCATCAGAATTGCCTTGTCCGTTATGGGTGCTACCGATGATGATGGGATGGGTTAAGTCACCACCGATGAAGTCGATGAGTACATGCTGTCCATGACGCAACGGATGGGTCTGTCCCATATGGTCGGCGACGAGGTGACTGGCAACGGGTATCCAGTGGGCATCATCATGATTATTGTCGCTATGATTATCGCTGCCATTATCGTCATCAGATTGCCAGTGATATCTAATATGGGCACGGTGGTTACGGTCATGGGTAATGGCACTGCTGTCTGTGTCTATGATGCTGGCACTCATAAGACCTGTGAGACTCGGATGTGGTTGCCCAAGCTCGCTCAGTTGCTGACCAAAGGGAATATGGTGATGATGTGGAAACGGTAGGTAGCAGGCATTAACATAATGGACGTTGTTATTATTATCACTGTCGTCATCATTGTCATGACTGGCATGGTTCGCATTGGGCTGCAAGGTAATAGGATCAAAGGCAACTGCACCCAACCAGTCTGCTGGAATATGATTGTTAATGTGCTGATGTATGGAGACGAGACTGAGTGGATCGGTCAAATAAGGGTTGCCATCAATATAATGGGCACTTGGCAAATTCAGGTGACGGATATTACCGGTTAGGCTGCCAAGATTGGCAAGCTGCTGTGCGTGCTGCTGGTAGCGGGTGGCAAGCTTGCTGAGTCCGTCGTCATTTAGGTGACTATGGCTGTGCAAAAAGCGACTGTGAACATTGGGGCTGTCCGAGTCAATAGGTTGTTCACTGGTGCTATTACCAGTATACGTGCCAATCAAGCGGTTGTCGTAACGATATAGGTCGCTCTGCTGAGTGTGCTGGGCAACTTGCGGACGAACGGCGGTGATACGGTCTTGTCTATCAGCGAGGTTGGCAGGGTTTTGACTGAGAATGCTTTGGATATCGTTTGTGTCTGGTCGCAATGCTTCGCCATCATGAGGTAGTAACACCAGCGTGTGACTGTCGGCTTCGTGACGGTAATAGCCTGTAATACCGTAAAGGGTAAGATACTGCGTTAAGTAAGCGAGATCTGTTTGGTTGTATTGCACGCTGTGCTGAATATGATAGTTGCTGTCATCACTGAGACGCTCGTCCATCTCAACATTCATATCATATGGGCTAATAATATCGGTGATCAGCTCACTTAGACTGAGATGATGATGACGGCGATTATGACTAGATAGGCGTAATTGATTCAAAGCGGGTTCGCAGATGATACGATAGGCGGCCATACCACTGTTGCTACCCAAAGCGACGACTTCGGTGATGATACCATGACGGATTTGGCTTGGCAGTAGCGCGTCGCCTGTATGCCAGTGAATCGCTAAACTCTGCCCTATCCAATCTTTGGTAGCCAGTCCTGCTTGCGGATGCAGTAGCGTAATGCTAATACGATAGCCGCAATAGAGGGCCAGCTGACGCTGCTGATAGGACTGCGCTCGTTGATCTTGATGATAAGGGCTTGGATAAGCATTGGGCGTTGGCATCAGCGCGGGTTTACTCCACACGCTATCAGGCAGTGGCATGCCAAGCAAGCTCTCCACCAAGTCAGCTTGCTGAATAAGGCTAGTAGCAACATCAGGATGGGCACTACTAATTTGCAGATGCCGCTTTGTTTGAGTCCATACCATGACAAGCCCTTCTCTATCAGTCCAAAGATATAAATACAGCTCACCCACTATCAAACTACTACGATATCGATATCATGGTGGATAGACTGTATTCATATTACAAAATTAAAAATGGCACACAGATTGTCGGCAAACCAACCATCCAATCAGCTATTCAAACCCAATCCAACTATTTAATTATAGCCATCATCAGATGATTCACGTTTTGGCTGAATCCCAATCATGTCTGAAAGATTAGCAAGCTGGTCTTCATTTTTGATGATATGTGTGAGCCATTGATCTAGCGGCATATCAGCCCAATTAATCGCCCGTCCGAGTAGAAATGTCACAGGACTGTGCGGCTCATTGGTCGCAAAGTAGTCTTGAATTTGACCCAATAACTTGAGTGCTTGCCGGCGATTGCTTTGATGATCACGGTTGTTCGGATTGAAGCTAGTAAGCATGGCATTTTTTGAGTCTGCTGCTTGTTCATTACCTTCCGACGTTATGTTCTCATCATCCATCATATCGGTGGCACTCTCTGCGACCATCATATCCGCATGATTGGTTTGCTCTGGTATCAATGAATGCAGGTGTTGCTTTAGTCCAGCCAACAGCTCCGTCACTGGTGCGAAGACAGGCGCATCGATACCCATCAAATTATTTAGCTGATCAGACAGAGCCTGCCACTGCTCGGTAACGGTACTAAGATTCATCGTCAATGCTTGTTGCCATGATTCACTACTGCTTTTTATGGCTTGGTTGTAATCACTCAGCGTTAACTGATTACTGGCTTCATTATCTGGGTTTTGTTGACGCTGCTTGTCATGATCACGCGCAGTGAGATAATAGTTATAGTTATAATTACCCACCTTCGTATCAGAAAGTGACAATTGCTTAAGGTCATCAGTGAGTGCCTTGACGAACCATGACAGTAGCCCTGCCCTGATATCCATACTGTCTTCTTCACCATCTAATGGTGGATACATGGTGAGCCAATACTCGTCATTGAATGCTTGCAATATGCTTAGCCCATGGCTGATACCTGCCAGATGATCCGTATGACTCAAAGCATCCACGTACCAAAGCGCCAATTTCATGTCTTTACTGGTATGGCTCAGCAACTCTGCACATTGATTTTTGACAAAATCCCAATCAGCGATTTTTAATTCCGTGACCCAGTTGCCTTGTGCCAGCAGTGGATCGTCCTCTTGACGAGCCGCAACGATGGCATCGATACGTAGATCAAAAATTAAGTCTTCGCCGACACCATGATGACTGCCATCGATAGGAGCGATCAGTGTGTCAATATTCGTCAATGAAGCGTTATTAATACCCATTATAATGACTCCTCCTTAACGGGTTTTTTACGTGCTGTTTTTTTCACTGATGGCTTTTTAGCAGCAGGCTTCTTGGCTGACACAGGTTTGCTTGGCGATTTTTCAACTTTATCTTCACTTTCACTGTATTGCGCCATTTGATTCAGTGGCACAACCGCATCGGTATCCAGACGATACGCAAAATTATCCTCCGCATCGACGAATACAGTAATTCTCTTTAGCACACTCTGACTGTCATCATGAGCCAGTAGCTGACCTGCCAGCTGCGGTAACAAGGTATGGCTGATGATGGCATCGGCATTACGTGCGCCAGAATCGACCTCATGACAGCGCGATAAAATGAGCTCAATGACCTCAGGGTCAATGACACAAGGGACATCGTAATTATCACGGATGCGACCCGTGATTTTTTCCAGCTTTAGGCGAATGATTTCTGCCAGCGCGTCATCCGTTAACGGATAATAAGGAATGACCGTTAGACGACCCAAAAAGGCAGGCTTGAAGGCTTTGTATAAATGCGGATTGATCACCTGCTTTAGGCTATCACTGTCTGGCAAACTAAAATCAGTAACGGCTGGATCGGTATTGATACACGCTTGCATAATCTGCGATGAACCAACGTTACTGGTCAATAAAATAAGCGTGTTTTTGAAATCAATTAAACGCCCTTCGCTGTCTTCCATCACCCCTTTGTCAAAGACCTGATAAAACAAATCCAACACGTCTGGATGGGCTTTTTCTACTTCGTCAAGCAACAGCACACTATAGGGACGACGACGGATAGCCTCCGTCAATACGCCACCCTCACCATAGCCAACATAACCTGGAGGCGAGCCTTTTAAGGAGGCAACACTATGCGCTTCCTGATACTCTGATAGATTGATGGTAATCAGATTACGCTCACCACCATACAATACCTCTGATAGCGCCAATGCGGTTTCTGTCTTGCCCACACCACTTGGCCCGACGAGCATAAACACCCCTTGCGGGCGATTGGGGTCATCTAACCGTGCTTTTGCAGTATGAATCTGCTTCACGATAGCAGCCACAGAATGGTCTTGGCCAATGACGCGCGTCTGTAAGGTATCAGCCAAATTCAAGATATGGTCTTTCTCATTCCCCGCCATATCGTTGAGTGGAATACCAGTCCAATCTGAGATAATTTGCTTAATAACTTGTCTGTCTAATACAGGATGAATCAGACGATGTGTCTCTTGTATTTGTTTTAGCGACTGCTCAATACTTTGGTATTCAGATTGTTTGTCTAAGCGCTCTTTTGCACTGAGCGTATCAGCGCCATCAGCCTTACCATTCAACTGCTGATTGAGTGCATCAAGCTGATCATTAAGCTCGCGCTGTTCATGCCAGCGACTGGTCATGTCAGCGATGCTTTGCTGATTGGTTTGACGCTGCTCATCAAGCACGGCAATTTTTTGACTGACTTTTTCTTTTTCGTCCACACCGCCGATACGCTCAAGCTGCTGACTGAGATTATTGATATGCTGCTCTAATTGCACACCTTTGGCTTGTAATCTATCCAGCTGATTGGGCATGGCTGTCTTCGATAAGCTCACCCTTGCAGCCGCTGTATCTAATACGCTGACGGCCTTGTCAGGCAGCTGTCTATCGCTGATATAACGTGCTGATAGCTCAACGGCTGCTTGTAGCGCATCGTCATCTATCAAAATCCCAAAATGCGACTGCATCTTGGCACTCAAACCACGAATCATCGCCACTGCCGTATCGATATCAGGCTCATCAACTTTGACTACCTGAAAGCGACGTGACAATGCAGCGTCTTTTTCAAAGTATTTCTTATACTCTGACCACGTCGTCGCAGCAATGGTTCTCAGCTCACCACGAGCCAGCGCAGGCTTAAGTAAGTTCGCCGCATCGTTTTGACCTGCCTGCCCGCCAGCGCCAATCAAAGTATGTGCTTCATCAATGAACAAGATAATCGGCTGTACCGACGCTTGTACTTCTTCGATGACTTGCTTTAGACGGTTTTCGAACTCACCTTTGACACTCGCCCCAGCTTGCAATAGCCCCATATCGAGACTACGTATCGTCACGTCTTTGAGCTGATCAGGTACTTGACCGGCGACTATTTTTTGCGCCAATCCCTCTACCACAGCTGTTTTACCAACGCCTGCCTCACCTGTCAAAATAGGATTGTTTTGACGACGACGAATCAAAATATCAATCAGCTGATGAATCTCAAACTCACGGCCTATCACTGGATCTATTTGATCGGCACTGGCCTTTGCGGTCAAATCGTAAGTATATTTATCCAACGCAGGGGTTGGCTTAGCTTCAGTTTGCTTAGCGTCTAAAGATGCCTGACTGTCCGTACTATCATCTACACTACCCTCAGCATCTTTATTGATGCCTTTATGATTGATCGAGCTACTACCCTCGGTGCTGCCGAGACACTGACGCTCATAATCATCTTTTAGGGTAAAACGATCAATATACTGCAGCTGCTCAGGGAGAGTTTTTAATAATGACTGATAACGCTCATACGCCAATAACACCAGTAATATGTGCCCAGAGCGGATTTCTAGTGGACTGTTATTATCAGCGCTTTGATTATGCTGGCTACTCGCTAGCTCCCACGCATCTTCTAACAACGCCATCAACCCTTGGCTAAACACAGGCGTTGAGCCTGTTGCCTGACCAAAAGTATGTAGCAAGTCTGTGATGTCTGCTAATAATGACTGCTGATTAATCTTATTGAATTTCAGTATTTGAGCCACATCATTGTGCGGCGTCGCTATCAATTCATGTAGCAAATGAACAGTATCAACTTCGCGATGACCATTATTGATACAAAGCCTAGCTGCCTGCTGCAAACACTGTCGGCAACTCGGACTCAAGCGGGTAATTACAGCTTTTAACTGGCTCATAAACCTTTTCCTTTGGCATTCTGATTAGACTTAACATTATTTTTATAAAACTGGTGTATGGCTCTTAGGGCGTGTCTTCAATTCACTCGATAGTCATCTAAATGAGCAAGCAACTTATCTATCTATTAACCATAAAACATTTACTGAATAGGCAACGCGTAGCGAGTGTCATCATAATGATGAGTGGCGGGCTGCGATACCAAGAAACCACCTTGCCCCAAGCCGCCAAAACCACTTTCAGACAACGACAAAGGGGTGATATATTGCTTGTCTAACTCCAGTTGCATCTCGACTGCCAAGCAAACACCGCACCATTTACGAATAAAATCAATAATCACTTGATACATATCGCCAGCTGGTAACAGTCTTAAATAGCGCTTGGCATCCAACTGATGAAATACAATTCTAATTTTGCTATCGAACTGTACAACCCTTGCGCCGCAAAACGTTGATAGTCCGAGAGCTGCATGCTGACCACCTAGGGCCGTTTGCTCACTGGCAGGCAGATCAAACCACTCCGGTACGAACTGCTGGACACTGACCGTGCTATCCAAAAAATGCGACAGTACCTGTGCCAACTGATCAGCCGTCAGACGCCCTGGAGAAATCATGCCAGCATAGGCAATCAAGCTATCTATTGATGTCAACTTTTTGGGCTGGCGCGCCAGTGACCGTAAGCTCAGCAGATAGCTGTCTGTTTTATGGTTTAATTCATACTGTAATGGCAAATTATAAAACCAGCTCGACTGGACATACAGATCCGTCAAGCGATGGTTAAACAAATCCAAAAATGCTGGTGCCGCTTTGTCTTTTACATGATTGACTCGCGACGCCAGATGGTCAGTATACATCGCTGGCAAGGCTGACAATGGGCCTGTGAGTCCGATAACTGCTGGGCAAAATTCTATCTGCCTGGCCTTTAACGAACTGACCTCTATTTGACCATCCTTTACTGAACTGTCATTGTCTTCCATATTGTCTTGAGCGACGAGCGACATCGACTCAATTTCAGCTTGCGGATACGCCAATGACAACGAGGCACGGTAACGCACTTCAATCGGTGCATACCCCATGCTAACTTCATGCTGAACCAAACGCAGCGCTTGCAATAGCTCATAAGAGTGCGGCGCCGCCATTAAATCCGTTAGATAAGAGGACTGAGACCGCTGCGTGGCTGACATCTGTATATCTCCTCTTTCGTAACGGCATCACTAATGGCAACCTCAACAAAGCTATTTAAGCTGGCGTGATAGCCAAAAACATGAGCCAATAAATGGGCGAACTGGCGGATACTCACTCCAGCAAAATTCTTTTGGTTAATCTGAATATCAATGACGGTACCGCGCACAAATCCAGGTTGCGGCAAGCGATGAATACGCCTAGCCGCAATACTGGTACTGACAGAAACAATACCTTCAACCAGCAGCTTATTAGAAGCGGACTGCGTAATGTCATACAGCGACAGATACTCTTTCATCAGCTCCGCATCTTGGGCCGCCAATGATAAAAAGTTTAGGCTAATTAAGGATATCAGTCGCCAGCGCTCTTCACCCGTGTATTCAAACCGTGCCGTTCTGGTAGGCTGCTTTAGCAATGACAAACTGCTAAAACCCACACCTCCTTCACTGAACAGATCACCGCGACTTTGACCGAACACTACTTGGGCTGGCAAATCTCTATTGGTACACAACAAAGAGGCACTCATGCTCACCGCACCAGATAAGTCTTCACGGTTTTTTTCTACAAACATAATCTGATATTCAAAACCCTGCTTAAATTCAGCCATGTCTTTATCACGTTTAATATGATAATAACGACCTTCATCCTGCTGCTCATAATGATTGAGCGCATAAAACGGATGGTATTCACGCTGTATCAAACGATTGTCGCTTTGTTTGGACTCTATGACTTTATTGACCTCATAGATTTCATGCTGAAAGAGCGCACGGGTATCAGGCACCAAATCATAATAGATAGAACGATGGGTCACTTGAATGGGCTTGGCAGCGCTCTTGAATAAGTTAACGACAGGCGTACAAAACAGCTTAATACTGCTGGCACTCAGTTGCTGCAAGTTTTTTAAATGGATGGTGTTTTTTTTATCAAACTTAAAGTAACAGCGAATCTCAAAACCCGTGCTATCAATTTTTAAACTGGGACAAACACGGCCAAGATTTAGGCGCAAAAAATTGAACTTTTCAGGAAAATAAAAGTATTCTTTCAATAAAGCAGAGGCGGCATTACTCACCCGATGACTGGGGAGGATTTGCTGTTCAGGGTCAAAACCTATCACCTCAAAAGGGCTACCTGCGACCTTGTTGACCTGCTTACCATGCAGATGAGTTTGCTTAACATCACACCATAATAAATCCCAGAGACTGGTGCCCTGACTGGCATCCTCGTCTATATACAAATCTAACGAGTGATTTAATAGTGCTTGATAGTCAAAGCTTGGGCTCAGCGTTTTAAATTTGATACTGATACAACCATTCAGCAGACCATGCTGATTGTCGTATACTTCTTGGCGCGTCTCAAAGCTCACACTATCAATCTGTAGCGGTAGCAACGTCACGTCTTGGGTTGACTGAAACTGGCAAGGGGTACCATTGATTTTTTGGGTAGTAAACGGGCTTTTTTTAGGGGCTAAGACCGCCTCACTCATCGCATTGCCCTGCACGCCTAGATTAAACTGCGCGATTGAGACAGAAGGAAAAGGCTTGAGATAATCGGGATAAACGACCTCTAATAAAGACTCCGTAAAATCAGAATACGAATCATCCAGTTTTTTATTAATACGAGCACTAATCAACGAGAAGGCTTGTATCAGCCGTTCAATATGTGGGTCATCTACGGTATCGTGTCCCATCAACAACCGATTGGCTATTTTTGGATATTTTTTGGCAAATTCTTTTGACTGTTTATTAAACAGGCTAAGCTCATGCTCAAAATAAGGAAGTAGACTGTCCATGACACCTCAATATGATTGTCGCCGCTAACTGTGTCAGTTAAGCATTTATATGGGTTATTTTATTAAGTAGCGTTGAGAGCTTGGCTCAAAAAACGCATCAAAACTCACCAGCTCTTGTGCTGGATACACTTTCAGTAACGCTTCAATAGAAAAACACAGCTGATTAACATCGACGGCGCCAATGTCTAGCGATACTCGCACGTTTTTTAGTCGGGTATCTTGTTGCTCAACGGTTTGGGCGATTTGTCGACAGATATAATCGCAGTCAGCAGGGTTGGCACTGCTTAGCCCCACAAAATCCAATATACCAAAGTTCAATATCGATGAGCGCACATGTTGATAGGCTTGCAGCTGACTTGACACCACACAGCGCGTATTCAATAAAGCTTCCAAATCTTGTGCGACCGAGGATTTTAATTCATCAATATTGAGACGACGAACCACGAGCTCATGTGTCGAATGACGAGGCTGGTCATCAAACAGCTGTTCGAACAAGTTTGGGCGAAACCCAATTTCTTTGTTAGAGGCTTTAGAAGCATAATTCATTGATGCGATTGTCTCTATTTGAAAAAATAAAAAAAGAAAGGCCTAAATATAAACCTTTCTTTATTAACGTGATGAATGCATAACACCTGATACTACCTAATTTAAGCGGTATAAGTAGCAGTGTTATTGGCTAGCGACCACTTCTTAGTGACTGCGCCTTTAGCGGTACCATCGATGTCTTGCTGGGTATAAGTCCACTCAACTGCAGCATACTTGATACCGACTTTTTCGGTTGGTACACCTTCTGAACGTACCGTAGGCTCAACACTTGCGATAAGCGCATGCTTAAGCTTTACTTCAAGGTATTTAACACGCTTATCGCCGTTAGCACGATAAAAATCAATTTGAATCTCATCAAAAGTATAGCCAGCAGAACATGCTTCCCATAGCTTAGGACTGGTAGAATCCAAGTCTTTCATAAACGTCATGTCAGCATGCTCACAACGCTCAGAAGTGTGACCACCAACGCTACTTGCTGTCGCTGATTTTGGCTGACGGATCAAGTGATCCCAAGTGTTTACTTCTAGCCAACCTTTATGCTCGCTATCACGAGACTCGCCATCAATTTTATATTTACCACGGAACTGAATATAAATATCTTTCATGTCACATACCTTGTTTTGAAAAATTTACATTTAACGTTAGTTTTTAATAAACGATTAGCTGTTGCTAGACTGCGGCAGTTGCGTAACCAGACGCAAAGAAACAGACAATTCGTCAAGTTGAAAGTGTGGTCTCAAAAAGACCACGGACTTGTAGACACCAGGCTTACCTGGTACTTCTACAACTTGTACAGAAGCTTCGCGCAGTGGATACTGGGCTTTTGCTTCTTGTGAGGCTCCGTCATCTAGCAAGACATAACGAGAAATCCAGTCATTCAAGAACGACTCAACATTACCAGGCGCTAAAAAACTGCCCACTTTATCGCGCATCATTGCTTTTAGATAATGAGCGATACGTGATACTGCCATGATATATTGCAGCTGAGTGGATAGCATTGCGTTGGCATTGGCATCGTCGTTTTGATAAGTTTTGGCTTTTTGCACAGATTGCGCACCAAAAAAAGCTGCATAATTGGTATTTTTGCAATGAACCAACGGAATAAAACCTAAGTCACTTAATTCTTTTTCACGGCGATCGGTGATAGATATCTCAGTGGGGCATTTTAGTGCCAAGTCGCCTTCATCTGTCTTGAAGGTATGGACAGGTAAACCCTCAACCAAACCGCCGCCTTCAACACCGCGAATAGCAGCACACCAACGATAATCAGAGAAAGCTGCCGTCAAACGTGAAGCAAAAGCATAAGCAGCATTTACCCATAAATAATCACTATGGTCATTGCCAGAGACTTCTTCGGTGAAGTTAAAGCCTTCGACCACGGTTCCATCTTTAGGATCATAAGGCAGGCGGCCTAAGAACCTAGGGGCAGTAAGCGCCACATAACGGGCATCTTCTGACTGTCTAAATGCACGCCAACGTATGTACTCAGCGGTTTCAAATATCTTCGATAAATCTCGAGGACGCCCGATATCAGTAAACGAATCAAGACCAAACATTTCAGCGGATGCGGCTGATACAAAAGGCGCATGTGCTGCAGCAGCGACATGAGACAATTGCTCAAGCAGATACATATCTGAGTTTTGGCGAGTAAATTCAAAATCGCCAACGATGGCAGCATAAGGTTCGCCACCGAAGCTACCAAACTCTTCTTCATAGATTTTTTTGAACAATGTGCTTTGATCAAAATCTATTGAAGATTGGAAATCTTTGGTAAGCTCACGCTTAGTGGTGTTCATCATGCGGATTTTTAGCATAGACTCTGAGGGGGTTTGACTACATAAATAGTGCAAACCGCGCCAGCTAGACTCTAGCTTTTGAAACTCAGGCGCATGCATGACGCTCGTCAATTGCTTAGATATGAGTGCGTCAATTTGTGCAATACGAGCATCAATCGATGCAGCTAAGTTATCTGATAACGTCACTGTGCCTTGCATGACTTCATTAGCCAGCTCTGCAATTTGTGATTTCGCACGATTTTTTTCGTCATCCGACTTGGCGACGTTACTTTTATTGACAATCTCTTCAAGCAAGTCATAGCTTTCGCTATTTAATGGATCTATTGCTATATTCTGCTGGGCTTGGGCACTCATCGCTTAATCCTCACCGTCAGTTTGATTTTGTTCAGCCATTTTTTTGACTTGTTCAGTGTTTTTGAGTACATCGTCCAATAAGTCTTCAAGCTTTTCATTGGCTGATATCTTATTGCGCAAATCTGCTAAGCGATCTCGTGCTTGTACCAGTTGTTTTAACGGCTCAATCTGATCAGCCACGGCTTCGGGACGAAAATCATCGATACTATTGAATGCCAAATCTACTGCAAACTCACCACCTTTGTCAGTCAAGTTATTACTGACACGGAATGCCGCACGTGGTGCTAGACCTGACATTACTTCGTCAAAGGTGTCCAAATCCACTTCGACAAATTTTTTGTCTTTAAAGCGAGGTTGCTCAAGTTTAGAATCTCCTGAAAACTCTCCTAGCACGCCGACAACGAAAGGGATTTCCTTTGTTTCGATTGCATCACCAACTTCGACGTCATAAGTAAGATGTACCCGAGGAGCGCGTACTTTTGCGAGTTTCTTTTGTACACTGTCTTGCTTTGCCATAATTCATTACCTCAGCATTTTTTAGTTTTTACGCAATACATCAAACGGATCCTTAGATCCAGTATTGCTACTTCTAGGGGGTTTAGGCTTAGTAATAGGCTTCACTACGGGGGCGCTGCGAGTAGGCTTTCTCACTATTGGTTTATTTGAAGCAGCAGAAGTATCTCTTTTTCTTTGTTGTTTTATTTTTCTGCCTGATTTTCTTGTTTGTTTTGGTTCTTTAATTTTTACTGGCCTTACAATTTTTGGGGGTTTTGGCAAAGATTCATCGTGACTAAGCCCGTGGATCTCACCCGTTATCTTATTTAGAACGTGCTGATATTCTTTTATAAAGGACTCATCTGCACCATCCAAATAGCCTGACTGTAATTGTCTTTGGACGACGATGGTACTGCTATCTAATAGTATTTTTTTGAGCGGTGCGGTGTTTTGGCCAAGTTCAATGGCCTCATTGGCTGCATACACAGCGTAATCATGATAGTTATTGTTGGCGTAAATTTTCGCCAAAATCTCCCATGCCAAGGCATCATTGGGATTGGCTGCTAGCCTTTGGTTTAAAGTTGCGATTAGTTCATGCAGCTGCGGTGATTGGGCAGTCGCATTTTTGAGCGTGGCAAATTGATTGATGACGCTAGCGCTTGGATCTTTTTCTTGTATTACAAGCTCACTATGCGCGGCACTCATCGCTGAGCCCATGATAAACAAACCCGCCAAGAGTGCTTTCGGTAGCTTAAAGCTAACTTTAATACTGCTTTGGATATTGGTCATCGTAAGTCGGTGCTCGCCATTATTGATATTAGATGAATACATCTTTTTGCTCTAATTTTTTAATTGAACCAGATGTCTTAGTGAGATCTACCACTTAAAGTATTAATATTCGTTAATGTTGCTTTAAGCGTTGCCTTGTCAGCACTATCCATCGATGCACTGTCATGATAGGTCTTAATATTACTTTCCATCACTTTAACGGATGAGAGCATGGCAATTTGACGTGCCGCAACCGCTTGATTGTCAATAGCGAGGGCTTTATTAGCTGCTCTTAGTGCCCGTGCATACTTTTTTGCATCATAGTCTGTCTCAGCGATAGCCATCCACCCGTCAAAATCGCGTTGAGGGGTATTGCCGTCATCCAAATAGACAAGTGACGGTTCACTCAATGGTTTGACACTTGTACTATTCTTTTTACCAGTCGTGTTACAGCCAGTCATCATCATAGAGACGCTAAGTATTGCAGATAGCAGACCTACCGTTGTTAGGTTGGTACGATAAATAGGATTCATAAGTGCGGTATCATCACTAATAGTATAAAAAGGAAGTATATTGACGTAAAAATCTAACTAAAGTCCATTAAGTACAAAAACCAAGTGGGATTGATTATACATATACTTGACAATATTTCAATAAACTCTATACTTTTATTGATAAATAATTCAGAAACAATCCAATTCGAGCCATTTTCTTGGTATAAAATAAGCAGTAACGGTACCCCTCTTATGCCTTCTCAGACCAGTCGTCTACATAATATTACCGTTCATACCGATATCCTAACAGATGACGCCTTTTATCCTATTGCATTTTCTGGTGTCAGTGGTATCAACCAAACCGACAGTATTGACATACTAGTGTTCAGTTACAACTTTTTGGACTCGGACGCTTGTTTATCATTGGTCGGTACGCCTATCTGCTTGACCACGCTATCCTCTAATCGCACGCCTACTTGTCGCACTGGCCTCATACGCAGTGTTAGTTATCAGCAGTCTGATGGCGCGATGCATTTTTATGCACTGGATGTCGTGAGCCCTGATTGGCAATTGACGCAGTCGATACATACTCGCAGTTTTATCAATCAATCTACCCTCGATATCGTGACCGCTATCCTTGGTGACTATGATATAAAGTGGCAACCATCTGAGTCTCTTTTGTCATCGGACAGTGCCTCCTCAGAGCGCTTATCTCTGCCCTTAGCTATACGCACGCAGTCGGATGTCAGTGATTATGAGTTTGTCATGGGTTTGCTCGCTGATATTGGTGTCTCTACTTTGTGGGTATCAGGGGATTCGGTAGATGATTTGGGGACGTGGTGGTTGGTCAGTGGTTTCGATGAAAATGAGCGACTGCCTCTAACCTATAGCTATGCCCAGTCCTCCGTACAGTCCGGTCAAGACAGCGTGAATGCATTACAAATGACTACGCAGCAGCTGGGTAGCCATAGTGTCAGGGTACGGGCAGATGGTTTGGCGGCTGATACTATCTATGAAGGTCAAGCCATTGATGAGTCAGCACTTGCGACAGAGGACATGACGGTGCTGATTGCCGCACCATCACGTGTGTATAGCGATGATGCGGCGACTAAGATTGCTGAGCAATGGATCGCGGCCAATCGCTGTCAACGTGAGACCTATCAAGCGACTGGCGCCATGCGTGGTCTAAGTGTTGGTAGCCCAGTGAGCATCAACAACCTACCCTCCATTGGCCACTTATCGACGCACTGCATCGCAGTGACATTGATCGGTATTGAACCTGACAGCGATAGCGTGTCTTATCATCATCAGGCCTTTATCAAACAGTGGTTACAGCAGACAGCGCAGCTCATACAACGCCGTGCCACAAACACCGTCTATCGCTCAATGCCCGATCATAGTTTTGATATCGCTCGTGATACTGGTGTGTGGGTATCAGCTACGCTACTTGATGCTACCATCCCTTATCGTCCTTATCCCAGCGCGTTGTCTTTTTCCAGTAGTACCTATCACGGCCTGACGCAAGCGCGTACGGGAGATACGAGTAGCTCGCCTTCTCCTAGTTATGCCTCTAGTATCACTGCGGACAACTTACAACAAGCCATCACTACACCCGTCTGGTCAGGTATCAGTCCTCATGATGATGGCACGACTCCACCACTGCGTGCATTGCAGTTGTCATCAGGGGCGACGCATGGCTGGCAGTTCGCCCCGCGCATCGGCCAGTCCGTACTCCTTAACCACTGGTATGGCGATATTGACAGCCCAGTGATCAGCCGTGCGCTCTTTGACGGTATCGGTATGGGTGATGTGGACGAAAAAGACATCACCACCCGCGACGCTGGGTTATCTAATCGATACAACTTACAAGGCGGTGCCTCCCCCAGATGGCATGGCGGTGGCTTGGGTCACTCGCAAATTAGTGAGGATGATACTCATAGTGGCTGGGTCTCTGGTATTGCGCAATACGGACTGACGTCTGAGTCTGAAGTGTCGATGAGCTTTGATGACACGCCAAACAAGGTCGGTCTACAGTGGACGGTGAATAATGGCACGCGCGCCAATGCCGAGACGCCAACCATCACTTCTAGTGCAACCTTTGCCCCTGATGAGCATATCGTCGCATTGGGTACATTACGCCATCGCTTTAGCAATCACCAATCAGGTGATAGTGGTCAAGGCATTAATGTCGCTACCGATCATGGGCTACAGATCAGTGGTGATACGGGGGTTCTACTCTCTACCTTTGATATCAGACACACGCAAACCGAGCATGAGTCGGCGTGGGTCAATGATGCTGGACAGCAGCAGCTTAAATTAGGCGCTGAGCTGAGTGAGACGTTAGCGGAGGCTAAGCACGCACATCTGCAATCGACCGAGGCACTCAGTAATGCCCGAGCGTCGATAGAAGGATTTAAGAGTACAGCTCAAATTATTGATGAGACGCTAAACACCGAAGTGCTTGGCGCAGCAGATGTGCTGCTGGTGAGCAAAGATAGTATCCTCGCATCAAGCAGCAATACGCTGTGGACGGCGAAAACGATCGTGAGACAGTCTGGCAGCACACAATCAGATATGGTGGCAGGTAGTTATGCGCTGACGGCAAATACGATTGACTCGCTCTCTGGGGTTGGTGGTCAAGCGGGTCAGTCAGGGCTACATATCAGTGCCAATAGCAAACCTGTGGCGATACAATCACAAGGCGGTGAGTTGCAGCTGCACAGTCAGCGGTCAATGACAATCGGTAGTGAGTCGGGACAGGTCAACGTGTCGAGTCCGAAGCGTATTAAGCTGCAAACGTCAGCTGGGGCTTCTATTACGATCGATGACAGTGGTATTAAGCTGGTATGCCCAGGCACGGTTAAGATTAAAGCGGTGAAGAAAGAGATGGTGGCGGGGGCTTTGGCTCAAACTAAAACATTAAAGTTTATCGACTCTGTTACTGATCTTAATAATTATTTAGTCGACAACGATACAGGTAAAGTGCTGAGAAATCGCCGTTATCGTTTGATAGATGCGTTGACAGGTGATGTAATATTAGGGAAGTCTGATGGTGCTGGCAAAGTGGAAAAGCTTCAACTAGATGCAATGCTTGAAGTTTTACCTGAGATAGGTCGTACTTATAGTCAAGATATTGGGGCTGTCCCACCTGTGTTGGTTGAGGAGAAATTAAAAGATGCTCCAGAAGACAAGTATATTAAAACGGTTCAAAACTTGGACGGAGAACAAAAGGTTTTAGCTAATCTTAAGGCTAGAGACCCAAGCTTCAAAGCAGATTACAATACCTATATAGCAAAAGGTTATTCTTTAGGTTCTGTACCTGTCGTCCCCAATGGCACACGTCTTATTAGTTTTCAAAGATTACTCAAGCTCAAACCTAATATAGGGAGTGGTTATAAGTTTATTGATGGCTTCGGCTCACAAGAAGATCACTTTCATATTACGGTTAAAAATTTAACTAAGGGTGGATATCTGCCTAGTCAGTACTTCTACGTGTTTGCTCATGGAGCAAATTATAGTATTCTTTGGGTTAGTACTAACCCAAAAAAACTTTCCGCAGAACAGCTAAAGTTAAATCAAGATCAATCTAAACTCCAATATATAAATATTAAGACAGGGACTGAAGCTCAAAAGAAAAAAAAGATTGAGAGATTTTATACATTCATTCAAGATCGTGGGTATACCAAAGACCAAACTCTGGTACTTGTATCATGCAATGCGGGTAATGGTATATCTAAAACTATCGGAGAATATATATCTCAACATCCCAATATCGGTACTGTGTATGCGCCAACCTCTCTTACTTCTTACGCCCAAAGTCCTAATCTATTTAGTCAAGCAAAATGGACACATCCCTTAGAAGATTCTATTAACAAAAAATGGCTACCAGTTAGAGAAAAAAGGCTACCAGGAAACTTTAGGATATTCAATAGTGCCAGTATCAAATAGGATAAACACTGTATGCCTGCATTTTTAATTGCGCTCTCAATAATTGTATCACTCTCAACACTCACTTGCTGTAGTCAGGAAACTCACTTTAATAATGAGGAAGCTATGAAATCTGTAGACAATTACGCGAGCAACTTACCTACCGACAGACGTTTAAATCATAACGAGGCAATGGGTTTGGCAGGAGATGACTTTAATTACGTATATGATATAAATCTAGAAGACATTGAGTATCTAACACAGCGAGCTCAAGACCCAAATGAGATTAATGCTCAATATGCCCTAGCAACCTATGAAACGTGGCATCATAACGAACCTATAATAGAAACAAAAGGTTATCAAACCATTTTCGAGCTTGCTAAACTTGGACAGCCTCATGCTTGTGCTGATGTTTACAACTGGAGTAAAGGAAACTCTGATGAGTTTTTTAAAAATATTTTAAAAATAAAAAAGCAAGAGATAAATAAAATTCGTGATACTTGTTTAGATAAAGCATTTAAATACAATGCCAATATGGTAAAACTCGACTATATAGAGTATTTTTTCACAGATTATGTCAAAGAAAATAATTACAGTCAGTTATCGCCAAAACGTATGAAAAATGCTGATAAAGTAAGAATCCAGAGAACCAAAGAGTTTCTTCTGATGTATTTATTCTCACGGAAAAATTATTTTATGAATGATGTTCCAAACAATAACTTAGCTAACGTAGATATGATTAGCCAGTACCTGCAAATTTTAGCATTTGATCCATATCAGTTTGATTCTTTAGAGGCATGTTCTTGGCTGCGCTATTACGATAAAGACGTTCTACCCTACCTAACAGTACATGAGCTACCGCAATCTACTAGAATTCCAAAGGAGCTCGAATTCGCTTTACCTGTACTGAGACAAAAGCTTCAAAACTCACAAGTTGATATTAAGCATTGTCAAACTCGCTATATAGAAATTAGAGATACTAAACGTGAGCTTGATCTTTTTGAAAAGGAGTTTTATTAATAATGAATGAGTCAATCAGCCCTCTTAAAAAATCATTGGAAATCCAGAGAAAGTGAGAACGACAAATATAAGTTTGAATACTTTGATAAAATTATAGTTAATAGAAACAGAATAGCTATAAAATTTCAACAATCCAATTCGAGCCATTTTCTTGGTATAAAATAAGCAGTAACGGTACCCCTCTTATGCCTTCTCAGACCAGTCGTCTACATAATATTACCGTTCATACCGATATCCTAACAGATGACGCCTTTTATCCTATTGCATTTTCTGGTGTCAGTTGTATCAACCAAACCGACAGTATTGACATACTAGTGTTCAGTTACAACTTTTTGGACTCGGACGCTTGTTTATCATTGGTCGGTACGCCTATCTGCTTGACCACGCTATCCTCTAATCGCACGCCTACTTGTCGCACTGGCCTCATACGCAGTGTTAGTTATCAGCAGTCTGATGGCGCGATGCATTTTTATGCACTGGATGTCGTGAGCCCTGATTGGCAATTGACGCAGTCGATACATACTCGCAGTTTTATCAATCAATCTACCCTCGATATCGTGACCGCTATCCTTGGTGACTATGATATAAAGTGGCAACCATCTGAGTCTCTTTTGTCATCGGACAGTGCCTCCTCAGAGCGCTTATCTCTGCCCTTAGCTATACGCACGCAGTCGGATGTCAGTGATTATGAGTTTGTCATGGGTTTGCTCGCTGATATTGGTGTCTCTACTTTGTGGGTATCAGGGGATTCGGTAGATGATTTGGGGACGTGGTGGTTGGTCAGTGGTTTCGATGAAAATGAGCGACTGCCTCTAACCTATAGCTATGCCCAGTCCTCCGTACAGTCCGGTCAAGACAGCGTGAATGCATTACAAATGACTACGCAGCAGCTGGGTAGCCATAGTGTCATGGTACGGGCAGATGGTTTGGCGGCTGATACTATCTATGAAGGTCAAGCCATTGATGAGTCTGCACTTGCGACAGAGGACATGACGGTGCTTATTGCCGCACCATCACGTGTGTATAGCGATGATGCGGCGACTAAGATTGCTGAGCAATGGATCGCGGCCAATCGCTGTCAACGTGAGACCTATCAAGCGACTGGCGCCATGCGTGGTCTAAGTGTTGGTAGCCCAGTGAGCATCAACAACCTACCCTCCATTGGCCACTTATCGACGCACTGCATCGCAGTGACATTGATCGGTATTGAACCTGACAGCGATAGCGTGTCTTATCATCATCAGGCCTTTATCAAACAGTGGTTACAGCAGACCGCGCAGCTCATACAACGCCGTGCCACAAACACCGTCTATCGCTCAATGCCCGATCATAGTTTTGATATCGCTCGTGATACTGGTGTGTGGGTATCAGCTACGCTACTTGATGCTACCATCCCTTATCGTCCTTATCCCAGCGCGTTGTCTTTTTCCAGTAGTACCTATCACGGCCTGACGCAAGCGCGTACGGGAGATACGAGTAGCTCGCCTTCTCCTAGTTATGCCTCTAGTATCACTGCGGACAACTTACAACAAGCCATCACTACACCCGTCTGGTCAGGTATCAGTCCTCATGATGATGGCACGACTCCACCACTGCGTGCATTGCAGTTGTCATCAGGGGCGACGCATGGCTGGCAGTTCGCCCCGCGCATCGGCCAGTCCGTACTCCTTAACCACTGGTATGGCGATATTGACAGCCCAGTGATCAGCCGTGCGCTCTTTGACGGTATCGGTATGGGTGATGTGGACGAAAAAGACATCACCACCCGCGACGCTGGGTTATCTAATCGATACAACTTACAAGGCGGTGCCTCCCCCAGATGGCATGGCGGTGGCTTGGGTCACTCGCAAATTAGTGAGGATGATACTCATAGTGGCTGGGTCTCTGGTATTGCGCAATACGGACTGACGTCTGAGTCTGAAGTGTCGATGAGCTTTGATGACACGCCAAACAAGGTCGGTCTACAGTGGACGGTGAATAATGGCACGCGCGCCAATGCCGAGACACCAACCATCACTTCTAGCGCCACCTTTGCTCCTGATGAACATATCGTCGCATTGGGTACACTACGCCATCGCTTTAGCAATCATCAATCAGGTGATAGTGGTCAAGGCATCAATGTCGCTACCGATCATGGGCTACAGATTAGTGGGGATACTGGGGTTCTACTCTCTACCTTTGATATCAGACACAGTCAGTCAGAACATGAGTCTGCGTGGGTCAATGATGCAGGACAGCAGCAGCTTAAGTTGGGCACTGATCTGAGTGAGACGTTAGCAGAGGCTAAGCACGCACATCTGCAATCGACCGAGGCACTCAGTAATGCTCGAGCGTCGATAGAAGGGTTTAAGAGTACAGCGCAAATCATCGATGAGACGCTAAACACCGAAGTACTTGGTGCAGCAGATGTGCTACTGGTTAGCAAAGATAGTATCCTCGCATCAAGCAGCAATACGCTGTGGACGGCGAAAACAATCATACGGCAATCAGGCGCTACTCAGTCGGATGTGGTCGCAGGCAATTATACGCTGACGGCAAATACGATTGACTCACTCTCAGGCGTCGGTGGTCAAGCTGGTCAGTCAGGACTACATATCAGTGCCAATAGCAAACCTGTGGCGATACAGGCACAAGGTGGTGAGTTACAATTGCACAGTCAGCAGTCGATGACAATTGGTAGTGAGTCAGGACAGGTCAATGTGTCGAGTCCGAAGCGGATTAAGCTGCAAACGTCAGGTGGGGCTTCGATTACCATCGATGACAGTGGTATTAAGCTGGTGTGTCCGGGGACAATTAAGATTAAGGCGGTGAAGAAAGAAATGGTTGCGGGGGCTTTGGCAAAACACGGCATACTTGATTATCAAGATCCTCATGATGAGATGTTTGTCATTCGTGATCAAAATGGCGATCCTGTTCAAGGCTTCCGATATAAGATCGTTGATGATCTTGGTAAGGTATTCTATGGTCGCACAGACGAAAAAGGTCAGACGGATCGTATCTTTAGCGGCGCTAGCAAAGTCAAGCTAAAGGTATATCCAGATAGGCGTGGTAGTAGTTATGAGGATGATAAATAATGAGGGGCTATAGTACTCAAAAAGACGAACCAATAAACGGCGAAGACGATCTAACCAATCCAGAAGAGAACTCATCTGTAGATCTTACCATCGCTAACCTGACATTTAATATTTTCTTTGATGGTACATGGAATAGTAAAGAAAACTCAGACCTATACAACGAAATTGCGCCAAAGCAGGTAAAAAAGCTAAAAGATAGAATGGATGAAAGGTATAACCCGCAACCTTGGCCAGTTGGCTCTTCACTTAGCTTTGCCCGAGCGCCAAGCGTAGTGGATCAGTTACATAGAGCGGCCGATAGCGATAGACCACACGTTATCAACCTATATACCGACGGCTCAGGTATCGAAACCAGAACAGAATCAAACGATGCATCAGCTCCCGTACCAGGATGGGAATATCATGCTGATGACGGCATAGGTTCAGGGTTAGGAATGGGAGATACTGGTGCTAAGACCAAGCTTGAGAATATGTTAGAACATGTAAAGACGGCTTTAGCGTCTTATGTTGGTAAGGGCAATAATCCCAAACAGCTGGTATTCAATGTCTATGGCTTTAGCCGTGGTTCGGCAACTGCTCGTATGTTCTGTAAACGTATCTTTACAGAGAGAAGCACTCCAGAAGTTAAGAAGTTCGTCGATCTAACAAAATATGATGTAGTCTTTGACTTTGTGGGTTTATTTGATACGGTGTCTTCTATCGGCACCAACCATGATAACGATGTGGAAGATGACGGCCAAGAGCTAAATTTTAAAGAAGTAGATGGAACTAAAGTCGTGCATATCGTCGCTGGTGACGAGTACCGCCAAAAATTCAATCTGACCAGTATCGGGCAGTCCGTACGAGCTGGTGTCGGACTAGAGTTCATCATCCCTGGTTGCCATACCGATATCGGTGATGGCTTAAGTACTTTAGGTAAATTCGATAGTTTCACTAAAAAATGGTATATCGAAGGTCAGGATGATAAAGAGCAAGTCGTCCTAACCAAAGGCCGTCATAGACTGCCTCAGTTTGGCTCCCCTAGAGAAAGAAGAAGAGAACCTGCTCGTTATAGAGACATTGAGCCTGATCCTAACAGAGACATTGAGATGAGTAGCTTTTGGAAAGTCTTTACCCCAAAAGTTCTTGAATATCAGAGTCAGTCCTTTAGCGCACAAAAGTATGCGGACTTCGATATTATATTACAATCGCTAAAAGCAGAGGGCTGGGCGGACAACACAGGCAAGGCAGAATATCAATGCTTAGGGAGAACCTGTGAGATTGGTACCTGTAAAGTCAAAAGAAAACAAGCAGAGCATGAAGCTGCTGGACTAAAACCAGTGGCAGAACCAGGGAAAGCAACAGGGAAAGAAGCAGAGCTATTTATCCGCTGTACGGGCGATAAAAACCAACTCATCACCAATAGAACACAAGTCTCTCCAGACTACCCAAAGATACCTGCGCATTTGATGCTAACTTTTATCAAAAAATACTGTGCCGATTTTTACCTTCCTAATAAGCTAAAAATGTATGCAGTGCCAGCAGGGCTATCCTCTGCCTTTAAAGAGTTACAATCGCAAGCGCTGGCATTAGACGGTAAAAAAGATTATGTGAATAAAAACATGTACAAAACCGATGGCAACCCTCATCGATTGCACTTTAGCGACTTGACTATCAAAAATCGCTATCTACATGTTAGTAGTAGCATCAGCGGCCCTGTGTATGTGAGTGTCCCTAATATCGACAATAGGGAAAATATATTTTTCCGCTACGTCATTCAAGGTTAATCAACAGGAGTCACATTATGAAAATGATCAATACTATTTTAGCAGGTTTTTGCCTACTCTCTCTCACCGCCTGCGGCAATCTTCAAAACTGGAATAGTAGTTATTTATCAGGAGGAGGAGAATATCTATCAGACGATCAGGGACTAGTGGGAGACTGTCAAGGAAACTTCATACTCACGAACTCTAATACTGTGTCAGCAGCTGATACTTTTTGGAAAACTAATAACCTACCAAAAGGGACCACTGACTTTGTCTGTAAAGACGGCAAAGCCTACTTACCTAGCAAAGTCACGGACTGTCAAGGCAACCTCATCGCCAAACAGCCGGGTGGCATTACGCAGTTCAAGCTCAACAATGATTTCCCCAGATATGAAGATGGTGAAATGGTTCGGTACACCATGTTCAACTGTCAAGGCAGTAACGTTATTCCTGTAGATTATACTAATAAGTAGTCTATCTTGATGAATGCTGCTTTAAATACTTTCTTAATCGTTCAATGCCTGTTGTTATCTCTACGACCAATAAGAAAAAATTTCGCGACGTCATTCAAGGTTAATTAACAGGAGCTACATTACATTATGAAGAGTATTAGCACTATCATAGTCGGCATATTTACCAACCAACACTTTAGAGGATAGCCCCGTGTTTGACAACGAAATCCCTGTTAAATGGTCTACCCATATCTTCGCGCCTCGTCACTTCCGTGTGTGGCTTATTTCGGGGGAGTGTTTTTGGTATTACACCGAAGAGGCCGGACAGGGTCTAGGATTTTCGGCAGATATTGGTGGTGGTTGGCGTAGTACAGGCGTATTGGCATCAGGCGGTTCACCACCTGCTCTAGTGAAGCTTCCCTTAGGTGTACAGCTCACTTGGCTCTCCACCACTGAAAAAAAGTACTATCAAGCCAGAATCACACTACCTAGAGATCTAATGCTTGCTGAGTTTGCAAAGCGCTTTGAGGTTGAGCTTTATGATCGATCAAAAACAGCTCAATATACGACGATTGATTTCGCACTAGCTCCTGGTGGCTATATTAGCCTGCGTCTAGGAGGTATAAGTGTGACTGAAATCGCTAATTTTCAAGCGCGAGAAATACAAATGTCATGGGATTTCTTCGCGCTTACCCATCACTTTGCACCAGAGACGTATCCTGAGGCTGAGTTTATGGATGACTCTTATAAAAAGCTACCTGACAATATCAAAGCCATGGTCAAAGAGGACACATTTCCGCTGACACGCTGGAAGAATTATTCAGACAAATTTAATTGGTATCTAACGACTCAGATAGAGATGGAGGCCTGCAAAATATGGTCGATAAACGGTAATTCGCAATTCTACACTAAAGAAGAGATACAAAAAAATGGGGGTATCCCGCAAGAGTATGTACCGGCATGGCTGCGTTTAGAGTATAAGAAATCAGGCATATTTTATAGCCTTACCATCAAATTCACCGAACAAAAACAAGGCAAAGCAGAACAGCCAGATGATGATCTTGTCATATATCAAGAGTTTAAAGATTTCTTTAGCTCAAATCAGTTATCAACAGCAATAACACTGGTCATTGAAGACGAAGCCAATAAAATCCGCGCTTATCTAACTGACGGCTACATAAAACAATACCTCACTATTACTCAATTTTTCACTAAAGAAACTAATGTTGGAATATTGAAGTGGTTTGATTCTGATAAATAATATTTTACTACTTAATGATGCTATTGAATGATTGTTGAATGCAAAAAAGCACTTCTTGCTATTGAGAAGTGCTTTTTTAGTATGAATTATTTCCATTTCACCTATTGTCATGATACCAAGTAAAGGAACGTGTGCACCTCATGTACATTTTGAGATATTCATAACAAGATACAGCAAAAATCAGGCACACGTAATATATCTTAAATACAAGGCATCTACAGTGAAAATTATAGCCACTCTCTTTTCCATTTTTTTATTAGCATCATGCACAAATAACTACGGTGATACTAATACCAACGATGATGCTATCAATAAAACGGATATTAAAAATGACAATACAGTCGCAACAAATATTGAAAATAACCCTCTCTTAGAAGATAATAGCAACCCGCTTATCTTTAATAAAATAAATTCGTTAATAACCTATGATGAGGGTCAGGACAAAGTTGACATTAAACATGATAAGACTGCCATCTCTATCAACTTATTTGGTGATGATGAGTCTGATATAACCTTAATGATGGATGGTAGCGTTGTCAGCAAAGGGCTTGATGGGCTCTTTAATTATACTTATGGGCTCTTTAATTATACGTATGAAGTAGATTTGCAAAGCGCATTAAAGAGAATTAGTGTTTTCGCTAATGATGCTGATAGGCAAATTGTGATATTACCTGCGACAACAGAAGAATACCTGTCATACAACGCTATTTTGTTCGATGATAGTGGATTTTTACACACTTATGAGTTTGAAGTAGCTGAGTGGGATTGTGGAGATATTGAATCGATAACTGTAAACACCAAAGGCGATGCTAATGCCATTAAAGTTACAGATAATACAGGTAAAAATTGTAGCACCAGTACCTATCTGATTGATGGGGAGTACATAAAGGAAAAACCTAAATCACTTTCGTTTACAGATATCGAAGCAAAGTATGACGAAAACACACATAAGATCTTCACTTTTGATGTTAATGCAGATGGCATTGACGATAAAGTTATATCCTCTATCAATGATGAGAGTAATAATACATATCAAGGTGATGACTTAATCGTCTATCTGAAAAATACAGACGGGTTATATCGGCTTAGTTTAGAAACCACAAATTTTACAGATGAAGTTGGCTGGTTCTTATATGATATTTATCCTTCTGCAAATCACTCTGGATTCATATTAAAAATTATTTATTCTCCACGTGGACGCTCTAATCAGTATTTTTATTTTTCACAAAAGAATAAAGATTGGAGAATAGAAAAATATATTTCAGAGGGCACGCTTATTACAGGAGAGGATTATTACTGTATAGAAAACAACAATGTTGCCTTATCTGAATTTGAGTACGCAAAATCCGCTACTTATTCTGAGAACCAATTTCAAAATTTGTGTCCTCCACCTCCGACCAAGTACGTTATCAAAACAGATCAAGCAGAAATTCTTGATGAAAAATTCGAATCACGGTCGAAACCGAACTATTATATTAAAGATGATTTGATTGAAGCTTTTGATCAAAATGAGGACTGGGTGAAAGTCTCTTATAAAAATGGTACTAAATTCGGCTGGATTGATAAGCGTGATCTAAACCCAGTAGCGGACTGATCTTTAGTGTTTTTTAGAATGTATGTCTATACTATTACCTATAAATTAAAAACGCAGTAGATTGGGCTAAAAAAAGGATCAATAAGTTATGAATCTTGATAAAACCTTGATCATAGTTATATCTACGTTATTCTTAACTTTAGGCTGCGAAAGCTCTGTCAGTTCCTCAAATTCAGAGATAGCACCGTCTTCGACTAATGTTCAAAGTAAAAGACCATCAAACCACTCTCAAGCCTCAGATACGACTACGCAAGCGTGTATAATGGGTGATGGAAAATCAATAAATATCTACTACCCTCAAAACCTTGGGGAATTAAAAATAAATGGCTACAGTACTTTCACATTAGAAAGTATCGATGAGATAGAAACAGGTCAAGGTCGCCCTCATGAATTCACTCGTATATATCAGAATGATCGCGGATACACGGCAACTTTAATGTCTCAAAATTTCATTAGAAATTTAGAATTGATAGACGCAAAAGGTCAAACCACATCATATTCATTCAATTTTGGATTAGAATGTGACACTCTGCCAAGCACTAATTATTCAACTTATATAGTTAGTGCAGATAAAGCTTTTATCTATAAACAACCAGACCTTAACAGTAAGACTTCATCCTATTTCATAGCAGGTGATGAGATTAAAGTAACATCTACTAAAGACAACTGGATAAAAACTTATTATTTAAACGACTCAAAAATAGGCTGGTTACGTCTTGGCGATCTTGAAGTAATGGAAGGTGTTGACTCTTCTGATAGAATGACACTCGATAGTAATAAAATCATCACTGCTAATGGCACCGAAAACTTTACTCTACATACTACTATCGAAGAAATAGAATCTAAATCAGGTATGTCTTTAAATTTAAAGCACACTATCAATGAGTGCTCTATGGATAGCAGCAACTCAGACTTTCAATTGCTGTTTTTGCGTGACACTCTAATCTCAGTTGAGTTTTTCGATTCTAGCTACCAAACCAGTAAAGGCTTTAAGGTAAATGATAACATCTCTAAACTCTTGAGTACCCATCCAGAAGTTGAGTATCACGAATATACAAGTAATATGGGTGATGAAAGCTATTATATGACAAATAGATATTATACGACCCGACCCAATGCTCAAGGTAATACATTGACTTTTAATGTTTCAGACAGATATCCTGATGCTATTACAGACACGGATCCTTATACTATTACGAGTATATCCGTATCCAATAATTTAGATGATAGTAGTATTTGTAGTGTCTACTAAAGACTATGCTTAACTCACGATAAAAACATTATGAATACTAAAACATGTGATTAAAATAAATTTTGTGAAAATTTTGAAATATATCACTCATAGCAAACGAATATGGCTTATACCTACCCACACCCAACAAAAAACCCCGTATCATGATGACACGGGGTTTTCTTGTTTTAAGTGTAAGGCTTTCAATTTTAAAAGCTTATGTACTCAAGATTAGGTCAACTGAGCCACATTAATCTTGTCCTATTCTTCAGTGTGCTCTGACATACGGTCGAAGTTCATGTATTGATACATTTCCTCGCCCATGCTGTCTAGCAGACTATCATGACAGCCATTTGCATTCAATCTTCGATGAAAAGCGCGTAAAAATAATTAGAGAATAATATGTTTAAATATAGCTTAATATTTGTAATGGTCACACTTTGCTCCTGTAGTGTAGATACAAGTGAAACAAAAACTTCGGCTCCTTTAAATGAAACATTATCTAAAGAACTTAGTTCTACAGATTTACAC
>NZ_JASDDJ010000038.1 GCF_030407455.1 Psychrobacter sp. 5A.1
TTAGTTAGACCCTATATAGGGTAATTACTTCATCCAATAAAAAAACGTCTGAGGGTTAAATCTGTAATTTAGATTTAACCCTCAGACGTTTTTTTGCTTATAAAACAGTAGAAATTGTTGTCAATTTAGTCAGCTATATTCTGTATATGTTACACAAACTTACATTGTAAAATGTGGAATATTAGCAATTTTTTCAACATCAAAAAAGTATTTTTGGGGTTTTTAAGGGTGATGACAGGCTAAACAGCCTATGCTAAAGTCGGCTTTGTGTTTTGGCCAGCAGCTTGATTTGCAACAGCTTCGTAAGACTTCAATGATGCTGTGATCGCCAATAATCATTTTTTATATGAATAATATGCAGCAGAAGTATCAGTCACTATGACGTATATATACTTGAGTTGTTGAAATTTAATTGACTGCGCTGTTGTTGATAACAGACCATTTTGAATTAACCGTAGGTATTAGATTTATGAAACAGGCTTTATTGATTTTGTCAGTACTGGGTATGGGCATAGCACAAACGAGTGGTGCTGCTATCACAATCTCTCAAACAAATAATACCATCACCAATACTTCTGTGGCATCAAACTACGGTTCATCAAAAAACATCTATAGCACTAGCAGTGGTGCTTATGTTTCTAGTAATGACGAAATCAGTCAAGCTATTAGCAACCTAAGTGCGCAGGCTAAGCAAAAAGAGAGTCGGCTTTCATCATTAAACAGCCGCTTATACGCTGAAAAACAACAGCAGCAAGTCAATACAGTTCCTGATAGCAATTCAGCCCCCGCTATCGCTGCTGCTCGTGCTTCACGAGTGGCTCTATCTGGTAGCTCTGGATACTGTGCCCGTTACGTACGTAAAGCACTACAATCAGCAGGTTATGAGTTCACCCCCAATCCTTCAGCCTATCAGTACGCCACTCGTGGCACGCTTGATAAAGCAGGTTTTAGCAAAATCAGTAATGATATGCCAACCCAAGTAGGTGATGTTATTGTCTATGATCGCTCATCAAAGCGTCCACATGGCCATATCCAAATCTTTGATGGCGAAAACTGGATTTCTGATTTCCGTCAGAACAGCATCAGCCCATACAGTGGTGTCTATGCTTATACCACATGGCGTGATTCAAAATACGTGGATGACGCATCCGCATCAGATCGAAATATCTACCTTGCTATGAATGATAAATAAGACCTGATAAGTCAGCACAACATAGTTATTATTTCCTCCAACCCCAGTAGTGATCTTAATATCATTGCTGGGTTTTTTTGTGCTTAACATCAGGGTGTATTTAACCTTTCATGATTTGATCAGTCAGAAATGAACACTACTAATATCATTACTCATGACAAGAATTATCGGCAAGAGCCTTTAATATCCCACATGATACCGCTGGTGCACTACTTGCACATTTCTGGCGCAAAACAGTCAAGTGCTGCTTTAAGTGCATCAGTTCTTCCATTCGTATTTCTACAGCATAAATTTGCTTATCTAGTAAGGAGCTCACATCACCACAGTCTTTATCAGGTTCCTCCCAAAACTCAAGTAAGATTCGTACTTCGTCTAGAGCCATGTCAAGCGTACGGCAGTGTAGGATAAATTGTAGACGCTCAATGTGCTCTTCATTATATAAACGATAATTCCCTGCGCTGCGAGAAGGCTCAGGTAATAAGTGCTCCTTTTCGTAATAGCGAATGGTTTCCACTGTGGCACCTGTGCGTTTAGCGAGCTCACCAATTTTGATTGTCATAATAACCTCTATGATTTAAATAATTAAAGTGGCTGTAAAGACTGGCGCTAGAGAAATTAAATTTACAAAACTGTAGATAGACAACCTTGACTCTAAAGCCACTAGAGGGTTCATAATACCATTATTCAAAGGGTAAATTATTATGAAATATCATATTGAAGGTATGGACTGTGCCAGTTGCATCGGCAAGATTGAAACAGCTTTGAAACGTATGCCTGGGGTTTCTGATGTTGAGCTAAATTTTGCTACAGAAACGCTAGAGCTAAGCTTGGCCCCTGATGCGCCGACTCAGGCTAGTGATATTGAAAAAACCATCAAAAGCCTAGGGTTCGGTATATCTGCCAATACTGGTCAACAAACTGTATCGGCTATTGATATTGACAGCGACAATCAGATGGCTCCGCAGGATAAGCGGTGGTGGCAAACTCAAAAAGGCAAACAGGTTGTTGGTCTCGGTATTTTGATGGGCAGCGCTTATGCACTGTCACTACTGTTCCCCGCTTATGGGATATGGGTGTTTGCCATCGCTGTGATTGTAGGCGTTTTTCCATTTGCACGCAAAGCCTTAGCACTGGCTAAAACAGGTTCATTCTTTTCAATTGAAACGCTGATGTCCGTCGCCGTGCTTGGCGCACTTATCATTGGTGAAGCTGAAGAGGCCGCAGCGGTTGTCTTTTTGTTCTCAATCGGTGAACTGTTTGAGAGTATCGCTGCTGATCGCGCTCGCGCTGGCATCAGAGCCTTATCATCGCTGGTTCCGAAAAGTGCGATTTTACTTGATGCTCAAGGTGGGCAGCGTAACGTTCCAGCGACTTCACTACAAGTGAATGACCTTGTGCTGGTGCGTCCTGGAGATAGGGTATCTGCTGATGGTTCCATTGTTCAAGGTGCGTCCAGCCTTGATGATTCGCCCGTGACGGGAGAGTCTGTTCCTGTTGCCAAGACGATGGGTGACAATGTATTTGCAGGGTCAATTAACATCGATGGTGTGCTCCAAGTGCGCGTAGAAAAGACAGCCGCCGATAACACTATTTCGCGCATTATTGATTTGGTAGAGCAAGCGCAAGCTTCCAAAGCACCCACTGCCCGTTTTATTGAGAAATTCAGTCGTTACTATACACCGGCTGTGATGGCTATTGCCGCCCTAATTATCATCGTCCCACCGTTAACCATGGGCGGAGATTGGTCAACTTGGTTATATCGAGGTCTAGCCTTATTATTGATCGCTTGTCCTTGTGCTCTTGTGCTCTCAACACCAGCTGCTATCGCCTCTGGTCTAGCGGTCGGTGCGCGCCGCGGCTTGCTGATCAAGGGCGGTAGTGCTTTAGAAACCATCGGCCAAGTGAAGACAGTCGCTTTTGACAAGACAGGCACTTTAACTGAAGGTAAACCACGCGTGACCGATGTTGTTGACATTACACAAGAGTATTCAAGTGTTCAAGGTCAGGATTCTCAGGATCAGGGTTCTCAAGGTAAAGATAAGGTATTGGCGCTCTTTGCCAGTGTGGAGACAGGTTCTAGTCACCCGCTTGCTGAAGCTATTGTCAGTCATGCCAAAGCCGCCAAAGTTGTCATACCTGTGGCTTCTAAAGCTTCTGCTACTGCGGGTAAAGCGGTACACGCAACTATCGCTGGGCGCGCGCTAGCTATCGGTTCGCCTGTTTATGCCGCAGATGAGGCATCAATTTCAGCCGAGCAACAGGCACAAATCGAGGCGCTGCAAAATGAGGGCAAGACCGTCTCAGTTCTTTTCGATGAGCAAAGTCGAGAAGTGCTTGGATTGGTCGCACTAAGAGACGAGTTACGAGACGACGCTCATGAAGGTGTGGCTCAACTTAAAGCGATGGGTGTGCGCTCCGTCATGCTAACAGGCGACAACCGCTTAACCGCTCAAGCACTTGCCAGTAATTTAGACGTGGAATGGGAAGCTGAGCTGTTGCCTGAGGACAAACTGCGCTTGCTTAACGAGATGAAGAATAACAGCAAAATAGCGATGGTGGGTGATGGTATTAACGATGCGCCAGCACTAGCAACCGCTGATGTTGGCATCGCGATGGGTGGTGGTACCGATGTGGCCATTGAGACGGCCGATATCGCATTATTAAAAAGTCGTGTTACAGACATGGCCCATCTGATTGCACTTTCGCGTGCCACCATGCGCAACATTCATCAGAACGTCATTTTCGCTTTAGGTCTCAAAGGCGTCTTTCTGATCACGACCGTATTCGGCATTACTGGACTATGGATTGCGGTTCTAGCTGATGCTGGAGCAACAGTGCTCGTTACTCTCAATGCGTTACGTTTACTGCGCTTTAAAGGCGCGCCTCCACTGGTAACTCCGCCTAAAGTAGTTAAATAAAACCCTTCGAAATCAATTAAAAACTAGAGATAGCAGCAGATTTCGGGGGTGGGTTCTAATAATAAAAATTCCACCGCTACAGTAAACTGCAACCGCATTAGAGTAAATAAGGTTAGACCGTATGTTGATTACAGAATTGGGCTATTTTGCCTTGCTTACCGCTTTTGTATTGGCGTTATTGCAGGTAATTCTGCCAACTATTGGTGTTATTCGTAACCAAGTTGCTTGGCAACGACTAGCCCCTAGCTTAGCTTGGGCACAGTTTGCCGCCATGATAACGTCATTTGGCGCTTTGATAGCAGGTTTTTATTATAATGATTTTAGCCTCAGTTACGTCGCGCAGCATTCCAATACGCTGTTGCCTTGGTACTATAAATTATCGGCGACATGGGGCGGACACGAGGGCTCTTTGCTGCTATGGATGACCATCATGGCCACATGGTGTGCACTGGTATCATACTTTAGTCGCGGCTTGCCGTTATCAATGCGTGCGCGGGTATTAGTTATTTTGGCCGGTGTACAGTTAATGATGCTAACAATGCTGATATTTACCTCGTCACCGTTTGAGCGTACCTTACCCAATCTAGCGGTCGATGGCGCTGATTTAAATCCTGTCCTACAAGATTTCGGTCTGATTATTCATCCGCCCATGTTATATATGGGCTATGTGGGTATGGTAGTGCCTTTTGCATTTTGTATGGCGGCATTGTGGGAAGGGCGTTTAGATGCTGCTTGGACACGCTGGTCACGTCCATGGGCGCTCGCGGCTTGGGGATTTTTGACCATTGGTATTGCACTGGGCTCGTGGTGGGCCTACTACGAGCTTGGCTGGGGCGGTTGGTGGTTTTGGGATCCGGTAGAGAACGCCTCGTTTATGCCTTGGCTTGTCGGCTTAGCATTGCTGCATTCATTAGCAGTCACTGAAAAGCGCGGGGTGTTTAAAGCATGGACCATCATGCTGGCTATTTTCGCTTTTGCCTTAAGCTTGCTTGGCACGTTCCTGGTACGCTCTGGAGTCCTTACCTCAGTGCATTCGTTTGCCGCTGATCCGACGCGTGGTTTGGTCATCTTAGCTATTCTTGGCATTATCATCGGTAGTGGTCTATTAATGTTTGCCGTTCGCGGTTGGCGTTTGACGGTTGAGAGTCAGTATCAGCTGGTTTCGCGCGAGTCTTTCTTAGTCATTAATAACGCTATTATCTTGATTGCAACGCTCGTGGTATTGCTCGGTACACTTTATCCTATTATCGCTGATGCCTTTAGTCTCGGTCAGGTATCTGTAGGGCCTCCATACTTCAATGCGCTGTTTGTGCCTTTGACATGGCTGTTGTTAATCGCTATGGGTATGGGCTCTAATATTCGCTGGAAACAAGATAAGCGTCCGTTACTAGGGGTGGGTATCGCCATTGCCGCTAGTAGTATCGTATTGGCTGCTATTATCGCCTACTTTACCAGTCCATCTGCTATGTTCAATATTGGCGTGACTTTAGCGGTGAGCTTTTGGGTACTGCTATGGATGATCGTTGACTTTAGAGACAAAACCAAGAACGCCCCTAATTTCTTTAAAGGTCTGCGTCAGCTGCGTCTGAGCTATTGGGGTCAACAGACTGCTCATATTGGCGTATTGGTTGCTGTCATTGGCATAGCCTTTACTAGTAGCTTGAGTATTGAGCGTGACGTAGCAATGGGTATTGGCGATACAGTCAATGTTCAAGGTTACGATTTTGAAGTAACTGAATTTTTTGAAATAAAGGGGAGTAACTTTGATGCAACGCAAGCTGAGGTTGTAGTGACTAAGAATGGCCAAGAAGTGGCAACGCTATATCCTGAAAAACGTACGTATATTATCAGCACTATGCCAACAACTGAGGCCGCTATTGACCCCAATCTTATGCGCGATGTTTATGTCGCACTGGGCGAACCTATTGCCGATGGTAGTAACCAATGGGCATTAAGGATTTATGTAAAACCATTAATTCGCTGGATTTGGTTAGGGGCAATTATCATGGCTCTAGGTGGATTAATTAGCATGCTTGATAAACGATACCGCATCAAAAAAGTTAAAGCTCCATTGCTAGTTACTGGTGATCTGGCTACTGATGGAGTCAATGAGGTAGCTATTGAACAGGCAATCTCAGCATCGACGATGTCGACACTAAAGGAGAAATAAATGACTATGTCGAATAATACTCCTGAGCAAAAAGATAGCCAAAACAGTAAGCAGCGTAACCCAAAGACAATGAAAAAAAAGCAGACGAAGCTATGGTTCTTAATTCCGCTTATCCTCTTTTTTGGTTTGGTAGTTATATTGTACATGCGCTTAGGTAAACCAACAGACATTGTGACCAATACCGCTCTTGAGCGTCCGGTTCCTACCTTTGAGCTGCCGTTATTAGCAGATACTACCCGTACTATCACCAATGATAATTTGCCGGATAAGCCGTTTTTACTTAATGTTTGGGGCTCATGGTGCCCAACTTGCGTTATTGAGCATCCGTTTTTAATGCAACTAGAAGAGCGCGGCGTTGATATCGTTGGTGTGAATTATAAGGATGAGATTGGTAATGCGCTCAGTTACTTAAACCGAGGCGGTGATCCATTTTCTATGTCTATTCAGGATTCATTGGGTCAGTTTGCTCTAGACTTAGGCATAACTGGTGCGCCCGAAACCTTTGTTGTGGATGGAGATGGCATCATTCGTCAGCATATTGTTGGTGAGGTTAATGAAGCCAATTGGCAACAGCGTGTTAAGCCGTGCCTGACCGTACTTAATGAGGCTAATAAGAACAACGATAGTCCTGATCTCATTCAGGTTGAGGAGATGTGCAAATGAACGTTATTCGAATAAGAGCTCCTCAACTAAAACCCAATATAGTTTTAAAACTAGCAAGCTTAATACTAGCGTGTCTGCTTAACATGACGGCAAACGCAGCTATTGACGTATACGATTTTGACTCACCACAGCAAGAAGCTCAGTATCGTGGATTAATAGAAGAGTTTCGCTGCCCAAAATGCCAAAATCAAAACCTTGCAGCCTCTGATGCACCGATTGCACAGGATCTAAAGCAAAAAGTCTATGATTTAATTAAAGATAGACGTAGTGATGCTGAAATACGCGTCTATATGCAAGAGCGCTACGGTGACTTTATTAGCTACAAGCCGCCTATGCGACCATCAACATGGATCCTATGGTTTTTTCCACCACTATTATTGCTCGTCTTAATTATTGGTTGGTTTTGGCAAAGTAAGCGTCGCCAAGTTGTTGCCCGTGGTCAAAGCGGCGTCACAGTGAACAGTACTGCTGCCTTGACCTCTACGGAAAAGGCTGAGCTTGATCGTCTATTATCGCAAGCTGAGAGTGTCGACCACGACATTACTAGCCTAGAGGACAAAAAATGACTCTATTTTCTACTTTTGGCTTATTTGTAACTCTAAGCTTGCTGATTGCTCTTATATTTGCGCTGATTGCTATTATGCCATGGCTACGAGCACCGCGTTTGCAGTCCAAACCAATAGACAATCAACTGCTAGATATTAATGTTGCAGTATTTCGCGAACGTTTAGCTGAGCTACAAACAGATAAAGACAGCGGTACTATTAATAATAGCCATTATCAAAATCAAAAGCTGGAGCTTGAGCGTCAGCTATTAGATGCGCAGCGTCAGATAACACCTATGGTCACCCCTGATGTCAAAAGCCGTTTAATTGTCGCAGCTTGGATCCCAATATTGGCTGCAATGGCGTATTTACTAATAGGCAATCGTACGCCCGTGTTTGATTTGTGGACAGCTGAGGACAAAGTAGGACAAGTGGCTGACGACCTATTGACAGCTAAAATTGACAAGCCGCCATCATGGGCGTTTGAAGATGGTCGTCAACTGATTAGCGCCATGCAAACCAATGTTCATCGTAATGCTGATGATCCTAATCGCTGGATGCGCCTATCCGAGCTTTTCTTATCTATGGAGGCAACTGATTCTGCGCTGGAAGCCTTATCTCGTGCCTATCGTTTAGCTCCTGAAAATGAAGAAATCGCCACCACTTATGCTCAGACTAGCTTTTTCGTTAATGAAGGTCAGTTAGACGCCAATATTCGCCGTGTATTACAAGCTATATTAGCTAAGAATCCGCAGCATGAACGGGCTCAAATGCTCATGGCAATGGGTGAGACTCGTAGTAGTAACTTTGCCCAAGCGCAAGGTTGGATTAAACGCTTACAAGGCAGCATTGTGGCCAAACCAGGTGATCATACTAAAGCTTTAGCAAGCTTAGATGAGTTAAGCAACTACGTTAGCACGCAAGAAAAGCAAGCGCTAGAAGGTATTGACGTGACAGTGAAAATTAACGCTAATTTATTACCGTTAGTGAAAGCTGATGATGTGTTGTTTGTTGCGATACGTGACGTTAAAGGAGGTCCACCGTTTGCCGCCAAACGTTTACCCATTAGTGTTATTGAGCAAGGTGAGGCCAGTATCCGCTTAAGCAATCTTGATGCGATGATGCCAGATCGCACGTTAAATTCAGCTCGTAGTGACAAAACTCAGTTAGCAGTCGTTGCTCGTATTAGTCATAGCGGTAATGCCATAGCAGAGTCAGGCGACTTATCGGGTAATCCGATAGTGATTAGTGCTGAACAGACTCAGGTTAATATTGAAATCAATCAACAGATTCCCTAATAAAAAATTATTACCGTAAGTTTCATAATACCAGAGCGGTAAGTGGAGCCGTTTTTAAAAGTGGCGCTATTAATAGTCGTATACTAAAAACATATACGTTTAACATTGTTCATTGTATAAACACAGATAAAGAAAACAACTATGACTGAATCTACCGACAGATTAGATAGTACTAAATTGAATAGCGTTGAATCGGCTAGTACTAATATTGCTGACAATAAAGTACCTATAGCTGTGAGTAGTACTCATCAATCAATTGACTCTAAAACCATGAATCATACGCCTAAAGCTATGTACGTAACCTCAGGCAACTCGATAACACCTAAAGGTAAGTTGAATAAAATGCCAAAAATGGTTGCCAATGGCAGTCGCGCTTTTATCTGGTATTTGTTGGCGATAATGGTATTAATACTTGATCAATGGACTAAGTGGTTGGCCCAAACCAAATTAGCGTTCAATGACCCCGTACCGGTCATTGAACCATTTCTCAACTGGACACTCGCTTATAACTATGGGGCAGCATTTAGCTTTTTAGCCGACGCTGGCGGTTGGCAGAAATGGTTTTTCTCAGGCTTAGCTTTTGTAATGGCTATCTTTTTAACGGTTTATTTAATCAAAGCGCCACGTGCAGCCAAGCTATTGTCCATGGGGTTAGCCTTAATGCTCGGTGGTGCGATTGGCAACTTAATCGATCGTTTAAGAATTGGTAAAGTGGTTGACTTTATCCATGTGCATTATGCTGATGTCTGGAATTATCCTATTTTCAATGTTGCAGATATAGGTGTCTGTGTCGGTGTCGCATTGATTATAATTGACATGATATTTTTAGAAAGTAAGCGTAATAAATAAGCACATTGATGCCGATTATCACAAACAAAATGAACTAGCGTCGTAGTCACTCTATACGGAAAAATACTTTTTATACTTGAGTATGTTTATAAAATGTGAACTGGAAGGTAATGTATGACTGGTATAGGTACTCACTCATTTTAGGTCTTAAAACCCAATACTTAAAAGCTCTGCGTAGAGCCATTATTATAGAGACATTGAATAATCCATAAATTCTTTATTGATAATAACAAAAGGAAAATATAGTGTCACAGGCTCAGCCAACTATTGAAAAAATTCACAGCCTTAGAAAAAAACAAGAGACCGCGTTAAAAAGTCTTACCCTTATAGGCTACCTAGAAGGCACCTCTTTCTTATTATTGCTCTTCATCGCCATGCCACTAAAATATATGCTGGATATTCCAGAAGGTGTGAAATACATCGGTATGGCACACGGTATTTTGTTTATTACCTATATCATAATACTTATAGGCTCAGCTATCAAAATGAAAATGCCTCTTTGGGCAATACCTGCGGGCGTACTCGGCTCACTCTTACCTTTTGGCCCATTTATATTCGATCATTTACTAAAAAATAACTTACAGAAAAGTGTAAGTAAAGAAGCCTAGAACAAGCTCTGCTACAAATGATACAAATGATACAAACGTATATTATTACTCAAGATTATTTTTCCTAACTAAATTACAAGCCGCCATCACTCATCATGGCGACAAATGAATAATATTGAGCAGAAATTAATCACAATAAAACTTTGATTCAGACCCAGTATGAATAGTCTTACACTCTAGTTACTTTTCCAACTTATCTTACATACTATCGACAAACCCGTCTTGTTTAAAAGCTAAACAGGTTTTGTCATCCGCGATGGATTTCCTGTTATCGTAGGGTATACCCCAAGGAAACCAGTTATTTTACCTTTCAAACCTATTAACAGACTACTTAAAGCAGACTGTTAGCATGGAACCATCTATAACAGACTTTTGAATTATAAGACTGGCTGCTGTGCTTTTTTCCTATCATTAGCCTATACCCAAAACATAAAACCTTTAAATGATAATCTATCTATCATTAGACTTTTTTATATTATTAAATGATAGTAATATCTTGTTATTATCAATGAGCACTAATTATTAAGTCTAAATAATAGAGGTGGGTTATGACTGTTCGTATTTATGTGAGAGCCAGCACTAAGGATCAAGACGCTACCAGAGCATTGGCTGATTTGGTGGCTTTCAGTACAAGTTATGATGATAACCATGTTGAGTACGTCGAGCATTTCAGTGGTACAAAGCTCGATAGACCATTATTAGCCAAGCTGCTAAAGGACGCTGAGCAAGGCGATATTCTACTGGTTGAAAGCGTGGATAGATTAAGCCGATTATCTCAAGATGATTTTGCAATTCTAAAGCAGCGTATCAAAGACAAAGGCTTGCGATTGGTGGTGGCTGATCTACCAACGACGCATACAGTTAATAATGGCATGACAGGTGAGATCCTAACAGTGATTAACCATATGCTGATCGACTTATTAGCAACGATGGCAAAGCTTGATAACGACAAGCGTAGAGAGCGTATCAAGCAGGGATTGGCTAACAGTGGCTATAAGCCCTCCGGTAAGAAGCCTAATACAACGAAACACAATCGTATTAGAGAATTAGACAGTCAAGGCAATATGACAAAAGAGGAAATCGCTAAGGCAGTTGGTGTTGGCGTAGCTACTGTTTACCGGGTGTTAAAGCCAGGCTCATAGCTGAGGTATTTTATTTTATTTTTGTTCATAAACAGCTGATATATAAGGCTTTACACGCGAGGCAAGAAGGCTTTATTTGCAGAAATAGGTACTCTATTACTACGTAGCTGTGTTAAGAACGGTGTATTTTCATCATTCAATTTCGTTCAATTATGCCCACTTAAAACGCCCTTCGATCTTTATCTAAAGACATCACAGCGTCATATAAAAATCGATTTAATGCAATGAGGCTTCATTATAATCATTATATTGCATTCATAATCGCTTTTCTGCAAAATGGCTTATCTATAATCGCTTGAGCCCCTCATGATGAATACCCCTACTTCAGACCCTATTGGCGCAGCATGGCTTATCCGTTATGCCAGCATCGAGCTGGTTTCGCCTTTATATGTCAGCAGTAGTATCGGTGGGCGCAGGCAAACCTATAAAGACGGTGATGTCATCCATAATGCTTATCAGGAAACCGCGCGTCCACTGGACACGATCATTGCGCACTTACAGTTTCACATGCGTCATGAAGTACTGAATTTGGAGTTACTGGCTCGTCTGTTTGAGCAGATAGGGGCTAATGACGTACAAGCATGGGTAAACGCTGAGCCCACAGGCAGCTATGCCCGTAGAATGGCTTTCTTGTATGAATGGCTCATGGGTCAGCAGTTAGCAGTACCGAGTAATTTAGGCGGTAACTATGTGGATGCTCTAGATGCTAAGAAGCAGGTTACTTCAAGCCCTGCGCATGTCATAAAGAATGCTCGTTGGCGTATCAATGACAATCTTGCAGGAACCCGTCATTTCTGTCCTCAATTGGTGAAAACAGAGTTGTTTACGCAAGCCGCTGCACTCGATATTGCCACAATGGTTGACAAGCTGAACGATGAATTTGGGCAAGACTTACTGATGCGTGCCTCCGTATGGATGACATTACGAGAGAGTAAAGCCAGTTTTACTATAGAAGGTGAAGGGAAAGAGTTAAAACGTATTGAACGTTTCGCCGATGTGATGGCACGGCGTACCGGCAAGGGCGATATTCCGCTTGATCCTGAGTCGCTAGCAGAGTTGCAACAAGAGATACTTGGTAGCAAAACGGTCATCCAGCAGTATGGCGTCCGTCAATCTCCAGTTTTTGTGTCGCATACCCAGGTGAATGGCTTTAAAGAAATTGTGCATTATATCGCGCCACCTGCTGATGACATTGCTAATAAGCTAGCAGGATTACAGGTATTTATGGAGAAGACTGAGGGACAATCAGCACTGATGCGTAGTGCTGTTGTCTCCTTTGCCTTTGTGTATATTCATCCATTAGCGGATGGCAATGGCCGCGTACATCGCTTTTTAATTAATGATGTCCTTAGACGAGACCAAGTCATTCATGAGCCGATTATCCTACCTATATCACAAGCCATTGCTGAGCATCCCTCAGACCGTCATGCCTATGATAAAATCTTAGACCGTGTCTCTGTGCCCCTTATGAAGCAAATCCGTGATCATTACAGCTTTGATAAACAAGCGATTACTTACCCTGATGGTATTCGCTCAAACTTAAATTTTGAAGACAGTCACCTTATTCAACCGGCATGGCGCTTTATGGACCTGACGCCTCATGTTCAGTACTTATCAGGACTGATTGCGCATGTTATTGAAAAAGAGATGCATAACGAGTCACAGTACCTAAGACAACATGACCATGCACGACTGGCGATAAAAGAGATTATTGAGATGCCCAACAGCTATGCCGATAGAATCATTCGCAGCATGCTACAAAATAAAGGTGCTAAAAGTAATAAGCTACTTAAGGATTATCCGTTTTTGGCAAATGAGGCAGTTTGGGATGACATTTTTGCTGTCGTTGTAGAAACCTTTAAAGATGAGACAGATGATTTGAATAGGTAGGGGAAACCCTGCTATACGCAGGGAAGCCTACTTTGATAATCAATCTGGTATAAATATCATCGTTGCGATGATGATTCGGCTATAAGAGATTCGGCTGAAATACCATAGCCTAAAACGTAATCAATATTTTTCTTGACCCTATTTACGCTAATAAACTACTTAAAACAGACTGTATAAAAGGAACTGCTGATAACAGACCATTGTAATTTGACAAGCCTTGATACAGATAGTCAAAATGATTTTGAGTATTTGAGTATTTGAGTATTTGAGTATTTGAGTATTTGAGTATTTGAGTATTTGAGTATTTGAGTATTTGAGTATTACTTCGCTTCTTTAGTTATGATAACCCCAGTTCGGGATAAGCGCTCAAAAAAAAGATAAAAAAAGAAGTCCAAAGTTGCTAAAGTAAGTTTACCAAGACAAACTTCACAACAAGGACTTCTTACATGGACAACCTAACCGAACTATACTGCCATATTGACGACTTTTATTAGCAATTCAAACCTGAGTTTGACGCTCACTTAATCGCAACGGGACACCAAAGGTTAAGAGCATGCCAGATAAGTGTAGCAGAGATTATGACCATCTTGGTACTGTTTCATCAACGGCGGTATCGACAGTTTAAGTCTTTTTACTACCACCATATGCATGGCATGATGAAACAGGAGTTTCCAAACCTGCCGAGCTACTCACGATTTATAAAGCTTATGCCGCGCAGTATCATGCCACTGTGTGCCTACTTGCAAAGCATGATGGGCGACTGTACAGGTATCAGCTATATTGATTCAACCAAGATAGCAGTTTGTCATAACAAACGTATCTACCGTCATAAAGTCTTTAAGGGACTTGCAACCCGAGGCAAAAGCAGCATGGGCTGGTTTTACGGCTTTAAGCTGCACGCCATTATCAATCACAAGGGCGAGCTTGTATCTGTTAAAGTCACTGCGGGTAATACGGATGACAGAGTGCCTGTTAAGGATATGGCAACGCCTGTGTTTGGCAAGGTGTTTGGGGATAGAGGCTATATCAGTAAAGCACTGAACGAGTGGCTCACAAAACACAGTGATACTAGGCTGATAACGAAACTTCGGCGTAATATGAAACCGCAAGTACTCAAGCCGATAGATGAGGCGCTACTCAATCATCGCTCTTTGGTTGAGACGGTGTTTGGGGAGCTGAAAAACTTGTGTCAGATTGAGCATTCACGCCATCGTAGTGTCACGGGTTTTATTACAAACTTGCTGTCAGGTTTGATTGCTTATCGCTGGTTTCCCTATAAACCCACCATCAAAAACATGCCTCAGCAAGGGCAGGTGGCTACATTGTAAATAGTATCAATGAGTTACAATGTGGCTTATCCCGAACTGGGGTTAGGTAAGAAGAATATTGAATTAGTTAACCGGACTTATAACAGCCTAATGCCATCTAAATAAGACCTAGACGATCACACCTGAAAGACAGGCGCGAATCCACCGCCTGGCGTACGGAAGTTAGTCACCTGACCTTGATACACACGCGCAGCAGGTAGTAACAGTTTTCCGCCATACGTATAAAGACGTATATCTACCTTTCTTGTTGTTACGATGTCATCAATTTTGAGTGATCTCTCTCCTGCAGGGACAAAGGTCTGTGCGATATAATCTTCATCCAGAATGTTTTCGAAGACGCGTCGAGTCAGTTTGCTACCGCGATAAACGCCTTTGCTTCCATGACCAGCAACTGGCTTAAAAAACAGTTGCCGCCGAGTAAGCCACAACTCTGCTGCATCGTCTCTTGATACAATCTTAGTCCTCGGTACAGACCTTTCGAGGCACTCCACTGCAGCCTCATCCAGACCCCAAGAGCGCAATATTTGGGAGTCTGATAGCAATGTCAGGTTTTGCTTATTGGCCAACATAGCATGTACGCGGGGATTGGGTGTCACTACCACAGCACCCTCTAAATAAGCCTGCTTAAGCAATACATGGTCAGGGTCCTCAAATGCAAAGTCGACAAGCCGATTGTAAATCATATCGATTTTCTGGCCATGGGCTGTTAACGTACCGTCGATATACTCGAGTTCAGAGGGATCAAGTATCACAGTATCAATACCTCTAGCTTGGAGCAGTTGACAGGCTAACTCAAACTCTAAGAACATGAACTGACTCTCGGGGTCATTGTCCACAATGGCTATCCGATTGGGCATAGCAACAGCGGACTGTCGCTGCCATTCCTGTTTGAACATGTCAAACACTGCTTCCTCGAACCTATCTAGCATTTGATTGGTTGCAGCGCTTTGCTCTGAGGGGTTGCAACAGCGTTTTTGTGCGCGAGCGAGCAACACATTCAGAAATGCGCCACCGGCATTAGTATTGACCTCGATGAGCTGAGGTCCATCGCTACCCAAGTGAAAGTCATAACCCATGAGGGCCCCTATTGGGCCTGGGTCGAAAGCAGCTATTTCTGGTGCCCACGACAGCACTTGCTCTTGATACAATGGCAGTTCGGCAGCTGACTCGATAGCCCTGACGATTCGCTCCATCGCCTCTATCTCTGTTTTGGGAACGAACACGGGTGTTGCTGAAAAAAGCTTATTAAGCTCGTTCGCTCCTATTGGATTGTTTCTAGTTTCTACCAATTGATCTTGAAGGCTTGTATTAAGCGCTTTACGATCAAGGGTAATGCAGTAGCACTCTTGGTTAAGTCGATTTGCAAGACCGTCATTTTTTTCGTTGTTATTAGTTGGGTGTTCCATTTAGAGTCCGTCGCTAAGTAGAGTACTCACGCTGACATACTCTAGTAAAAAGTAAAAAGTAAAAAGTAAAAAAGGTTCTTGGCGTATTTAAGTAGTGCTAGCTACTTTCTAATGTTTCATTCCCTGAGACTAAATCATTATTTCGTTCATTTTTAATTAATATCTTTGCTAAGAGTAAACCCAGCTCAAATAATAGCCACATAGGAATCGCCAACAACAGCATTGATACACCATCAGGCGGTGTCACTACCGCGGCGATCCCAAAACAGCCGACTATGATATAACGACGCTTATCTTCTAAAATTTGAGTAGAAACGATTCCGGCCATTATCAGCAATAAGGTAACCACTGGAATCTCAAAAGTCAGTCCAAACACCATAAATAGCTTGAGGGCAAAGCTCAGATAACTGTCAATATCGGTCATTGGTATAACGTTCTGCGGAGCGAACATAATAAAAAATTTCAATACCCCTTTGAGTACGACAAAGTAGGAAAAAGCAACACCAGCATAAAATAGAAATATCGAAGATAGCAGTACAGGAATGGCAATTTTCTTCTCTTTTTTATATAAGCCGGAAGCTACAAATGACCAAATTTGATACAGGATATAAGGCATTGCTAAAAATGCGGCGACGAATATCGTTAAGCGAATGGGTGCCATAAAGTTTGACGTTATATCAGTGGCAATCATGGTCGAATTGATGGGTAACTGCGCCACTAATGGGTCTGATAAAAGATTATAAAGCTCGCGTGAAAATCCCACCAATACTAAGAATATAATTAAGACGACCACGCATATTCTTATTAAGTGCGTACGCAGCTCGATTAAATGTCCGGTAATAGGCATATCGCCAAGCGTACCTAACGTATCTCCAGACTCACTATTCTGTGTTGTATCTGTTGGCGCCTCAAACTCTATATCTGTTATTTTTTCTTGTCGACTTTTTTGCCGTTTAAATAGGCTCACTGATCCGCCTCCTGTTTAATGAACGAGGAGGTAGTATTCTGTTGATGGTCTTTATCATAAGGGGTGATTGACTGATGTGAAGCGTCTAGGCTTTGGTTCTGTGACTGCTCAAACTTTTGCATACTGCCACGCATTTCTGCTAATTCGCGCTTCATATCCGACTCGGTCTGACGGATTTTCGCAAGTTCATTTTGCATTTGTTGACGTGTTTCAGCTAGATCAAGCTCAGCTTCTATTTCAGATTGTAGAGTGGATACTGTACGGCGCAGTTTGGCATACCATTGCCCAGCGGTACGTGCGGCTTGCGGCAGTTTTTCTGGGCCCAATACGATTAAAGCAATGACGCCAAACAAGAGTAATTCGGAAAACCCAATATCAAACATAACAGTCACATATATTAATAGACTACTTAGTGCCGCTATTTATAAGCGGCGCGCTTCATACTTTAGGCTGGTCATCAGTGGAAATAGGGCTGATTTCCATATCATCAGCCTGATTACCTACACGCGTATTTAAATCATTACTTGCAGCTGGCGTACTATTTTCATGGCTAAGCACATGATTTTTGCGAGCATTCTCGGGTTCTTCATCTTTGACCGCTTCTTTAAAACCCTTCACCGCACCGCCTAAATCTTTACCTACATTTTTAAGCTTGGCAGTACCAAATACGACCACCACTACGACCAATAAAATCAGCCAATGTGTAATAGAAAAGCTGCCCATAACGGTATCCTTATATTTTGTGATCTTGTTTAGACCAGTATGTGTCAGTGTGCTTTAGAACACTTTTTACCGTACCAGAATTATAGTTTCAAACGGCGCAATCGCAGCGCGTTAGCAATCACCGAGAATGACGACAAGCTCATCGCTGCCGCTGCTATCATCGGACTGAGCAGAAGCCCAAATGTGGGATAGAGCACACCTGCGGCAATAGGAACACCAAGTGCATTGTAGATAAAGGCAAAAAACAGATTCTGTCTGATATTGCGCATGGTGGCGTGGCTAAGCTTATAAGCTTTGGCAATGCCCATTAAATCACCTTTTAGCAGGGTAATGCCCGCACTCTCCATCGCCACATCGGTACCGGTTCCCATAGCGATACCAACATTAGCTTGCGCTAGCGCTGGTGCGTCGTTGATACCATCACCCGCCATAGCGACCAATTTACCGCTGTCTTGCATTTCTTTGACGATACGGTTTTTATCCTCTGGTGAGACATCCGCATGAACTTCATCAATACCTAGTTTATTGGCGACTGCCTGCGCGGTTTTTTCGTTGTCACCGGTTAGCATCACAACTTTTAAACCTGCGTCATGAAGCAGTGAAATAGCCTCTTTAGTGCTTGGTTTAATAGGGTCAGCAACTGAAATAATACCAGCAGCTTTACCGTCTATAGCCACAAACATTACCGTTTCACCGTCTTTTCTACGGACATCAGCTTTAGTGGACAGCTCATTATCAAAACTATTTAGGCTTTCCATAAGCTTAGAGTTACCAATAGCGACTTTCTTACCATCGACCACGGCTTGTACGCCTTCGCCAGTAGTCGAATTAAAGTCAGTAGCTTTAGGAATAATGAGTGATCTTTCTTGAGCTGCTCTAACGATAGCTTCTGCTAAAGGATGCTCGCTAGCGCTTTCTACTGAGGCTACCAATGCGAGGAACTCGTCTTCATCTTGACCTACCTGCGCATCAATTGCGGTAAGCTCGGGCTTACCAGCGGTCAGTGTTCCGGTCTTGTCGACGACAATGGTATCGACTTTTTCCATACTCTCTAACGCTTCAGCATTTTTGATGAGGACGCCGTTTTGCGCGCCTTTGCCGGTACCAACCATAATGGACATCGGCGTCGCTAGACCAAGGGCACAAGGACAAGCAATAATCAGTACCGCAATCGCGTTAACCAAGGCATAGGCCATAGCGGGCTCAGGGCCGAATATCGCCCAGACAATAAAGGTAATGACGGAGCAAATAAGCACGATCGGTACGAACCACCCAGCTACCTTATCTACCAATTTCTGTATAGGTGCGCGGCTACGCTGGGCTTCAGCAACCATTTGTACAATTTTAGATAATACTGAATCTGCTCCAACATTGACCGCTTCGACTAATAGCGTTCCGGTGCCATTTACCGTACCACCAGTCACTGTATCTCCTGCTACTTTTGATACAGGGATTGGCTCACCCGTCACCATTGATTCATCAACATTACTATTACCATCGATCACTGTACCATCTACGGGTAGTTTCTCACCTGGTTTAACCCGTAGCTTATCGCCAGTGACGACCTCATCAAGCGAGACTTCGACTTCTTCACCGTTTTCATCGACACGTCTTGCGGTTGGTGGTGCGAGCTCAAGCAAAGCTCTAATCGCACCTGAAGTTTGACTTCTAGCTTTGAGCTCTAATACTTGACCCAGTAGCACCAAGGTCACAATGACCGCTGCCGCTTCATAGTAGACTCCGACTTGACCAGAGGCATCTCTGAAACTGTCTGGGAAAATATCGGGAAAAAAGGTCGCGACAATACTAAAAATATAAGCAGCGCCTACGCCTATCGCAATCAAGGTAAACATATTTAGATTGCGGCTTTTTATAGACTGCCAGCCACGGACGAAAAACGGGGCGGCGCCCCAAAGCACTACAGGGGTCGCGAGCACTAACTCAGCCCATTGTAAGATCTTTGAGGAGATACCATACTGACTAAAATTAACTACGTTTAAGTCAAACATACCGCTCATCACATATATTAATAGCGGTACAGTCAACACGGTACATATCCAAAAACGACGAGTCATGTCGTCAAGCTCTGAGGTGTCCTCTTCACCGATAGTAAGCGTTTCGGGCTCAAGCGCCATACCACATATCGGACAACCGCTATTTCTAACGTCTCTCACTTCAGGATGCATAGGACAGGTATATACCGTGCCATCGTAATCAGCAGGTACTTTATCGTATTTACCGCCTTTAACAGATTTTACTCCGCTACTATCAGTATCCTTTCCATGACAGCTAGCGTGACTATCATCTTTAGCAACTTCGTCTTCAGGTTTAAGAAACATGCCACATATTGGGCAGTCACTTTTTTCAACATCTCTTACTTCTGGATGCATAGGACAAATATAGACCGTACCGCTATAATTTTCCGGTATCTTGTCGTACTTATCGTCTTCGACAGAATTTACCTCATTACTATTATTAGCATCCGCTCCATGACAATGCGCATGACTATCTTCATGGTTGTTGGATTCAGCAACCTCGTCTTCAGGTTTAAGAAACATGCCGCATATCGGACAATCGCTCTTTTCAGTATCTCTAACCTCAGGATGCATCGGGCAGATATAAACCGTACCACTATAATTTTCTGGTACTTTATCGTACTGACCACCTTTGATAGATTTTTCATCGGCAATATGTTTCATAAAACCACTCCTTGAAGACAATAAATATTTATAATAAGTACAACTCTTAAAGCACTATCATCAATCCTCGATTGCTATTCATCTAATCATTAATCTAAAAACCTCTAAAAAATAATTTCTATACTTTTCAATTGGAATTTAGTTTTTATCACGCAAATACTTGAGCAGTGCCATGATTGTTAGTACTAGTACTGCGCAAAATAGTAGCGCAAACAACAAGCAGAGAGCCATCCAACCCCAACCCATGCCTTCCATCATAGTATTTCTCCAAGACTCATAGCACTCATATTGACAGTGGTGGGCGAGCGTATACTTTTAGATGCTTACTATCACTCAAGAATAGCAATCGACAGATATTGAACATTTCGATATAGGAATAAGAGGTTTTGAAATAAGAACAGTAAAACAAAGAGCAGTTACTGCAGTTGAAGGGGTAGGTAAAAAATCACATTAATTATCTGTGCAATCTGTCCTTTTAAGGTAAAGGTACCAGCGAAGACTATAGCGCTGATACCAGGTATCACCATTTTTTCATAATCAATTTCTTAGCTTGCCATACCTCTATATATAGCCGTCTATTCGAGCTCTTCAATAAGCGCTTGCATCTCAGCGATTTCACGCTTTTGCGCTTTAATAATATCGTCAGCGAGCTGTTGTACTCTAGGGTCTTCAATATCTGCTCTTGAGCTCGTCAAAATGGCAATCGAGTGATGAGGTATCATGGCTTGCATCCAATCGACTTGATCAACCGTTGCTTGGGAACGCACACCCCAAATACCTACAGCAAACATTACTACACTTATTCCATAAACCAGTAGATTTACCTTGGTCTTCTTATACATATTACCCATAAAGGCCAGCATAATGACGGCCATACCGGCACCCATGTAGAGCGCCATATAAGCTCGGGTCTCACTAAAATAAACATGATCCAATTGATAGGTATTAAAATACATCATGATAAACATTACAATCGTAGACGTCAGAATCATCAAAGTGAACTTCACATAAGGATTCATGCCCTGTTGATGGCTTTGATGATTCATGCTGTTTTGATCAGAAGTATTCATAATATATCTCCTATAATTTTGACAATGTTAGAACCAGAATTTAACACCGGCAGTCAAACTACTGCTATCAACCGATTCATTTTCTTGACGCCGCTGGTCACGCGCACTGCCAAGAGCCGTCTCATAGCTCACACCGACGTAAGGTGCCAGTTGACGACCTAAGGTTTCATAAGTCAGTCTAACTTCAGTCTCTAATTCATTGAATCCCTTGGTGATATGATTGTCAATATCGTCTTTACTAAAAGCTGACAGACCAACTTCCGGTATCACAACCCAGTGCTGACTCAAACGCCATTCATATTCTGCACCAAGATCAAGCCTAACTTGACCATCGGTGTAGAGATATGCTCTAGCATCTGTTTCAATAAAGTAAGGCATTGTGCCGACAATACCGGCCATAATGGCAGGCTTATCATTCTTGGTATCATAGGCGACCCCTGCTTCGCCATTCCAAAAAATACTTAGCGGCTTCCAGTAAGACAATGAGGTCAGACTATCAATGTCTTTCTCATCTTTGGTCTGAACACTACCTTCACTACGTAAAGATAGACGGCGCTCATCTAGGCCATACCAAGCACTAACCTCATAATTAATCTGATCGTCATCAAACTGATAGCCTAAATCGTCTACAGAAACGCCCCATAATGGCATATCACCCATCATCATAGGCTGACCATAGCGTCCATAGGGAACACCGTTTGAATAGTCAGGACTGCGAGCATCAGCTGGAGCTTTACCACCTTGCATACCTGACATATCCATACTGCCATGGTCCATGCCTGACATATCCATGCCACTGTGATCCATATCCGACATGCCCATACCAGACATATCCATTTTGCTATGATCCATATCCGACATGCCCATACCAGACATATCCATTTTGCTGTGATCCATATCCGACATGTCCATACCAGACATATCCATTTTGCTGTGATCCATATCCGACATGTCCATACTACTATGGTCCATATCTGACATAGTCATGTCTTTTTTAGCAGTGGCAGGGTCAGCAGCATTAGCAAATGATGATGCTAGTAATACCAATGATGATACCCCAGCGAACCGTAAACCCACTTTATGTATTTTCATCTCATCTCTCACCTATCAACCAAAGATTTGCTTAAACGACCGCCACTTCTCTGAACATACCGGCTTCCATATGATAGAGCAGATGACAATGCCATGCCCATCGACCAGCTTCTCCTGTGACATCAAAGCTAATTTTTTGAGCTGGTTGCACCATCATAGTATGCTTGCGCACCTGAAACTCACCGTTAGGCATGCGCAAATCGCTCCACATCCCATGTAAATGCATCGGATGATTCATCATCGTGTCATTGACTAAGGTAATACGCACGCGCTCACCCGGCTTGATATTGACCGGCGTGGCCTCACTGAACTTAACCCCATCAAACGCCCAAATATAGCGCTCCATGTTACCGGTTAAATGTAGCTCGATCTCTCGGGTAGGCTTGCGCTGCTCCGCAAATATTGCCTCATCGACAGAGCGTAGCTGACTATAATTCAATACCTCTCTATTAATATTGCGCAGGTTGATACCTGGATCGTCAAGGTTCATACGTGGACTGTCCACACGCATATCAGACTTAAAGTCATATTCTGTTTTAGCGTGCTTAGCTTTATAACCATTAGCACCCATAGCACCCATCATATCTGCCATGGTGAGCCATTCAATTTTGTCCATAGCAGGCGTTGCCGCACGAGCACCTTCTTTGGTGGCAAGCGTTGCTGCGACATAGCCCGAACGGTCTATGTTTTGGGCAAATATGGTATGCGCATCTTTGGTCGGGGTGACAATGACATCATAGGTCTCAGCCACGCCAATACGAAAATCATCAATAGCGACTGGTGCGACATCATTACCATCCGTTGAGACGACTGTCATTTTAAGACCGGGTATGCGTACATCAAAGATGGTTTGCGCTGAGGCATTGATAAAGCGTAATTTAACGCGCTGTCCTGCTTTGACGATTTGCGCCCAATTAGCTGCGGTCGTTTTGCCATTGATAAGGTAGGTAAATGTGTTTTCACCCGACAAGTCCGTAAAATCAGTGGGCATCATGCGCATCTGATTCCACATTTTGCGCTTATCAAACGCGGTTTTCATATCCGTTTCGGCAATATCAGCAAGCAGTTTTTTGAAGTCTGGTAGATGGTAGTTGTCAAAGTCGGCGCGCTGTTTGAGCAGCTTCAAGAGATTATGCGGGTTGCGGCTGGTCCAATCACTAAGCACGATCACATGGTCTTCGTCGATAGGATGACGCTCACGCCCTTTAGGTTCAATCACAATGGCACCCAGCATACCGGTTTGTTCTTGGAACCCACTGTGTGAGTGATACCAATAAGTGCCTGATTGTTTTAATTTGAATTTATAAGTAAAGGTGCTGTTCGCAGGAATGCCATCAAAGCTAATGCCCGGCACCCCATCCATCTCAAACGGTACTAGTAGTCCATGCCAATGGATAGAGGTTGATTCATCCATCTGATTATGAACACGTATCACCACCGTATCGCCTTCACGCATTTTTAGCGTCGGTGCTGGTAGTGAATCATTGATGAGCGTCGCCATGCTCTTTTTGCCGTTCACAATAGCGGACTGTTTACTGACGTATAAATCAAACTCTTTCCCTGTCAATACAGGTACTTTATGAACGTTTTGATCACTATTAATAGTAGCGCCCTGACTGCCTGAGCGACTCGATTGTCCCAATGCGCTACTAGCAATAGTCGGCATCAAGGAGGCACCAAGGACAGCAGAGGATCCGGTTAAAAAACGTCGGCGGTTCAGTATGTTCTTTTTATTCATAATGATAACCTGATTTAATTTGAGAGATGGTGGTTAAGCTTATAGTTATAATATTTTCGATATTTAACAGAATCTATTCACATCTAAGCCAACACTACAGCTGCTGCTGAGGAGACTCAATAGCAGCATAGACTTCTGTGGTGCCGTCTTTATTAAGCTGCATTACCTTATAAGGCATGAATTTACCTTCATACTCCATACCGGGGCTACCAACCGGCATACTCGGTACGGCAAGTCCAATAGCTTGTGCAGGAGGATTTGCTAAGAATTCAGCCATGTGTTTAGCAGGGACATGCCCTTCAAAGACAAAACCGTCGGTGGTAACGGTGGTATGACAAGAGCGCATTTGCTGTGGTACGCCATAACGCTCCTTAAATAAGGATAGATCTTCCACATCGTGCGTGGTTGCACTTAATCCATTGTTTTTTGCATAGCCTACCCATTCTTTACAGCAGCCGCAGTTGGCATCTTTATAAACCGTGGCTGAGACGTTTTTGAGTAATGATGACGAGCTGTTAACGGGAGCATTTGTAGGAGCAGAACTTTCATTTTGTACTTGTGCATTCTGGGTAGCAGACTGTTCAACCTTTACTGGTTGAGAATCAGAGCCACTGGTATTAGATTGGCTGCAAGCGGCTAGCGTTAACGAGAGTGACGATGTCACCACCAATAAAAGGACACGACCGGATAACCAGCTATGTCCATTAGAAAGCACATGTGTGTAATGTCTCATTAAATTACTCCTAAACGTCTATTGTTATGCTCGATATTCTAAAAACTTACACCCTATATTTGAATTCTTATGTACTTAACTAAAAACATTAAATGCAGCACTGTTCAGTACTGCATTATTAATAGCGACAACCGTGAGTTAGGAGGCTTTCATATCTAGAAAGTATTAATGCTGCATTCCAGATCCATCATCCGACATATTCATACCCATATCACCACCATCTGACATATTCATATCACCGTCAAATGACATGTCCATCATATCGCCATCTATCCTAGTGGTTAGCATCGTGTATTGGCTTTCATCTAATTCAGGTAACGATCTAATGAAGGCTACCATTGCCCACATTCTACCGTCATCATGGGACGCGCCCCACGCAGGCATTCCAGATGCCATAATACCGTGCTTGATTGCCCAAAAGCTTTGCTTTGCACCGTCTTCTGTTTGATAACGTTTGACAATATCAGCCTTGGTAAAGTTGGGCGGCTTTGGATATAAGCTCTCACTAAAGTCAGTTTGTGCCACTCCCGGAGACAAGTGACAGCCTGCACACATATCCTTATAGTCCGCGCCACCAGAACTGATTAGCTCAACCTTCTCTAAATCTGGTACCACAATATCTTTACTGGCATTTTCTATGGAACGATTGCGAGCAGTTTCTAAAAAGCTAAACATCATTGGGCTATGCTCTTGGTCAGCTCCCACATTGACAACGCCACTAGTAACAACCGCAAACACGCTAACGATTGCCACAAATACGGTAAAGAGCGCACCCAATAAAAATTTCATATGTTTTCCTAAAAATTTATTTCCGTTAAGTGTTGACTGCTATTTAACAGAGCTAAAATTTTTAAGATTTACTGTCGTTAGTAACGCAGTGTTTTTGGTACATTTGCTTCATTTTACCCATGTTAGCCATCATCGCTTTCATGGCAGGATCGCTCATGTCCATCTTGCTATGATCCATTTTTCCCATCATATCCATATGCTTTTGCATTTTTTCACAGTTCATTTGATCTTTTTCAGCATGCATTTTAGGGTCATGCGCCATAGCTGAGGTCGATACGACAAGAGCGATGGCCGTCATTGCGATTGATTTAGACAGTAATTTAAATTGTGACATGATTAATTCCTATTGTTTGGATTAAAGGCTATTGAGTTCAATAGCTGTTAAACCAGCCTAAATGATACATTAATCATTCTGACTGGTAGATGACGTTAAGATTACAATGCTGTCATTCTCACCGCTTTAGATTTTAATGCGCGATATATTCATTTAATATGGCTTCAGCATTTCTATCACGATCGCTACCATATTTTTTCACAAAATACTTTTCAGACTGCAAGTGTTGATCTTGATGCTGTACCTGACACGCGACTCTCGCATCAACATAGCCTTTCATTTGCGCGCTAGAAATCTGTGCATCGTTATGATCTGCGTTCTTTGCAAAACTAGTGAGCGCATCACAATTACCGAGAACAGAAGCATCTAAGTTTGTGGTATGCGCATTGGCCGCTGACATGCCCACTAACATCGATACTGAAAGCAAAGCTGCTTTTTTTAATGAACTATAATTTTTCATATAAGACCCTTTAAAGATAAATAACAAACTGTTTAAGTAGGATAATTGCTTTACTCGTAGAGGCAGTCTGTATCAGAGACAAGCCAATATGCGGCGTTGATTTAGAATACTAAATGGTGGCTGACAGCTAGATGACACGGATATTACATGTTCGTTAGGAACAGCATAATATTGTCATCTTCTTGTCATTAAAACCAAATACCAGCATCTGTCTCTATCCAAAGAACACTGTTATAACAAGGGTTCCTGATAAATATATGGCTGATAAGCTAACAATGTTAGTGATACGCTGTTGACAACTATAATGATATAAAGGTAAGCAACGATGAAAGTACTGTTAGTAGAAGATGAGAAAAACCTTGGAGAATATATTAAGAAAGGCTTAACTGAGGCCGGTTTCATCGTGGATCATCACATGACAGGTTTAGATGGCTATCATGCGTTAATGACTGAAGATTTTAGTGTGGTTTTGATGGATGTCATGCTACCTGACGTCAGTGGCTTTGAGTTGGTACAGCGCTACCGAGCTGCTGGAAAGCATACGCCAGTTTTATTTTTAACGGCTAAAGATGATTTAAGCGATCGGATCAAAGGTATTGAAATTGGTGGCGATGATTATCTGACCAAGCCTTTTGCTTTTGCTGAACTGATTGTTAGAATAAAAAGCCTATTGCGCCGTGCCAATCAATCTGATTATAAAAGCTCGGTCATACACATAGCTGATCTGAAAATGGATATTGCCAAACGCACCGTTCATAGAGGCAACACTAATATAAAATTGACTGCTAAAGAGTTTGCTTTATTACAACTTTTCTTAGAACGTCAAGGTGAGGTACTGCCGCGCACTGTGATCGCCTCGCAAGTATGGGATATAAACTTTGAGAGTGATACGAATGTCATTGACGTGGCTATAAGGCGCTTGCGGATAAAAATTGATGATGGATTTGATATAAAGCTGATTCATACGGTACGCGGAATGGGCTACAAGTTAGAGCCACTGGCTGTCGACGTGGATAGTGGCATGGGCGACGATAGTATTAATAAAGACAGTCTGACATCAAATGAGACATAAATCTAAGAATCGGCGTTGGTCACTGTTATGGCGAACTATTTTTTTACTGACATTGTTCGTTATTATCTCTCAGGTTATTATCTACGCATGGGTTCAGCGCTCTGTGAGTGGACACTTTGAGCAAATGGACTCAGAAATCCTTACTCATGCAGCTTTTAACCTGCGCAAACGTATGGTTAGTTTGGAAGATCACATAGAACCATTCACAGTATCAAAGTCGCAAGCGCTAATTGATGCCAATCATCTACATTCTTCTTGGCTGGATTATGATTTAAAAACCTTAGTATCAGATAAAAATGGCAAATTATTATCCAGCGATCCCAGTAATTTCATCAATGATCTACCGGCAGATTTTAGCTTGTTACAACTATTGCAGGACTATCGCGATCAGCAGTTTATGATCAAGATAAATAATAGGCATTACCGAGCCATTATCATTACACATCAAGAGGTTTTGGCATTTATTGCTCTACCTATCGATGTGCATAATCAATATCTTATCCAGTTTAATCGCCAGCTGAGCTTGATACTTATCGCCATTACCTTATTATTGGTTTCAGTAGCAGCACTAAGTGTACACTGGGGTTTTGCTCCCCTAGCTACTATCGTACAAAAGATGAAAGGCATTAATCTTCAAAGGTTAGATGAAAGAATTGTGGTTGGCGATATGCCGTTAGAATTACGTCCACTAACGGAGTCTTATAATTCTATGATGGTCAAGCTTGAAAGTAACTTTGAATCATTATCACGGTTTTCAGACAATATCGCCCATGAGCTACGTACGCCAATAGCGACGCTGAGTACGCAAACGCAAGTCATGTTAACTAAGCCAAGAGAAAGCGACGAATACATTGAGCAATTGCATCATCAGCATGATACGTTAAAGCAGTTATCCGCCATGATTAACGATATGTTATTACTGGCAAAAACTCAAAAAGAGCTGAGTGATTCGCAAATCAGTCATGTCGATATAGAGAGCTTGATCACAAAGCTTATAGATTATTATGAGATGATTGCTGAGGATCGTGAGATAATCTTTGAAAAATCGGGTGATTTTAAAACAGTACTAGGTGATAAAGGCTTATTGCAACGGCTGTTTGCCAACCTGATGTCAAATGCGATTTATTATGCGGCTAGTAATAGCACTATTATGATATCCGCTACTGTCCTCACTTCAAGCACCTCGCTTAATGCGCCAAAAGACGATATTCAATCCCCAGAGCAGCTCTGGTTAAGAATAACTATGACCAACCGTCTAGACAAACCATTAAATCAGATTGAAGCCGATAAACTGTTTGAGCGATTCTATCGTCATGATAAAACGAATACGATGCATTCAGGAACAGGCTTAGGCTTATCTATTGTGCAAGCTATCGCCAATGCTCATAATGGCAAAGTTAGTATTACTATCAAAGATGAGTGTCTTTTTGAGGTTGCTGTAAAGTTGTTGATTGCCAGGTAGTAAATACCTTCATACTGTCTATGAACCGCTCAGATTAGATCGAAGGCGAGTTTACTTGGAAGGTCTCTCTATCCATAAGATGAGATTCTGACTTGCGATAGTTGTACTTTTCAATTGTTGGACAAAAAATTTCTTATATAAGCCTATTTCATACATTCTATTACCAATAATTATGATGCCTTTATGATGATTCATCCTCAGTATGATCCCGTAGCGCTTTCCTTGGGTCCATTGGAAGTGCACTGGTATGGGCTAATGTATTTGCTAGCCTTTGCTGCCGCTTACGGTTTGGCTTGGTATCGCAGTACCAAACGCGACAATTGGACCACCGACATGGTCTCTGACTTAGTCTTTTATGGCGCGCTTGGTGTCATCTTAGGCGGTCGTATTGGCTATGTGCTGTTTTATCAGTTCGGTGAATTACTCCAAAACCCTGCCTATATATTAAAAGTCTGGGAAGGCGGTATGTCTTTCCACGGCGGCTTTATCGGCGTCATGCTAGGTATGTGGTTCTTTGCCCGTAAATATAAAAAGACTACCTTTCAAGTATTCGATTTTATCGTTCCTTGTGTACCAACCGGCTTACTGTTTGGGCGTATCGGCAACTATATCAATGGCGAATTATGGGGTCGCGTCTCAGACGGTGGCTATAACTGGCTGACCTACTTTCCGCAAGCCGCGGCGTTTGATATGGAGCAATTACAGAGCAATCCACAATTGCAAGAATTGATGATTGAAGTCAATGGTCAATACATATTGCCTCGTCATCCATCACAGCTATATGAAGCCTTTGCCGAAGGTCTGCTGCTATTTATATTCTTATGGTGGTATTCATCAAAACCACGTCCACGTATGGCCGCCTCCGCTGTATTCTTACTAGGCTATGGCATCAGCCGCTTTATCATTGAATTCTTCCGCCAGCCAGATGCTGACCAAGGATTCATATTATTAGGTTGGATGACCAAAGGGCAAATCTTAAGCGCGCCGATGATTATCGCCGGCTTAATCATGCTGATTTATGCTTACAAACGCGGTATTTATGATTGGGGTAAGCAGTCTGCATATTAGAAATAAGTGTCGAGGTGCATGAACAAATAAATATAAATGCAGTTCTAACAAGATACATTCCATTTGCAGAATTAATACCTATGTTAGTACAAGGATTTTTATTCCTAAACCTAATTTTTTCATCAGATAGTGGAACTTCAAAAGCTAAAAACAAATTTGGATATGTAACTTTTTATGTCAATGTAACCTATTTTAGATGTTATCTGTCTTTAAAATAACCAATTTCTTAGAAATTAATACAAGGAACTACATGATGTATCGCAACAATTACGTAAGATTACATAGTTCCTTAGCGAATTAAAATTCATATTGACACTATAAATTAGTATATTATTTTAATAATT
>NZ_JASDDJ010000039.1 GCF_030407455.1 Psychrobacter sp. 5A.1
CTCTCCAACCTGGGCTCGAACCAGGGACACACGGATTAACAGTCCGTTGCTCTACCAACTGAGCTATTGGAGAATAGATGGTCATAACCGTAAGCTATTTTCGCTTTATACAAAAGCAATTGCTTTTGTTGTTTGCGTTATGTGGGGCACATTTTAGCCAAGTCGTTGGAGGCTGTCAACCTTATTATGCTATTAATTATAAATATTATGATAATTTATCCAAAATAGTCGTTTATCCCTTATTAAACGGGCTGTTTTGGCAAATATCCGCATCTGATATGTCTGTTTCTTTAGGGCTTGTCCTCAATTCAATCAATAGCCATCTAAATAGGGAAAAGCACTCATTTGTGGGTACTGGCTATCAGCTCACGCCATTTAATTTGACTAGATGACTGGTCTATCTTTTTGAATCTTAAAGCAATCTCTACATCAATTGAAACAAAAAAGTCGTAAAATACCTTCACATTACTAGAATATGTCTATAGAATACCGACCGTACGGTATCTTTAATACATGCTCAAACAATTTACTATGACCAATTGATATTGAATCGAGAAATATGCTTGATTCGAAAAAGGTATGTTAAATATGAGTCCTACCACTATTGCTTATGGTTATTTAGCCATTGCCATCATTTGTGAAGTGATCGGCACTACCTTCTTAATGAAGTCAGAGCAGTTCACGCGTTTGGTGCCGACGCTCATCATGGGTTTGCTTTATGTCATCTCATTTTATTTGTTGGCGCAGACCCTTAAGACCATACCGCTTGGTATTGCCTACGCGCTGTGGGGTGGACTCGGAATCGTACTGACATCGCTCGTTGGTTTGGCATTTTTTAAGCAAAGCCTTGATACAGCGGCAGTGGTTGGTATTGCTATGATTGTAGGCGGTGTGATGGTGATGAATTTACTCTCTAGTTCTGTGGTGCACTGATATGGAAATGGAAAATGCTTATAAACGAAAAAAACAGCCGGCGTTTGTCCGTCGTTCATTACTCGATCAGGCAGGACGCATCACGTTAGAGCAAGGGTTGTCTAAGGTCACGTTTCAGGCAGTCGCTGATGCAGCAGGGGTGACCAAAGGGGGTGTCATGCATCATTTCGCCACAAAAAACGCGCTGATGCTCGAAGTGTTTCATGACGCGATGGCCAAGTTTGAGGCAGAGGTAAGCACCGCGATGGCCAATGACCCCGTTAAATATGGCTCTTTTACCCGCGCTTATATAGATGCCACTATCAGTTTAGGCGAAAAAGGGCAGGAAGAGTTCGATAATCAAGCGACCTTATATGTATTGATGTTAGGCGATAGCGAGCTGCGTGAATTGTGGGCCAAATGGTCAAATGAGCAATTAAAAAAACATGCAGCAACGGATCATACCGAAACATTATGTATGGCTCGACTGGTCGCTGATGGGATTTGGCTCTCAGATTTTTCGGGCATCGACATAGTAGACAAACAGTCATTACGTGATCGCTTGATAAAAATGACACAACAGGATTTTGATTTGTAAATATTCAGATTGATCAGAATCTGGATTTTATTTTACTCATTAAAGATTGAATTTCGAAACTTAAATAACGACGACATTATTCGGCTTGAGTGCTTTTTATGTAGCTACTTTTGCCAATCGTCCTAAGGAGAATTTATGACAAATATCAACAATTTGACAGATATTATCGATTTAGAAAAAGTCCAAACAGGCTATGTTAATGGTCGTTACTTGGCGGTAGATGAAACGCTGACGACTTTTGAAGACATCAACCCAGCGACAGGTGAGTTGTTGGCTACCGTTCAACAAACGACCAACGAGCAAATCGACGAGGCTGTTAAAGCCGCGCAAAAAGGTCAAAAAGTTTGGGCAGCATTGACAGCGGTTGAGCGTGGTCGAATCTTATCAAAGGCTGTTGAGATATTGCGTACGCGCAATGATGTACTGGCATTGCTCGAAACGAAAGACACAGGTAAAGCGTATTCTGAAACCAAGTATGTCGATATCGTTACGGGTGCTGACGTGGTTGAGTACTATGCAGGTCTTGCACCGATGATAGAGGGTCGTCAGATTCCATTGCGTGATACCAGCTTTGTCTATACTCGCCGTGAGCCACTGGGCGTGGTTGCTGGTATTGGTGCATGGAATTATCCGATTCAAATCGCGATGTGGAAGGCAGCACCAGCACTAGCTGCTGGTAATGCGATGATCTTCAAACCATCAGAAATGACGCCGTTGACCGCGTTAAAACTGGCCGAAATATTTACAGAAGCAGGATTGCCAGATGGCGTGTTCAACGTCGTGCAAGGTAATTATAAAGTGGGTGAGGCCTTAACCCAGCATCCTGATATCGCTAAAGTCTCGTTTACCGGTGGCGTGCCGACGGGTAAAAAAGTCATGTCTAGCGCGGCATCATCGTCTCTTAAAGACGTGACGCTAGAGCTCGGTGGCAAGTCGCCATTAATCATATTTGATGATGCAGACATCGACACTGCTGCTGACATCGCGATGATGGCAAACTTCTATAGTAGTGGTCAGGTATGTACCAATGGCACGCGCGTGTTTGTTCCTAAAGCCATGCAAGCTAAGTTCGAGCAGGCAATTTTGACGCGTGTTGAGCGTATTAAATTGGGTGATCCGATGGATGAAAATATCAACATGGGCCCACTAGTCAGCTTCCCACATATGGAAAGAGTGCTTGGCTATATCGAGCAAGGTAAAGCCAGCGGTGCACGCTTGCTAACAGGTGGTGACCGTGTGACGACAGGCGAATTGGCAAATGGCGCATTCGTTGCCCCGACGGTATTCACTGACTGTACTGATGAGATGACTATCGTACGTGAAGAAATCTTTGGCCCAGTCATGTCGATATTGACCTATGAGACCGAAGAAGAAGTCATTCGCCGTGCCAATGATACCGAGTATGGTTTGGCAGCTGGCGTTGTGACTGCTGACTTGACCCGAGCACATCGAGTCATTGCTCAAATTGAAGCTGGCATCTGCTGGTTGAATACATGGGGCGAATCAGCCGCTCAAATGCCAGTCGGCGGTTACAAGCATTCAGGTGTTGGCCGCGAAAATGGCATTGAAGCCCTTGAGCATTATACGCAGACCAAATCTATCCAAGTAGAGTTGGGTAAGTTTGAATCAGTCTTTTAATTACTTTTATTGAGAAAGTTTTTTAATCAGTAAGGTAGTTCAGTAGAGCTAATTTGTTTTTTTGTTCGACTTTACTGATAGTAAATGATTTATTTTTCAATATTATGGAGCGTTTTATGACATCAACCACACCTGAGTATGACTACATCATCGTTGGCGCAGGATCAGCAGGCAATGTGCTGGCCACGCGTTTGACTGAAGATGCCAACATTAAGGTGCTACTGCTAGAAGCTGGTCGTCCAGACCATCGCTTAGATTTTCGTACGCAGATGCCAGCAGCGCTCGCCATGCCGTTGCAAGGAACAACCTATAACTGGGGCTACAAGACAGATCCTGAACCGAATATGAATAACCGTGTCATGGACTGCGGTCGCGGCAAAGGGCTTGGCGGTTCATCTTTGATCAATGGTATGTGTTATATCCGTGGTAATGCGTTGGATTTTGATGATTGGTCTACAATAAAAGGCCTATCAGATTGGACGTATTCTGATTGCCTGCCTTATTTTAAAAAGTTAGAAAACCGTGATGCTGGCGAAAATGACTATCATGGTGTGGGTGGTCCTGTTGAGATGACCACTTCAAAACCAGGGGTCAATCCACTGTTTCAAGCCATGATTGAAGCAGGCGTGCAAGCTGGCTATCCACGTACCGAAGATTTAAACGGCTATCAGCAAGAAGGCTTTGGGCCAATGGATCGTTTCGTGACACCTAATGGTCGCCGTGCTTCAACGGCTCGTGGTTATCTGGACCGTGCTAAACCACGCAGTAATATCACGATTTTGACGGGTGCGCTAACCGATGTGATCTTGTTTGATGGCAAACGCGCTATCGGTGTCAAAGTCGAGCATCAAGGTCAAACCAAGAACTTTCATGCCTCTCGTGAAGTGATTGTCTCCTCTGGTGCGATTGCTTCGCCACAATTATTGCAGCGCTCTGGTATTGGCCCTGGTCAATGGCTAAAGGATTTGGGTGTTAATGAGATTATAGACTTACCAGGTGTTGGTAATAATCTGCAAGATCATTTAGAGCTGTATATGCAGTATGAATGTAAGCTACCAGTGTCGATTGCCCCTGCCAATAAATGGTGGAACAAACCAGCCATCGGTGCTGAGTGGTTATTTAATGGTACGGGTCTGGGCGCGTCAAATCAGTTCGAAGGTGGTGGTTTTATTCGTACCGATGAGAAGTTTACCCATCCCAATATTCAGTACCATTTCTTACCACTCGCGGTACGTTACGATGGTCGCAGTGCGGTTAAATCGCATAGCTTCCAAGCACACGTTGGCTCATTACGATCGCCAAGTCGCGGTCGTGTCAAGCTGACCTCTAAAGACCCAAGTGCGCATCCGAGTATTCTATTTAACTACATGTCTCATGATCAAGATTGGCAAGAATTCCGTGCTGCCATGCGTATCACTCGTGAGATTATGCATCAGCCAGCGCTTGACCCTTATCGTGGTCGATCGATCGCACCAACGGATGATCTAGTGACTGATGCGCAGTTAGACGAGTATGTTCGCAATCATAGTGAGACGGCCTATCACCCTTCTTGTACCTGTGCGATGGGCGAAGACAATGATTCGGTTGTCAATGGCGAAGGACTGGTACATGGTATTGATGGCTTGCGAGTCGTTGATGCCTCTATCATGCCCAACATCATTAGTGGTAACCTAAACGCCACAACCATTATGTTGGCAGAAAAAATCGTCGATAAGATGAAAGGTGTACAATTGCCTCGTTCGACAGTCGATTATTATGTCGCCAATGGTGCGCCGCTGCGTTCTGAGCCTATGCGTGATTACCTCTCGACGATGTAAGCCACGATATAAGCCAGCGTACAGAATACTGGTGAAATAACCAGACGAGAAAATTTCAACAAAAAGACCTTTCTAAGTAAAGGTCTTTTTCATCCGCGCTAACATTAATAAAGATGAAAACCGTTGTGGTTGAATCTGTCTAGGGTCTATTGAACATACAAGTGTGGTGCTGGCAGTCACTATTTTTTAGACAATATGCCGCGAAATCTTTGACGCCTAGTTATTCTAGGGTAAACAATTTCGCCATGGTTTGGCAAAAAATAGTACTGCCCTAAAGGGCTGATGCTAAAATCACCCCAAACGTTGTTGCAAGCCTAGCTAAGGTCTCGCATTATCGTCGGCTTACGCCTAATTTGGTGCAATTTTAGCGATCAGCAGCCCTGATATTTGAATGTTCAACAGACCCTATTACTTTATTAGCTTTTTATTTATTGGTACTGCTTTGTGCGTCATGCGGTTGTTTATATCTTGTATGACCATCAGTTATAAGATTATGACGGACAAAGCAATATCAGACCCTATTTAATTTACCTATTGAGGTCTTTTATGTACAGCTCGCCATCACAAGATGCGACGAAACCTCTGACTCTAAATAAGACGGTTTTTTTAGGCTCAGCCATTATTTCTATTTTATTGATCATTTGGACGATTGCGTTTCCAGATTATAGTGAGGCATTGCTCAGCTCAAGTATGGCATGGGTATCAAGGAGCTTTGGCTGGTACTACATGCTGGTGGTTGCCGCTTATAGTATCTTTGCTTTGTTTGTTGGATTTTCTAAATATGGTGATATAAAGCTTGGTCAAGACCACGAAAAAGCCCAGTTTCCCTTTCTAGCATGGGCAGCCATGCTGTTTTCTGCTGGTATCGGTATTGACCTATTGTTTTTTGGTGCGTCTGAGCCGTTGATGCATTATTTAACGCCGCATACTGGTTTAGAGCCTGCTAGCACAGAAGCGATGCGTCAAGCGCTCTCACAGACCTTCTTACATTGGGGTTTGCATGGTTGGGGTATTTATGCCCTAATCGGTATGGCATTGGCGTACTTTGCTTATCGCAAAAACATGCCACTCGCGCTACGTTCGCCGTTGACGCCTATCTTTGGTGAGCGCTTAATCAAGGGCTGGCTAGGTGATGGTATTGATACTTTCGGCGTCGTTTGTACCTTGATGGGTATCGCCACCAGCTTAGGGATTGGGGTGTTACAGGCCAATGCTGGATTGACTCATGTCTTTGGTATTGAGTCTAGTAAAACGGTTCAGACGATCATCATCATCGGTGTTGTTGCTGCCGCTGCTATTTCCGCGATGACAGGTGTTGAAAAAGGCGTCCGTCGTCTGTCTGAATTCAACATGCTATCGTCGATATTGCTATTGATTGCGATATTGGTCATGGGTAATACGGTTTATTTATTGAATACCTTTACCCAAAATATCGGACAGTATTTCCAAACCATTATTTTCAAAACCTTTGATGTTTATGCTTATGACGGTCAAGCTGGTGCTGATTGGAAGTCAGGTTGGACGATATTTTTCTGGGCATGGTGGGTCGCTTGGGCACCGTTTGTCGGTCTGTTTATTGCGCGTATTAGCCGTGGCCGTACTCTACGTGAGTTTGTCTTTGGTGTGATGTTTATCCCGCTCGGTTTCATCTTTGCTTGGTTCTCTATCTTTGGTAATTCAGCGATAGACTTGGTTGCCAATGGTGCCACTGAACTGGGCGAAATCGCTGTTAATGATGCAGCGATGGGCATGTTTGCTCTGTTTGAACACTTTCCTTACAGTGATGTGTTGTCATTCGCAGGCGTTGTGATTGGTCTTATTTTCTTTGTGACTTCAGCTGATTCAGGCGCGTTAGTACTCGCGAACCTGAGCTCAAGAGGCATGACCAATGACACGGATGCCCCTGTTTGGTTACGCTTGTTTTGGGCCGCCGCAACAGGTTTTATCACCTTAGGATTGCTATTTGCTGGTGGTTTTGCCTCATTGCAGTCTGTTTCTGTCATTGCAGGTTTGCCGTTCTCGCTTATTCTTGTGCTCTATATGATGTCTATGTGGAAATCATTAAAAGAAGAAGGCAACAAACGCAAAGCCAGTACGGTTGGTACGGCCAATGTATTGGATGATGGTAAGAGCTGGAAAGCACGTTTGCAGCGTATTGTGAGTTTCCCTAAACATGCACAAGTGGAACAGTTTTTACAAAATGTGGTCAGACCTGCCATGACGGAAGTTGAAAAGGAGTTTGCCGCAGGCGGTCTAAAAACGTCTTTGGACATCCGTAACCCTGCCCATATCGGACAAGATATAGATCAAGGCATGGATGAGAGTAGTGGTCAAATAGATGGTCTAAAATTGCGAGTTGGACATGGCGATGAAGATGACTTTATTTATGAAGTGAATCTGATCAAAGCGGAGCGTCCTAACTTTACCTTTAGCACATCAACCAAGCACGCAGAGTACTATTATCGTGCGGAAGTGTTCTTGAGTGAAGGCTCGCAAGAGTATGACTTGGTTGGCTACTCCAAAGAGCAAGTATTGGTCGATATCTTAAATCAGTACGAGCGTCATTTACAGTATCTACATTTAGAGCGTTAATTGATTTATCAACACGTTCTGAATATTTAAGTAAAAATATTGTAAGAAATAACCCCATAAGTTGGATTCAGCTTATGGGGTTTGTTTATGCCTCACAACCTAAATGATGACACGCTCTAATAAAGCGCACCAATATAAGGTAAAATTCATTTAGACCGCGTCGATACGTGGTAACGCATCAGTAAAGGATAGGTTCGTGACCAAATTAAAATACATCGCTCATTATTCTGAGCAAGTTCAAACTCAAGCGGCATTGCTTATTAGCGATGGGAACTTGGGCGCTTATCTAGAAAAAAAGTATCCCACTCAGCACCAAATAAAAAGTGATAAGGCTCTTTATCAGTATATCAATGATATTAAAAACCAGTATATGCGCAAAGTGGGACAGCTATCGAATGTCAGCTATAGCAGCAAGTTAAAAGTTCTCAAACATGCGCTAGGTATTCATACCACCCAGTCTCGCATACAAGGCAGCAAGCTCAAATCGCACAACAGCATCACGGTGGCCAGCTTGTTTCAAGAAGCGCCGCCTGAGTTTTTGCGCATGATTGTCGTGCATGAGTTGGCGCATTTTAAAGAGCACGACCATAACAAGGCGTTTTATCAACTGTGCTGCCATATGGAGCCTGAATATCACCAGTTTGAGCTAGATACGCGGCTTTGGTTGCACTGGCGAGAGTTGTAACCTTAATATAGTCATTCCACTATAAAAGTATGACAGCGTTAATCTCGCTTGAAGTATCACATATACATCTACACTTGGTTGCCTTGTACTACTTTTAAATTGAATCGACTATAGTATGAATAGCAACCTTAATAACAGCCATATAAATATCGTGTCCTTTTCTGCGGCAATCACCTGAGCCGCTAGGGCGTGTCCTCAATTCAATTGATCATATCTAAACGGGCTAAAAATGGCTAAATTTTGCCAAACATCGTTAAATAGCTGGTTAATATCCCGATATGACCTGCGCTATTTTCCTTGTTTGACTGCAATTTATCTCATTTTTATCACCATTTTTAAAATGAGGACACGCCCTAGAATTACGTTATAATCCTAACCAAATAATTTATACCCCAAGTCAATAAAAGGTTGTAAGCAATGATTAATACAAAAATATATAAATCTATTTATAAATTGGCAGAAGAGTTACTAGAGGCTGACCGTATCGGTAATCAAGAAAAATTTGATGCGTTTTATGCTGAGCTACAAGCCGTCTGTACGGATAACGAAAACACAGACAAAGATCATCCAGAGCAGTGGGAAACGCTTGCTGACTTTACAGAAGATTTGGACGAAGCACTGGTCATTTATGACAAAGCACTAACCAAAGCCACGGCGATCAATTCAAAAGATCATCTGTCGTCGATTGCTTTTTCTATGGCGGTGTTACAGCTTGAGACAGGTAACAAAGAAGTGGCTATTCAAAGTCTACAAAATGCCAAAATCACGGCAAATAAGATTGAAGATAAAGAGTTTAAAGTTGAGATAGATGAGATGCTGACTAAATTGTTGGGTGAGTAGTTTCACTCGAACAATTTTGATTGAGTAGTCCTTATTAAATGTATTTGATGAGATAGGACGTATTTGATATGCAAAACGTACCAGTGGTGATCGTCGGTGGCGGATTAAGCGGATTGTATGCCGCGTTTTTATTAGAACAAAAAGGCATCGATTATATATTGATAGAGGCTCGTGATAGATTGGGCGGGCGTATCACTGTTGCCAAATCATCAGTGGGTCAGAACGTTAGCGGTCAAAGTGTCGATCATGATAAATCAAACGATGGCTTTGATTTAGGGCCGTCGTGGTTTTGGCCAGAGTATCAGCCGCAGTTGAGCAGTCTTATCGAAGCATTAGGTTTACCACGTTTCGCTCAGTTCGAAGAGGGTGATATGATGGTTGAACGTGGTGCCAATGAGTTGCCTATTCGTGCGCAAGGTTATCAGAGTTCGCCACCATCTATGCGCCTCGTGGGTGGAATGACGGCGCTAACTGATGCTTTATACGCTCGCTTGGATGCCAAGCGTATCGTAACGGGACAGACAGTAAGGCGCTTAACCAAGGCTGGTCAGCATATTAAAATAGACAGCGAATATGGCTCTGAACATATCAACGCTGGTCAAATAATCACTTATCAAGCGCAGCATGTATTACTTGCGCTACCACCGCGGTTGGCGGTTAGTAATATCGTATTTGAACCTGCTTTACCGCAAGATTTAGCGATAGAGTGGCAAGAGACCGACACTTGGATGGCGCCCCATGCCAAGTATGTGGCCGTTTATGACTCACCATTTTGGCGAGATAACGGTCTCTCGGGTGCAGCACGAAGTGCGATAGGGCCGCTTACGGAGATTCACGATGCCTCACTAGTAGAAGGCGAAGGCGCTGTGTTTGGTTTCTTTGGTGTTCCCGTTAAGGTACGCCAAAGTGTTTCGGAGATGGCGCTGAAAGCACATTGCCGCGCGCAAATGGTACGTCTATTTGGTGTGCAAGCAGACAAACCAAAGGCTGAATATATCAAAGACTGGTCTCAAGATATATTTACCGCGACCGCTGCCGATGCGAGTGGCTCAGGGCAGCATGCTGTAGCCCCGCCATCAAAACCAAAGACAGGCGAGTGGCAGGACTGTCTAACAGGTTGCGGTAGTGAGTGGTCAGAGGCGTTCCCTGGCTATGTCGCTGGTGCTATCGACGCGGCAAGCAAAGCGGTACAAAGCTTATAGGATCGTTGATGAGTGAGCCTACGGAACAGCAAATATCTCGCGACAGAAACACATGGCTGATTCCTTTCGCTTGCTTGTTAACTGGCGGTGCACTCACCGGTATCTCGACCAATTTGGCGAAATATGCAGGCGACATAGGTTTGACGCCATTAGCCTTTCTGTTTTGGTCCATCACTGGTGCGGCTTTTATATTATCAATTGTTGCACTAGTAAGGCATGAGCCACCGCCGTTTAGCACGCGTAGTTTTGAGTACTATTTTATCGCTGCACTGGTCAGCGTTGCAGGGTCCAATTTACTGCTGTTTTCTGCTATCCCTCATGTCGGGGCAGGTTTCGTTGCGCTGACTATCTCGCTACCACCACTTCTTACCTACCTCGGGGCACTGGCCCTACGCATAGAGACATTCAATGTCATCCGTGCTTCTGGCGTGGCTACCGCACTGTGGGGGGCTGGGGTATTGGCTGTGCATAAATTCTCTGCACCAGATGCCAGTATTTTTTGGATATTAATAGCGCTTTGTGGCCCTATGCTGTTAGCCATTGGCAATATATATCGCACACTACGCTGGCCTGATGAGGCATCTCCTAGCGCACTGGCTCCAGGTATGCTGATTGCGGCGGCACTCCTGCTAGGCTTATTCAGTATGATGTCTGATTTTTCTATCGATATACCACAAGAAGGGCTGTTGCCACTAGGTTTAATCGCTGTCCAATCTTGTGTATTTGCTGGTCAGTTTTTACTATTATTTCTGCTGCAAAAAACAGGCGGACCAGTATTACTGAGCTTGTTAGGCTCGGTAGGGGCCATCGTCGGTGTTCCCGTCGCTATACTCTTGCAAGGAGAGCAGCCACCAGAAGGCTTATTCTTAGGTGCTACGTTAATAGCTATTGGTGTGGCTCTAGTGACATGGGGTGGAGTGAAAATAGCGAGGGTAGCCAAAGAAGATGTTTAGTAAATATCTATCAAACTGAAAACCTATTAAATACGCTATGTCCTTGCGAGTATCCTTTCATGTTGTTTTCACAATCAGTGTCTATTCTGGCTCAATAATTGGTTACGATTAACTTAAATCACTTTTTGTAGATACGATAAAAAAGGAGTATAAGTATCGTGGTTATCGTTGTCATGGACTCAGGCTATGAATGCAGCCACGCGTTATCGATTATTAAACAATTTTACGATTCTCATTAGTGTCATCGGAGTAGCTATTGCTCTATTCGATAGTGGTTTTACACTACCGACGTGGCTACAGCAAGTGTTCCATATTTTTTATCTAGTGATTATCTTTTTAAGTTTTATAGTGACTGCTGGTCGTTATATTTACACAAAAAAACCGCTAACCTTCAATAAAGTTGCTGTCTTTGACACATTGACCAGCATCGCGATTATCGTTCTATTGACTGCGCATTTCACAGACCTAGTACGCTCGGGATTGTCCGCTGCGGTTGATGGGTTTGTCGCGATAAAAATAGCTGTATTTGTCACCTTTATCCGTGAACTCTCTGATCATAATTTTAATCTCAATCGTACCTTTCTGCACCCTGCACAGTTTTTTATTCTGAGCTTTTTAGTAGTGATATTGGTTGGCGCGCTACTACTAATGATGCCCAATGCGACGACCCAGCCACTGTCTTTTATTGATGCGTTATTTACTGCGACCAGTGCAGTTTGCGTGACAGGACTTATCGTCGTGGATACAGCGACTTATTTTACGACTTTTGGGCAAGTTATCATCATGGGGCTGATACAAATCGGTGGCTTAGGTATCCTGACCTTTGTGACGTATTTTAGTTACTTTTTTAAGGGCGGTGTCAGCTATGAGACGCAAGCAAGTATCAGCGAGATGTCTTACATGCGCGGTATGGGTAATGTGGTCTCGACACTCAAGTCTATCTTGTATGTCACCTTTGCTGTCGAGGCAGTAGCGGCTGCATTGATTTATATTAGCATCTACGACATCCCCGATATAAATTGGTCTGAACAGTTATTCTTTTCTGTTTTTCACGCGATTTCTGCCTTTTGTAATGCTGGGTTTTCTACCTTTAGCGCTGGTTTGTATGACGATTCACTACGTTTTAATTATCCGCTACAGCTGATTCTGGCGATGACATTTATCTTTGGTGGCATGGGCTTTACCATCGTCATCAATGTCCTACGGTATTTGCGTCATCGTGCTCAGCGGCTGATATATCGTCATGACCAGCGCTACATTTATCAACCCTGGTTGCTCAATATTAATAGCCGTATTACTTTGATTACCACAGGTGCGTTATTGCTGGTCGGTCTGATCGGCGTGATGATATTTGAATACAATAACGTGCTCGCTGACCATGCCAGTTTCTTTGGGAAGCTAGTGACAGGCTTCTTCACTGCTGCTACTCCGCGTACGGCAGGATTCAATGTCATTGATATGGGTGAGCTTACGTTTCCAACGGTGATGCTGACGATATTTTTGATGTGGATTGGTGCCTCGCCAAACTCGACAGGTGGTGGTATCAAGACCAGTACCTTTGCGATTGCGCTATTGAATACGTTGAGTCTGGCGCGTGGGCAGACCAAGATAGAGGTATTTAAACGGGAAATTGCGGAGATTTCCGTACGCCGCGCGTTTTCTATTATGTGGTTGTCATTACTCGTCATCGGTACGGGCGTGACGCTCATTAGTTATGATCAGCCAGAGCTTGACTTGATTAAAGTGGTGTTTGAGTGTTTCTCAGCTTACAGCACAGTGGGTCTCAGTTTGAACTTGACGGCAGACTTATCAGATTTCAGTAAAATCGTGGTTTCGGTCATTATGTTCGTTGGGCGTGTCAGTATGCTGACGATATTTATTGCGCTGCTCAAGAATATGCGTCAGCGTAATTATCGCTATCCCACTGAAGAGATTACGATTAACTAATCCATAAAAAACAAACGGGTTCGCTTTTAAAAAATAGCAAAAAATACTAGAAGAAGGTCATAAAGATTATGAGATATATCATCGTAGGTCTAGGGAATTTCGGTGCATCGCTGGGTTCGGCGTTGACCAGTCAAGGCCATGAAGTGATTGCCATTGATAGTAGTATGCAAAGGGTAGAAGCCTATAAAGAAGTCATCTCTCATACTCTCTGTATGGATGCCACCGACGAGTATGCTGTTAGTGGATTACCAATCGCTGATACTGATATTGTTATCGTAGCCATTGGGGAAGACCAAGGTGCGAACGTCATGGCAACGGCACTGTTTAAAACCTTAAAAGCCAAACGTTTAATCAGCCGTAGTATCAACCCGCTGCACGAAAAAGTCTTACAAGCTATCGGTGTAGATGATTTGATTCACCCTGAAAAAGAAGCAGCCAATCGCTGGGCCAAACGACTGTCGCTACGTTACTTTGTCGATTCGTTTGAGTTGAGCGATAACTTCAGTATGGTAGAGATTAAGATTCCAAACGTTCTAATCGGTAACACTGTTGATGAGTTACAGTTGGAGCAAAGGTTCAATATCCGATTGCTTAGTACCATGCGCTATGAGTATTATGAAGACAGCTTTGGTCGTACGCAGAGTAAGCCTAGTATTCAAGGTTTGGCGATGCCTGAGCAGGTATTGCAAGAGCGAGATGTATTGGTTATTTATGGTGCCAATAAACACATCAACCAGTTCTTACGTAGTGTGGGTGTAAAAATAAAGGTGTGAAAATAAAGGTGTAAAAATAAAATAACGGTTTGCCAATCACAGTGATGCCGAGGCCACAGGGGAATTATTATGAATAAGCGCAGAGTCTCCGTTCTATTGATCGCTGTAATGGCACTGCTGTCAGGCTGTGATGAGTCCGCACAAGACCCGAACGTCCTTCTATCTGAGCATCAACAAGATCCGATTGAAGCATTAGAGATTACCTCAGACGTGGATCACAGTCAGTTCGGTTATAAACAAACCTTTTATGTGCCGATTTATTCTGATATCTATACCGATAGAGACGCTCGCAAAGTGCTACTGTCGGCGACGCTGAGCGTGCGTAATACGACGTTCAAAAAATCACTGTATATCAATAAAATTGATTATTACGATACGGATGGGGCACTGGTAAAGTCATATCTAGACAAACCCATCGAGCTACCAGCGATGGCCACGCTCAATTATATCGTCGAAAAAGAAGAGAATAAAGGTGGCTCAGGTGCCAACTTTATTATCGAAGTCGAAGGCATAGATGAAACGGTTAAACCAGTTATCGAAGCGGTTATGATTGGTAACTTTAGCAATAAAGGATTTGCCTTCAGTACGGAAGGGACGCCAGTGGTACATTAGTGGGTAAAGCTGGCAGGTCATCATCTATAAAACTAAAAGTGCGCAGCCGCAAAAGCTAATGGCCTATTTTGGTAGTCAGCGATAACGATATAAAGCTATTCAGTAAAATCGAAGTATTAAGTGCAGTAACAAGGACCGTTCAATTCAAGGAAGAATTATGTCTGCAACCAAAGAAGAAATCAGTGCCTTTATGGCATTGGAATTTCCACAAACCAAATGTGTCGTCGAGGCAGTTAGTGAAAAAGGCGCGATCTTATCGCACGATATTGGTATAGATGAGCTGCGCCCTGGTGGCACAGTCTCTGGCCCCGTCATGATGGCCGTGGCTGATGTCGCTATCTATGTGGCGATACTCGGAAGAATCGGCATTGTTCCACTGACAGTAACGACAAGTCTGACCATCAACTTTTTGCGTAAGCCATCAGCAGATGCTCGTATTATCGCCGAATGTACCTTGATGAAAGTAGGGCGTACGCTGATAGTAGGTGAGGTGTCTCTTTATTCAGAAGGCTCTGATGATGCCGTGGCTCACGTAGTTGGCACGTATTCTGTACCGCCCAAACGTATTTAAAACTAGGGTGTGTCCTCATTTCATAAGTCAAGGTGCTTGATGAAATAGCTAAACTCACTTATTCACTAGGATCTGAACTTGGTGGGAAATCATGGCGTAGTTGTGCGACATTAGCAGTAGTCACTGTATCAGTGAAACTATTTAGATCGCTATGCACGTATTGTGTGACAGCTGCTATTTGCTCATCGCTCATCATGCGGTGGAATGATGGCATACCGCGCAGGCCATTGATAACGACACTAATAATATAGTACTTCGATTGCATTTTGCTGTTATTGGCCAATGGCGGGAAGTAACCTGCGCCTTGCGCACCTTCACCTTTTTGCATATGACAACCAGCACAAGAGTCATCGTAGAGTTTTTTACCATTGATGGTAAAAAATCCCGTTTTGCCTTGTGTGCTGCCTTCAAACTTTATGAGCCATTTTTGCAGGCTGGCATCATCGCTCATCTTTGGTATTGAGCGGACATCGATGATATTACTGGTAGGTTCAGACAGTGCTGCTTTGGACATATACACACCGCCCCATGCACCCTGATTACGACTGGCGTGATGGTCAAAATTGTTGTCAAATACCATTGGCGCTATTTGCTGGCTAGCGATAGTAACTGCGTTTTCTGCTTTATACTGACTACAGCTTGATAACATTATTGACCCGCCAACTATGAGTGTCATTATTGCTTTGCCTGAGCTGAGCGGGTTAAATGATTTGATTGGGTTTGATGTCATCATCTTTATGATTGTCCTTAATATGCTTGATGGCATACTTGCTACCCCAGACTTTTGGCTTTCTGATGCAAGCGTTTGGCGGCATCCATACCAGACAGTATCGCTCCTTCTTGCCATGCGGGAATATGTGAGCAATGCTCACCTGCCAGTACGATACGGTGATCAATCTCACAGAGTGTGTCGTAATACTGCTCACGACTGGACTCGCTCCAGATACCATAACAGCCAAGTGACCAAGGGATACGATGCCATGCGACGGACGTGCCAGCGCGAAATTCCTTAGTATATTGTGGATGAATCCGTTTGCCATAAGCAAGTGCTGCATTGATACGTTCTTTGGGTGTCAACGAGTTAAATTTGTACGAGGCTTCCCCAAATCCATACGCGCCAAGTATCACGCCCGAGCCTGAGCTAAACATATCTTGTGACGGATAGGAGATTTGTGAGATAGGCATATCGGTATAAGTGATGCCACCATAGATCCATTCATCTTCTTCCCAAAACCGTCGTTTGAACTCCAAGCCCACTTTGTAAGAGCTATCATAAGGAACGGCTGCCATTGCTTGCTTCATTGACGCGGAGACATTGATATCAATCTGCGTCAGTATGGATAAAGGAATCGTACAGATGCACCAATCTGCGCGCACTGTCTTGGTAGCACCGTCAAGGCTATTGCTATCGACATAGTCAACGGTAACACCAGTCTCGTCTTGATTGATTTTAGTGACTTTGGCGTTGAAGGTAATCATCTCGCGACACTCGCGCGTGAAAGCATCACCGATTTTTCCCATGCCGCCGACGGGTTGAAACATCGCTGGTTGATGGACATGAACGGTATAGTTGGTATAAATATCTGACCACATGCCTGAGTCTAATAATTTGTCCATCGGTATGGGGGTTGATGGCTTGGCATCTGGCATCAAACCACCACCAGGGTATACGCTATAGCCACGATGCTTACCAGTCTCATGGCTTTTGACATAGCGATAGTTAGTATCAAGGACGCCCCAGCCTTTTAAGCCTTCGAGTAATTTTTCTTTGTCCTCTTTATTGACCGTACTATCGAGACTGCCTTTATTGACGGCTTTGGACAATAACTCTGACACATAACCGCGAATATCGCTTTGTACTTCGCCCAAGCGCTGCGGCGCACCATCGAAGTGATTGGTACGATGCAGATAAGCGCGATCATTGGTCTGTATAAAGGGCTGCAATGCCACGCCAAATTTTTTGCAATAATGAAAGACCGCGTAATGATGTATTGGCAATCGCCATGGCCCACCATTGAAGTAATTGCCTTTTTCGAAGTCGCAAGTGACCTCAGCACCGCCAAGCTCAGTATATTTGTCACCACTATTAAGTGTCCAACTACGTCCGCCGCCACGATTTTGGTACTCTAGCACGGTGACTTTATAACCCGCTTTACGTAGCTCATAGGCGGCAGTCAGGCCACCCAATCCTGCGCCCAAAATCACGATGCTGGCGCCAGCCGGTGCGCCCTTAAGATTCATTTCTTCTTTAAAGCTCGACTCAGATGCAAACCCCAACGTGGTCATCGCTTGATACATAGCGGTTGCGCCTGCCGTTTTGCCTATCATGGAGAGCAATTGTCGCCGAGTAGGGGATTGGAGCAGGTCATTCATAGGATTATCCTTATCGTGCTGAGTTTTTGCGGTATTATAAATTACCAGTTCTAGGGTTAACTTTTTCTTTTATCACGCGCGTGACGTCAGCGGTGCTAACATCGCTATTTGGTAAACCACCAAATTTGACTCGTACGTAGTTAGTAATATTAGCAATCTGCGCAGGACTTAAGTCTTCTGAAAAACTGGGCATTTTGGGCGCCGTGTTAAAAGCACCTTTTGCCCCAAAGGCAATCACGCCAATGAGTGCATCAGGCTTTGTGCGGCGAATACTACTCAGACCTACGATAGAGGCATAGCGGGCATCGGGCTGAGCGTAACCATCGACACCATGACAACTGGCACAATGGATGAGATATAAGTCTTTTGACGAATTGCTATTATTCGCATCGTGGGAGCTGACCCTGCTATTTGCACTAGTAACCGTCTCGGCTTTTGCCTGTGCCAGATAGTCTTTTTGCTCAAGCACGTCGTAAGTAATGGAATCGCTGACTGGCTGAGGCAGGCGAGACACATTGACTGGTATCAGATAATCATCGGTTTTAATGGCTGGAACGACTTTTAAATAGTCAGCCATCGCTATCAGGTCTTCATCAGTGAGATAACGCGTACTATGCGCCACTGCTTCTGCCATCGGGCCGCCCGCGTAAGCGCGCTTATCAAGGGTTCCTGTACGCAGGTAAGTCATAATATCCATTTCGCTCCAGCGACCAATGCCTGTATCGTCGTCCGGTGTGATATTTGGTGCAAACCATTTACCGAGTGGTGCACCAGACAAGTAACGGTCTTTATCCAGACCTTGGGTTGAGTTGCGCGGCGTATGGCATGTGCCGCAGTGCTCTCGGTTATTGACCAAATATTCACCGCGCTGCTGGGTTTGAGTCAGTCCTGATCGATTTTCAGTAGAGGGTAGGTTGATGACATTCCATGCCCGCATTAAGCTACGGATACTTAGTGGGAAAGGCAGGCGTGTGGTCTTCTCAGGCGGTTTGTCTACGATGGGAACGGTCTGAAAATAGGCGAATAAGGCACTAATATCCTCATCTGTCATGCCATGATAAGACGGGTAAGGCATAGCAGGATAAAGCTGATGATTTGGTGTGCGACCTTTTTGCAAGGCTTTTTTAAAATCAGCTTCAGTATAATTACCTATACCGTATTTCTTAGAAGGTGTGATATTGGTTGAGTAAATATTGCCAACGGGCGTCTCAATCGGCACGCCGCCACTATAGTTTTCACGGTGACAGGCCATACAGTCGGCTGTACGAGCCACGTAAGCACCGCGATTGGCAAGCGCACTATTGGTGGGACTTATATTGGGTAAGCTTGTGCTGCTAGGCAAAGTATTTTCTTGAAAACTGACGCTAGCGGCCATCGCTACGGTAGAGGCGCCAAATCCTATGACCACTGAAAATGATAATGCTGGCATGACCGCAAAAAGTGGTTTCATAATGTCCTTCCAATACTGATCAATCATCCCTTATACCTTCTCATAAAATGCCCACAAATCACCACTCATTTCTACTAGGGTGTGTCCTCATTTTGAAAATGGTGATAAAAATCAGTATCATAAAAAACACTGTCGAGACATCAAAATTGCTACTGTTTAGTAGCCTCAACTTTGATGTTTAAGGCGAGGTTTTTAGTCAGTCCAAACCAAGAGAATTTGTGTATATTCCATTTTGTGCGATCAATCGTGGCAGTGAAATCGCCGCCGCACACATACTTTCTGATGCTCGTGTTTAGATAACAATCAAACTTAGTCGCGGTTAGGCTAATTGGATGTGTCTCGCCATGCAATGTCAGTTGGCCATCTATTTGTGAGACCTGTGGGCTTTTTTTGTCGCGATTAAAATGCCACTTCGTTGACTTAAAATGCGCCGAGGGATATTGCTGCACATCAAAAAAATCAGGCCCTGTTAAGCTATCATTAAAGGAGGGATTGCCTGTATTTAAAGAATCTATCGGTATGATTAATGAGATGTCGCCTGTTTTTAGGCTCGGATTGTATTGCAATTGACCTCTGATATCATAAAAGCCACCAGTCGTGGTCGAATTTTTGAAGCGTTCAATGGAAAATCGTATGTGAGTATTGGCAGGGTTGATGGTGTAGCTAGCAGCATGGCTATCAGCTACAGCGCTTGCGAGCAGTAATGGAATGGTCAAAAAGGAATAGACAGGCGAGGTTTTTGGCTTAGTAAATAATAAGCGCATCACTACATTCCTTTGCAGATTATTGAAATAAAGCCTTTGATTCACAAGCGCCATCTATGCGTTTGCTTAGGGCGTGTTGAGTATTTAACCATCGCACTGACAGTCAGCCGATGATTGTTTGTTATTTATACAGGGTTTTTCAAATACTTAGTAGTGCTATCTTAATAAATATCGCATTATCGATTTCAATTATGTCTAAACCTTGATGCTAAGTACTGGTTTTAAGGTTAAGGGTTGAATGGCGTAATGTTAGACAAGCGAATGTTAGCGCCTCTTTTTTTATTGTCTTTAGGGCGTGTCATCATTCTAAAAATGGTGATAAAAATGAGATAAATTGCCGTCAAACAAGGAAAATAGTGCAGATAATATCGAGATATTGACCAACTATTTGACGATGTTTGGCAAAATTTAGCTGTTTTTAGCCCATTTAGAGGACACTCGTTTGAATTGAGGACACGCCCTAGTGCTGTTTACTTTATTTTTAATTGATTGTTTGAAAAATAGGGCTGCGAGCGCACAGGCTATGGTTAATGACAGCAGCATTGAGACCAATGTATGACTAAAGAAATGATCGCCAAACAGCATCTTATACACTCCCATTGTCCACCCTAAGATCGTGACTGTGGTAAATATTTGATAGCGATACTTTTTCAACGTCGGTAAAAAAGCCAGTCCATATAAAGAAAATCCTGCGCTGGCGTGAGCCGCTGGAAAGCATTTGGCAGGCGTTGCTGCTACGATGTTTTGCCAAAGATTGAGATAAGGCAAATCCCCATTAAAAATAACCAAGTCATTTGGGCAGCTGACATGAGTGACGCCTTTGAGCATAGCAATGGTAGCAGGTACAAGTGCTAATATAATCAATAGGTAGCTTATCTCTCGCACAGGCAAAGGCATTAAAAACGTACCAAATTTACTACGATTCAGCGAAGCGGCGTGGGGCAAAGGCCGTCTGTACTTGATGATTAAAACGGCTATGAGATAGACAGCCAGTAGAATCAATAATGCTTTGGGTAAATCATAAAAAATAAATGCATAGGGCTGCGCGCCTTTTTCGAGTAGCCAGTGACCATTGTTATAAAAAAGCTCACTGATGCGTATGTCCAACTGACTATGCTCAACAACCAATGTAGCAATGATGGTCACGCACAGTAATTTTAGCCAGTCCCAAGTCATTGCGTTGTTTTCTAAAGTCATGACTACACCTGATAACGTATATGCGATGTTGATAGATCCTAATACGACCTTCGTTCTATTATTTTTCTAAAATAATGCTAGCAGCGCGTTTCGCTGTTATGCGAATGCTCGCCATGCTTTAATAAAATAGAGCAGACTTTAATAAAATAGCGCAGACAACGCCATTAGCCACAAAACCATTAAGAGGCATAACGCCAAAAACTGTGCCGCAGAGCCGACATCTTTTGCGATTTTTGCGAGTGGATGCTTGGCGGTCGAAGTATGGTCGACACAGGCTTCGAGTCCTGTATTGAGCAGCTCGACAATCAACGACAAAAAAGAAGCGGCGACCAGCATCATCTTTATACCAAGTGCAAAAGGCATAACGATGACAGCTGCCAGTAGCGCAAAATTGAGCCATACCACTTGTCTAAAAGCCGCTTCAAATTTATATGCGGCTTTAAAGCCATCTATAGAGTAACCAGTGGCTTTTATAATGCGTTGGATTCCCGTTTTGCCTTTGGCATGACCTGCGAAGCTGTCAGCTGCAAGTGCACTATCATGCGTCGTCTGATTGATAGAACTATGCTCGGCTGATGGGTCTATAAGGTTGGTATGAGTGATTTGCTTCATAGGGCATTCTTAATGGTCTATTAAAATTAAGATAGCCTGAGTATAAGACGGGAGAGGTTAAGAAACCGTTAAGAGGATATAGAGAGGTGAGAATAAAGCGTCATGGTTGTTTAAATTTGTCGTTTCGCAATCAGTAGTTATGATTGCGAAACAAGGGTATCTTTGGACTATCACAGAGGTTATTTATAATAAATACTAAAGGTACTGCCCCCTAAGTGATTGGCTTGGTGAGTGAGCTGCCAGCCCATATGTGACATGATGCGTTGGACGATACTGAGTCCTAGACCTGAGCCTTCAACCTTATGTCTGATATTACTATCTGGTGGCAGAGCCATTCCTGTCGTCTCATCTTTATATTGAGACTCTAATCGCTCAAACCGTTCATATAATAGAGGCATCATCGCTTCAGGAATACCTAAGCCAGTATCTGTTACTGTGATTTTTTCGTCATCGATAGTAATGGTTACTTCGCCCTCATCGGTATATTGAAACGCATTTTTTATAAGGTTGCCTAGTGCCATTTTTAGGAGTTCGGGACGTACGTAAGCGCTGTATTCCTGCTCAGCAAATATCTGACAAGTGACAGGCTTATAACGCAGCAAATATTTTAGGCGTTGCATTTCAGATAAGGCGATACTGTTGATAGAGGTTTGCGGTGCGTCTAACTTTTCAGGCGCGCGCGATAGTAGGAGCAAGGCGGTGATAATCTCAGAAGTTTCTTTGGCCGTGGTACTGATGCGATTGGTGAACTCATTTAAATGGCTGTCAGCGTCTAATTGCGAGGCGATTACTTCAGAGGCTCCCATAATAATGGTCAACGGTGTGCGTAACTCGTGGCTGACATCACCAGTAAACAGTTGCTCGCGTTTGAGATATTGCTCCAGCTTGTGATTTTTTTCATCGATAGCCCTTGCCAAGACACCAACCTCAGACGGCAAATGAGTCAAATCGCTTAAGTTGTGATGATCGGTCTCAACGGCTCGCTTTAAATCCAATAGAGGCTTGATGATTTGTTTGGAGGACAATTGAGAAAAAATAGCGGCGATAAGTAAGCTCAAAATCACCGCTACTTTTAGCGTATCTGCAAATATATCTTCTAAATGCTCGAATATCGCCAAGACTGGATAATTTCCCATCACCATTTCGGTGTTTTCTAAGTAGGTCAAAATATAGGTTTGACCGTCTTGGTTATAAGAAAAAAGATGAAGATTGGTATGGCCTTCTTTTGATGATTCATTGACAGAGACAGAGGTCTCTTGCACCGTATCATTCGCTATCGCCTGTAGACTGGCAGGTGCTTTATCGTAACGGTAAATTTTTATACCTGGATCAGCTGTGTAAATAGGCTGGTCACCATACTTTTCTTGACTGAGCTCGAGCTGTTGTAACAGGCGAGCCTTGACCAAATCTTGCTCTATTCTATTCTCTGCGTATAAGAAAATACTGACAAAAGCTGCGCACAGTAATAACGCAAATATGAAATAGGACAGTCTGAACTTATTGGCTATCGAGTCTATATTGAGCATGGCGTAAGACAACTTAATAGAAGAAGGCGATATATAACATGGCTGTATATAATAGAGCAATAAATACGATACGGTAAGTCAGTTAGTAAGTCACATGAGGTTTATTTAATTCATGCTGCAATCACGACTACGCGCTTGCTGTTTTTTTAGGGTCAACAACTTGATAACCCACGCCAGGTACTGTGACTATCATAGGTGTGTCAAATGGCTTATCAACCTGCGCACGCACGCTGTGCATATGGGTGCGCAGTGCATCACTACTGGGTATGTCTAGCCCCCACACTTTTTCTTCAATCTCAGCTTTACTGACGACTCTAGGCGCTGCACTCATGAGGATATGCAATATTTTAAAGCCAGTTGGGGTAAGCTTCAGTGATTGTCCGTCGCGCATAATGGTATGCTCACTATTGTTTAAGGACAACGCTCCGACAGCAATACTGTGGGCAAAATGATCGTCTTCATGGCGACGTATGAGCGCTTTGATACGGCACTCCAACTCAACCAGCGAAAACGGCTTGACCAAATAATCGTCAGCGCCGCTATCAAACCCAGCGACTTTATCCAAGATTGTATCGCGAGCCGTGAGCATGAGTACAGGCGTTTTGTCATGCAGCTCTTCTCTGAGTTTTTTGCACAGCTGCGTGCCATCCATACCCGGTAACATCACATCTAGTAGTATCACGTCATAGCGGTTGTTTGCAGCAAGTGTTAATCCGCTATAGCCGTTATGTGCGTTGTCCAACTCAAACCCTTTTGGCTCAAAAAAAGCATAGATATTGGCCACGATATCGGGGTTGTCTTCAATAACGAGTATCTTGTACATGATGCTGACCTAAAAAATAGTGGTTACCTAAAAGGACTGAGTAATATAAAAACGAATGTAGTGAGCTATTTTTAACAAATCACTTTTAATAAGTCATTTGGAATGAGTTGTTCTAAATGAATCACTTGGAATGGGCCAGTTTAAAAAAAGTTGCTGCACCTTTGATTTCATCGGTGGTAATGTCAAAGAAGCTAAGCAATGTCGGCGTAATAAAATCGTGTGACACAGGCTGACTGACCATACTAGAAAGACTGTCCGCATCGATACTATTACTATCGGGCGACCAAACTATCGTAGGCACATTTTTTTGGCTGTCTGGCGCAAACTTATAGGGCAGGCCGTGCAGGTAGATATTATTTTCACCCAAACTCTCCCCATGATCACTAATATATACCATTACCACATCATAATCTTGCTCATAAGGCTTTAGCGTATCGATCACATTATTCAAAAAATAATCGGTATAACGAATCGCATTATCGTAGCCGTTTATCACGGACTGAGCATCACATTTGGACAGCTCATTGGTCATGCAGACAGGGTTATACGCTTCAAATTCTTTAGGATAGCGCTGATAATAGGCGGGGCCATGATTGCCCATTTGATGCAATAAGATAAGCGTGTCTTTAGGCGTGTCTTTAGGCGTATCTTTCGGTGAGCTGCCTGATTTAACCAGTTTATCAAAACCATCAAGCATGCCGATATCTCGGCATTCGACATCACAGTTGGGGTTTGTGTCGGACGTTTTATAGTCTTCAAAAGTAACGCGATCAGCCACGCCTTTTGAGCTAGAGTTATTGTCGCGCCAAATGACATTGACCCCTTGCTTGTTTAGTGTATCTAATACGTTTTCATGATACGGGGCTTTATCGATATCGTAGTCTGCTCGATTTGCATAACTGAACATGCAAGGTACGGAGTAGGCCGTAGAGGTGCCGCAGGAGACAGCGTTCTGAAAGCTATAGAGGTCTGACTGCTTTGAGAGCAGCGGTGTGGTATTGCGTGTATAGCCGTTCAAGCCGAAGTGATCTGCGCGAGCCGTTTCGCCAACCACAAACACCATTAGTTTTGGTTTGCCGCTGCCATTCACACTATTAGCAGATGCCACGCGTTTCGCATCTGTCGCATGCAGTGCCAAAGTATCAGGACGGCGTAACTCATCGACATAGTTTTCACCAAGTTTGATCGTAGAGTAAATAGGCGTAATCGGATTGGCATAAGAACGGACTTGTTTATGTTGACGAAAGAAGCTGGCGTACTGGTCACCAAACGGCAAAATGCAAACGGCGATTAGCGCAACAGATAGGATTAAGGTTGCCGTTTTTTGCAGAATGCCTCGCTGCCAAGTAAAGCGTTTTAGACGAATTTTGCTAATGATAAATGCTGGCAACACGCCTAATATAAGCACCCGAATGACCATGCTAGGGGCAAACAATCCCATCGCCTCTGCTTGATCGGTCTCCAGACTGTTGATCAGCATGTTGGTGTCAAATATCGTCCCATAAGCATTGGTAAAATACCCGCAGATGGCAGCGATAATCAGCAGCGTAATCAATACTGGTTTGGCAATGGGACGATAGCAAAGCAGCTGTAATACCAGCCACATCAATCCGAATAACAAACCTGTAATAGACAGGATAAATCCGACGTTTTTGCTAAATGGATAGACAGCCAGCACCTGCTCAAAGAAACCAATATTTGCAGTCGCTACCAAATATAAAGCCACGATGATAATAAGATAACTGAGGTTTATCTCACGATCATAGAGCTTGCTTAGATAGCGGTTTCTTTTATTGGCGTTGGGCGCGTTGATTTTGAGCACATTGGTCTTGATAGCTTGAGATATTGGCATACAGATACTTCTCAACAGGATGGTAGGAAACGTCATTCCTTACCATAGCAAGTGGTCTGTTAAGAAGATGTTAAGGCAGTTGATGCTAACTATAATACGTTAGATGTTGGGGTGTTTTCTGAGATGGTTTTATATATTCAAATTAGGCAGGGTTCATCATGGCCATTAGCCCAGTTAGATGACGATCGTTTGAATTGAAGGCATGCTCTAGATAAATATGCCTTAATATTTTTGACAGATTTGGTTTTATGAAATGGTGTAAAGTAATCATTCAAGATATCTAACACAGTAAAGGAATACACCATGCAAACAACTATGCAAACCGCGACATCAACGGATTCAACCTCGAGTGTACACCATAATATGAGCGAACAAGAGTGGCAGATGCGCGTAAATCTTGCCGCCTGTTATCGAATGATTGCCTCTTATGGCTGGGACGATTTGGTATTTACTCATATCTCTGCGCGAGTACCAGGTACTGAGGATGAGTTTTTAATCAATCCGTACGGGATGTTATTCGAAGAGATTACCGCTTCTAGTTTGGTCAAGGTCAATAAAGCAGGCGAAAAAGTAGCGCCATCAGAGTTCGACGTAAATCCAGCTGGATTTATCATTCATAGTGCTGTGCACGAGGCTCGCGACGATGCGCATTGCGTTATCCATCTGCACACAAATGATGGCGTTGCCGTCTCAGCGCAAGAAAAAGGCTTACTACCCATCTCGCAACAATCATTATTTCCGCTATCTAACTTGGCATACCATGACTACGAAGGCGTTGCATTAAACCCTGAAGAAAAGGTCCGTTTGGTTGCTGATTTAGGCGATGCTAACTTTATGATTTTGCGCAATCATGGTCTACTCACCTGTGCCGATACGGTTGCCAATGCGTTCTTGTACATGTATATCATGCAAAGAGCGTGTGAGATTCAGATCAAAGCGCAGAGCGGAGGAGGAGCCTTGACGCCGATACCAGCACAAATATTGGCCGGTATCCAAGCGGCATCTGAGCAAGTCACCCGTGGCGCGAATGGCGATATCGCATGGCCTGCATTATTGAGAAAATTGCGCCGCACCGACCCATCATTTGAGGAGTAAGTCTCTAATGATAACTCTTGATGAGTGGCAACGGCAGGGGCAATATGAATCCATTCATGGGCATCAAATCTTTACTCGATATGCAGGGGATAAAAGCGCGCCTGTATTGCTATTGATTCATGGTTATCCTAGTGCCAGTTGGGACTGGGAGGGCATGTGGGACGCGCTAACCGAGCATTATTATGTCATCACCCTCGATATGCTGGGGTTTGGGTTATCAGCCAAACCCAAAAACGCGCGCTATCTAATCAGTGAGCAGGCCGATATTTATCAAGCTGTTTTGCAAAAACTGGGCGTCAGTGATTATCATATTTTAGCGCATGACTATGGTGATACGGTGGCTCAGGAGTTGCTAGCCAGACAAGTTGAGGGTAGTGCTGAGATACACATTGCTAGCGTATGCTTCTTAAACGGTGGTCTATTCCCTGAGACGCACAAACCTATCTTGGTACAGAAGCTACTGCTATCGCCATTAGGTCCTCTGGTATCAAAGCTGATTAATAAGCAGAAATTTGCGGGCAGTCTACAGCGGATATTTGGCCCCGACACGCAGCCCACAGTAGAGGTGATAGACACGCTATGGCAGCTGTTAAGTCACAATGATGGATTGGCAGTGATGCATAAGTTGATTAATTACATACCCCAACGCCAGCAGTACCGCGAGCGATGGGTCGGTGCCATTATCAACAGTACCGTACCTGTGAAATTGATAGCTGGTGCCAAAGACCCCATCTCAGGACAGCATATGATGGATCGTTATCGTCAGTTGATACCCAATGCTGATATAACCAATATGCCTATGCTAGGTCATTATCCGCAGATAGAAGATGCGACAGCGATTACAATGGCCTATCTACAATTTAGACGCAATATCCTGTAAATACCGTTTAATCTAAAACACGCAGGGCATCAAATGGTGCTCTGCGTGTTTTATTCTGATCGTCAGTTTAGTATCAAACGGCTATCGCCCATTATTAAGGTCAATTAATTTAGGGCAAAAAATCAGACTTATAAAAAATCAGTTAACGTCACGCTGGCTGGTGCTTGTTGCCCTGTTTTATCTTCACATTAGCCAGTAACAGTCCAGATAATATCAATATCATCGCCAACATCTTCCACCATGTCACGACTTCCCCTGTGAGCAGCACTGACGTTGTCATGCCAAAGACGGGCACTAATAATGCAAATGGCATAACTTTAGAAGCTGTATTTTGACTGAGCAGATGCGCCCACAGTCCAAAGCCAATCAAGGTCGAGATATACACGATAAATCCAAGCGATAGCCATGACTTGAGCGATGCCGCCGTGAATGTGGCCAGCTGCCATGCCTCGGTCTCAAATATGAGAGAACATAAGGTCAACGTCACACAAGCGATGAGACCACCCCATACGACCAGCGCTAAGGCAGACAAAGCAGATGCCTTGTTTTTTGCAGTAGTAGGTGAGACAACAGCCCCTTCTGATTGCTGCTGCGATGCCTGTTTTGATGCCTGTTTTGATGCAATGTTGCCAAAGCTCCAACCAATTGCTGCAATCAAGATACAGACAAACCCAGCCAAAGGCATATCACCGCCAAGGTTTAGCGCGATCACGCTAAGCCCTAATACACCAACCAGCATACCAATGATTTGCATGCGACTCACTGCCTCACCCAACATGAAGTAAGCCAGCAATACAGTGATAAAAATTTGAATTTGTAATAATAGTGCTGTCAACCCTGCCGATGCACCCAAATGCATGGCCGTGAATACAAAAGCATACTGCATGACAAAAGTACCGATGGCATAAATAAATAATGTACGGTTAAATTTAGGGGGCTTGAGAAACAAAACCAATGGCACAGCGGTAAAGAAAAAACGTAGGGCAGTGAGCATCAGTGGCGGAAAGCTTTCGAGCCCCCATGCAATAAAGGTAAAGTTCACGCCCCAAATAAAGGTAACCAGTACAGCCAATGCAGTGTATAAAGGGGTCATATAATTGGCCTAAGAAATTATAATTGGTGATTAGGGCGTGTCCTCAATTCAATCGATAGTTATCTAAATGGGTTGAAAATGGCTAAATCTTGCCAAACGGCGTCAAATAGCTGACTAATATCTCGATATTATCTGCGCTATTTTCCTTGTTTGACTGCGATTTATCTCATTTTTATCACCATTTTTAAAATGAGGACACGCCTAGATTGAGCTGACTATGGAATGCCATTTGATTGATTGTTGTTAGCTCGGCTCTTAGCTATTGTAGGCATTGGTGGTTATTTACTATCATTCATATAGCGCGTCTATCGGAATATCTGCCACTGCCCAAGATACCCCTGGAAAATCTGGGTTATCTTGATGTCTAGCACTATGGGTGGGCATCGGAATGGGTTCGCCATCTTCCATTAGTCCTCTGAGATGGAGGATAATAGCTTCTTTGGCATTTTCTAAAATATCCACAGGTTCATCGCTAGCTGAATAACAGCCCACTATATCTGGAATAATGATGCAATAGGCAGTGTTTTCATCACCTGGTGTAATTGCTATGGGATATTGCATTTGTCATTCCTAATAAGCTTGAATTTACCTGTCAGAAAACAGGGGCTAAGTGATGAGTATCATTCGCTTACAAGCTAGGGCATGTCTTCAATTCACTCAAGAGTCATCTAAATAGTCTATAAATGGCTAAATCTTGCCAAGTATCGTCAAACAGCTGGTTAATATACCGATATTATCTACGCTATGTTTATTATCTGACGGAAATTTACCTCATTTTTATCACCATTTTTGAAATGAAGACAGGCCCTAACCTTTATGCAATCTAATGCAATATATAGTAGAATTTAATTGTGGATAGTAGCCTAGGATTTTGAATTCCATGAGTGTTCAGGGATACTATTGTATAGTCAATATACTCGTATTGTCGTTGCTATTTGCTTTATTCGGCTAAGGTTTATCTCGCCGTTTGATTATCAACATGAACATATCCATCGACTAAACTATAGAAAAACAGGCATTCATCGTACCTTGAATATTGAGTAATAGTTAAAAAATAGTTTCGAAAATCTACATTCTGTTCTATAAAAAGAACCGTCTATCAGAGTAACCTTACCTTTTATAGGTGGCAACGCTATCCTATCATTACAATTTTATTAATAAACTTTTGTACCAATAATTAGTACTAATAGAGGCAATGGAAGCAAGCAAAACTTTACAACAAGGATGGATGAAAAACAATCTACTTAAGCGCTTTTATAATAGGGCGTATTATCCACAGCTGTGAAGTCATAGAATAATAAATGACTTAAACCAAACATTTTTTAGCTAAAGTTAATACTTTATTACCATTGCTAATGTTTTGATGTATGATTTGGGAAGTTTTCATTTTAGTTCACGCTGAAAAAATATTACTTATTAAGTAATGGGTGTGTACTCATTTTTGTCATCATTTTCAAAGTGAGTACACGCCCTAAATAAAATGACACGTTAGGAGTTCACCGTGAAAAAGGTACTGAGAAAAAACATTATTGCTATTATCTTACCGATAACTTTATTTGGGGTGTCTTCTTGCGCGATGATGGGCGGTATCGATAATGAGGGAGATACACGTCGTGTCGATGGTGTTATGTGGAGCAATCAAGTCGATACCGATATTGATGACGTATTACAAAAAGGGTGGTGTTCTAAAAAGTATGCTGTCATCAGACATAACCATAGTTAATATAAAAGAATACCAGATCGAATACTTTAA